>JADHTP010000020.1 GCA_016784945.1 Deltaproteobacteria bacterium | reverse complement strand
GTCGTAACGGGATGTGGAAGCTCGAACGACGGCACGACCGACGCGGGCCAGGACACGATCCACGACACGGCCATGGACGGGACTGAATCGGCGTGCCCGAACCCTACGGCTTCGAGGAATATCCCTGGATGACCCTGGCGCCGGACCTTGACCACCGCCTCTGTGCCCATTCCGACGACCCGGAATCGGCCCCCGACAAGACCTTCATCGATTGCGAAATGGAAGGCGAGTCCTTTGCGCCCCCGGATGAACCTCCCCGGGACACCCTGCTGGTGATGGCCTGGAACCTGGAACGGGGCAAACACCTGGAGGGCCAGATTACCCTGCTCCGGGACGACCCCGAGGTCCTGCTGCCCGACGTGCTGCTGGTGAGCGAGGCGGACCGGGGATGCAGCCGCTCGGGAAACCGGCACGTGACCCGAGATCGGGCCCGGCGACCTGAGCGATCACCTGTCCGATCACCGACCGGTCTGGGTCACGGTCGCGCTGTAGGACGCGGTGGGACGGTCTGGAGACCCTCCCCTGGTGTTTGAAACCCAAGGAAACACCAACTACACTCTGGGTCAGTTGACCAGGCTCCCTTTTCCGAGGCGAATCATGAAGACCACCTTTACCGTCGTTACCGTCGCCCTGGTCTGCCTGGCGGCCCTGCCGGTGTCAGCCGAGGTGGGGCCCTACGACGTGGCCCTGGTGGCCGACGAGGACGGATCCCTGGGGGACATGCAGACCCTGGGCATGCCCAACGTGTACCTGCAGAAGGTGGCCTGCGCCTTCTATGCCAAGTACCCCGACCACTTCGACGCCATCTTCGTGTTCACCACCTACCCGCTGAACTTCATCACCAACGTCCAGCAGGGCTGGCCGGTAAAGAACTTGACCCAGGGCATCGGGCGCCCCCCCGTGAACTCGGCGCCCCAGTTCTGCTCGTACGATTCCCGGCTGCGGCAGGCCGTGAAGATGGGGGACCTGAAGGTGCTCCCCGACGACCCCGATGCCACCTACACCGGGATCCCCTGGTACGCCCTCAGCGGCATCGAGTTGATGGCCCACGAGTTCGGCCACCAGTGGCTGGCGGCGGTGACCTTCACGAAGGAGGACGGCGTCAAGCACTGCCTCATCCGGGGCTACGAGCCCTCTGGCGAGGCCCAGCCGGGGGAATGCGACGGGTACCAGGAGTCGGACTTCAACCAGCACTGGTCCTATTACTACAACTCGAAATCGGTGATGTACGGGTCCTTCATCGAGGACCTGGGCGGCGGCCAGTTCGAAGTCTCCTACAACGACCCGAAGTTTTCACAGATGGACCAGTACCTCATGGGGTTGCGCCTGCCCGAGGATGTGGAACCCCAGTTCCTGGTGGACATGGAAGACGAAACCGGTTCGTCCTCGCTGCCCATCCAGCCTGGCAAGACCGCCACCATCGAGGGCACGCGACTGGACTTCACCGTGGAGGATGTCATCCGGTCGGAGGGCGACCGGATCCCCGCCCTGGACGAGTGCCACTGGAAAGGGGCGCTGATCATCGTGCACCCCCTGGGCCAGGTTCCCACCATCGCCGAGAGGCAGAAGGTGGCCGACTACGGCAAACGGTTCGAGGAATTCTATGACTGGGCCACGGACGGACGGGGTTCGTTCGACATGAGCATCGACGGATCCGGCACGGGCTCCCCGGGCTGTTCGGGCACCATCTCCCCCCAGCCTGACAAGGAATTCCCAGACCGGCCGGACATGGCACAGCCCGAAACGATCCCCGAACCGGTCCCGTTCGCCGAGGATGCCGGCCCCGCCACGGACGTGCCCCCGACGGGGGACCAGGCGGTTCCGGAAACATCCACGCCGGGGGATGTGATGGAGGCCGGTGGCGACGGCGGTTCCCTGTGCGTCGCCAACACCCTGCTCTGCCACCCCTTTCAGAACGTGGTGGTGCGGTGCAACGCCGATGGAAACGGCTGGGACACGGAAGAAGACTGTGGTTCGGATGCGTTGTGCGACGGCGGTATGTGCCGACCGCGTCACGACGGCACCGGCAGCGGGAGTTGCGTGGCATCCGGACGGGCGTCGACGCCCGGGGCCCTGGCCCTTTTCCTGCTGGTGATCCTGTCCCTGCGGACTCGCCGCTGGAGTTGACGATCAATGGAATACGTGTGGGCGACCGGCCTAGTTCTGTTGAACGGGGTCTGGCTGTTCCTCGTGGTGCTGGGTCTGCCGGGCAACTGGCTCATGGTGGCTTCCACTGCGCTGGTGGCCTGGCTACACTGGGACCGGGGACTGTTCAGCATCGAAACCCTGGCGATCCTCGCCGCGCTGGCCGCCGTGGGTGAATTGCTGGAACTGGGCACGGCCCTGGTGGGCTCGAAGGCCGGCGGAGGGACGGGACGGGGCTCCCTCGGTGCGCTGGCGGGTGGTTTTGGCGGCGCCATTCTGGGCACTATTTTCATCCCGGTGCCCCTGCTGGGATCCCTGGTGGGGGCCTGCCTCGGGGCCGGGCTCGGGGCCTGGGGCCTGGAGATACAGGACGGGCTGCCGAGCCGGCGGGCGGTCCGATCGGGGGTGGGCGCCGGGGTCGGTCGATTCTTCGGGACCGTGTTAAAGCTGTCCCTGGGCGTGCTGATCTGGCTCGTTGCCGCCGTGGCGGCCTTCTGGCCTTAGGGTGGGGATGGAACCCGCACAACCATTGATGTGCGACAAGTGCCGCCGACCGGTACAGGCCGTTCAGGAGCGGTGCGACCACTGCCGCAAGAAACGCCCGGCGGACGGGTGGGCCGTGGACGCCCGGGTGGGACAGCCCCTGCTGGGTTCCCTGAAAGTGATCCAGCGCATCGGTTACGGGGCCACCGGCGGCGTGTACCTCGCCGAAGATCCGGGCACCGGCGACAGGGTGGTGGTCAAGTACCTCCACGGCGCCCTGGCTTCCGAACCGGAACTGGTCAAGCGGTTCCGGGTCGAGGCCGTGGTCACCAAGGAACTCAACATCCCCCAGGTGGTCCGGACTTTCGATTTCGGGCGGACCGACGACGGCACGCCCTACCTCACCATGGAATACGTCCCCGGCACGGGCCTGCGCGAAGCCATGGGCTCGGGCACCATGACCATGGAAGATGCCCTCGAGGTGATGCGGCAGATCCTCATGGCCCTGGAAGTGGCCCACAAGCGTTGCGTCATCCACCGTGACCTCAAGCCGGGCAACATCATCCTGTCCCGGGACCCGGAAGGTCACCTGCTGGTCAAGATCCTGGACTTCGGGTTTGCCAAGGTCCTGGCGGACCGTCACGACGGCTTCCATCACACGGTGAAGGTTACCCGGGACCGGATCATCCTGGGGACCCCGCACTACATGTCGCCGGAACAGGCCAAGGGCGCGATGGACCTGGACGGCAGGACCGACCTGTACAGCCTGGGCGTGATGCTCTACATGATGATGACGGGAGTGCCCCCCTTCAACTCCGAAGTCCCCATGGAAATCATCCAGATGCACCTCACCCAACCGCCGAAAACCCCGTCGTCCCTGTGCCCCACCATCCCCCAGGAGATGGACCGAATCATCCTGAAGCTCCTGGAAAAGAAACCGGAGGATCGGTACGCCACGGCCTCCGAGGTGCTGGCGGACCTGGACCGGCTGTATCCGGCGGGCGCCTCGAAATGGAACATCGAGCAGATCTCCAACAATGCCATCGATACATCGGACCTGTTGATGCAGGTGGGCCGCTACGTGGAAGATTCGATCCAGGTGCCCGATCCGTCGAAGAACAACTGGCCCGTGGCCCTGTACGTAGCTGGAGCCGGCGCTGCGGCCCTGGCGATCCTGACACTCTGGTGGCTTTTCAGCTGACCGGGTGTTTTCCGGCCTAATCCTTTTCACGCGACGGCCGATAAATAGGGGTGGACGCCATGCGGGCGGGGATGATCCCGTCCATCAATGCGCTGATGGCCGTGGGGCTTGTCTTCATACCGGGTATGATGAGCGGCCAGATCCTGGCCGGCGTGGACCCCCTGGCCTCCATCCGCTACCAGATCGTGGTCATGCTGATGCTCGTGGCCTCAACCGCCATGGGCACGCTGTTGGTGATATTGTTGGTCTGGCCGCCGCTGCTTCGGCCCTGGTGACGGCCTTGTCCTTCGGGCCAGGAGCGGGCAATGAATTGACTGGCGGGCCACACGCGGGCCCGCCCAGGGAGAAGACGATGAAGAATTCTGCGTGGTTGAAGACGTGCCTGGTCGCGGCCCTGTGCCTCCCAGGTGCGCAGTGGGCCTGCAAGTCCGGCGACAAGGCACCTGCACCGCCACGGAAGGCAGCCATGCCCGAGTCCGCGGTGGCCACCAAGGCGGAAAAGGCCTCGCCGGAACAGCCACCAATCCAGCTGATCAGCCCCGGTCGGTCCCGCATCTCCCTGGAACTGAAATTCCCGGACAAGACGGACATCCAGGCGGCGGCGGACACGCTCCGTAAGCGCCTGACCACGGCCGGAGCCAAGGAGCCGCGGGTGGAGGTCAAGCCGCCCCGGGTCCTGTCTGTCACCGTGAAGGACGTGGCGTCTCCCGATGTCGTGCATCTTGTGGCAGGATTCCAGGGAAAGCTCGAGGTCCTTCCCGTGGACGAGAAGAGCCGGATCCTGGAGCTGGCCCATGCCGAACTGGACGGTACCGAACGGCTGAAGATCGGCCTGATCCAGCACGCGGGCCAGTCCGCCATGCTGGACTCCAGGGAGCCCCCCTACCTCATCAAGATCGCCCAGCGCATCGCGTCCAAGGTGACAGCCAAGGACCGCGCCATCGGCATCCAGCAGCAGGGAAAGCGCGCCTTTGCCATGGTCCTCGTCACCCGGTTGATCTTGAATAATTCCGACGTGGAGCGGATGTCCATCGCCAAGGACCCCGACGGCCGGTACCGGACGGTGCTGCACCTGGGCGAGGCGGGAGCAAAAAGGCTCGCGGACTACACCGCGGCCCACGTGGGTGAGAGGCTGGCCGTGGTCCTGGACGATAACATCCTGCTGGCCCCCACCATCCGGGAACGCATCGGAAACGGTCGTATCGCGGTGTCGTCACACTTCAGCGAGGACGCCGGCAGGGCCCTCATGCAGGCCCGGGTCCAGGGCTTCCTGATTTCCATGGATCCGCTGCCGGCCCGACCGGAAATCACGTTGATAGAAAAGCGGTAGTCGAATTTCCATGACAACCACGATCGTTGATCCCCTTGTAGGGGCGACTCCGTCGATGCTACGGGCGCCAATCTCGGGCCGGCGCTGGTGCGCGGCCCTGCGCTTGGCGCTTCTCTTACTCAAGGGGGGCGCAGCCCCCCTATGACCCCCCTGGTCGCACCGACTCCGTCGATGCTACGGGCGCTAATCTCGGGCGGGCGCTGGCGTGCCGCCCTGCGATAGGCGACAGGCGATAAGCGATCAACGCCCGGCACAAGGCTCGCCGGGTTTGTCGGCCTTGAACAGGGCGCTTTCCTTGACCCTGCCCTTCGGGAGGAACCGGATCCAGCACCCATCCTTCTTGTCGTCCAGGTAGGCGCCCGACTCCCGGGTCCTTCCATTTTCATGCCGCAGTGTCCAGGGCCCCTCCTTCTTTCCGTCCACCCAGGCGCCACGCTCCGCCTGGTTCCCGTTTTCGAAGTACAGGGTCCGCATGCCCTGCAGACGCCCTTCTTCGAAGACCTCCTCGACCTTCACGGAACCGGTGGAATACCACGCGGTCCAGGCACCATGGGGCTTTCCGGCCTTGTACGTCCGCCGCGATATGCGGCGTCCATCGGGGTCCCACCGCGTCCAGATCCCCGTCTTCTGGTCGGCCTCGTAGTCCCCTTCCTCGGCTTTGTGCCCCGGGCCGTGCCAGGCGATCCAGCAACCGGACAGCTGGCCGTGCTCATAGGGGCCCTCGTCGGTCAGCCGACCCTCCCGGTCATGGATCCGGAAGTGGCCATGTCGCTTGTCGGCATCGAAGGCGCCGACCCACTGCCTGTTCCCGTTGTCGTGCCAGGCCTCCCACGGCCCTTCCTTCAGGTCGTCCAGGTAGCCGCCCCGCCCCTGCTTGCGGCCGTTGTCGTGCCAGTAGGTCCAGGTGCCGTTCATCATGTCCTGCTCGAAGGGGCCCTTCTTCCAGACCTTCCGGTTGGGGTGCCAGAACGTCCAGACGCCTTCCTTGTAGCCGTCCACCACCCGACCCTGGGACTCCTTCCTTCCCGTGTCGAACCACGTGCGGACCGAGCCGTTCACCAGGCCTTTCCGGTAGGAAGCCGTCTTCTTCTTTTTCCCGTTGGGGTGCCACCAGGTCCAGGCGCCCACGCGCAAGCCTTTTTTCCACCGCCCCTTGTAGGCCCTTTTCCCGTTGTCGTGCTTGCCCTGGTCGGGCCCTTCCTTGCCCTCCACCATTTCCGGCTCCATGGGGGGCCGCTCCACCCGCTCCTTTTCGGCCATGGGGGCCTTTACGGACGCGGCCTCGTCTTTTTCGTACACGATCTCCTTGACCCGTCGACCCTTGTCGTTCCACTGGATGGACAGTCCGTCCCTGACGCCGTCCCGGTACTCCACCAGTTCCTTCCGCAGACCGTTGAGCCAGTACCGGATGGTGGGTCCGTGGAGGGTTCCGTCTTCCTTCTTGCAGGAGGTGATCTTCCCCTCACGGGTCCGCTCCAGGGTTTCCCTGGCCCCTGCGGGGCATGGCGCCTCGTCGGCAACGGCGGTGGCCGCCCATCCCGCCAGACCTGTCGCAGCCGTGAGCATCACCAGGCACCGCATGGTCCACCTCCGCTCGTGGGGCCTCATGATAACCCAGAGCCCCGTGTTGCGCACGGGGTGGAGGCGCAGGCCGTGGACCGGGCCCGTTCGCGTGGCGTGCCAGTGATCATGCACCACGGCACCGTGGAAGCCCTGCGGCGGGGCGGGCTGTCCGGCGCCGGGCTGCGTGGCCGACCTGGCGGCACTGGTCCCGCAGGGATAAAGCGCAAGCAAGCTTGCGCACTCCAAATCAGGCAAAGTCCAGGGCCCTGAGGGCGCCCTTGACTGTTCGACATTAAACATTTAACCTCTAATCATTCGACCAGGAGCATTATATGGAAACCAGTGATCGAGCCCCCGGAGACGAAGCCGGGCCCCTCGACTCGTTCCTTGCGTTGATGGATGCGGCCTGGGCCGTTGCGGCCTCGCTGGTCCGGGACAGGGCCTTCGGTCACCTGACGCCGTCACAGTTCGCTGTCCTGGCGGCCCTGCGTCACGATGGGTCCCTGTCCCAGACCGGACTGGCCGGTCGGATCGGGAAGAGCACGGGCAATCTCGTGACCATCATCAACAACCTGCAGAAGCAGGGCCTGGTGATTCGGGCCCGCCTCAAGACCGACCGGCGCGTGGTCAACGTGATCCTGACGGAAAAGGGTCGGCAGGTGGTGGAAGAGCTCATTCCCCGCCATGCCCTGGCCATTGCCCGGGCCATGTCCGTCCTCCCGGAATCCGAACAGGGTGAACTGAGACGCCTCTGCCGGTCCCTTTCTTTACATTCGAGCCGGTGAAGAGCAGAATCCACAGCAGGAAACCCCAACGACGAGGCAGGCATGAAGGTCCGATTCGAGCACGTGATCTCGGCGCCCCTTGAGCAGGTCCTTGAAGCCTACCGCGACGATACCTTCTACATCGAAAAGCTGAAGAACTCGGGCGCCCTGTCCGTGGAGATCCTCGAGAAGGAGGAAATGCCCGGGGGGAAACTCCGCAAGAAGGTCAAGGCCACGGAACCCTCCCGGATCCCTCAGCCATTCCGCAGGGCCGAAGTGGACGAGTTCATCGACGACAACGTGCTGGACCCGGAAACGGGCACCCTCGTGTGGAAGGTGACGCCCTCCATGGCCGCCGACAAGTTCTTTCTGTCGGGTGTGCTGGAGTTCCACGGAGACGGGGGAAGCACCCGGATGGTCTTCAACACCGAACTGGAAGTGAAGATCCCCTTCGTGGGCAACAAGGTCGAAAAGATCGGGTTGGCCAAGACCGAAGAAGAGGTGGAAACCCAGGTGGCCTTCATCAAGAAGTGGATGCAGGAGCACTAGGGCTGTCTACCGTCCCTTGAACCGGGCTTCGCGCCTTTCCATGAAGGACGCGATGCCTTCCTGGACGTCTTCGCTGGCCAGCAGGGGCTGGAGGTCCGGGAGCAGCCGCCGTGCCGCCGCCGACTCGCCCACTTCCTGATCGAGCCTGGCCGACGCCAGGGTGGCCCGCACACCCAGCGGGGCCTGCCGGGCCACGGTCTGTGCAATGTCCACGGCGCGGTCCAGTTGGGCGCCGGGTTCCACCACTTCCTGCACCAGTCCCATTCGGAAGGCCTCGTCGGCTGAAAACTCGTCCCCGGTCAGCAGGTACCGCATGGCGTTGCCCCAACCGATCTCGCGGGCCAGCCTCAGGGTGGTGCCGCCCACGGGATAGATGCCCCGTTTCACCTCGATCTGGCCGAACCGAGTGTCCCGGGCGGCCACCCGGATGTCCGTGGCCAGCATCAGCTCGATACCGATGGTCAGGCACAGTCCCTGGGCCGCGAACACCAGGGGCTTGGTCACGCGACGGCCGTAGAGGCCCATGGGGCAGGCCCCGCCATCGGACACGGGGAGTCCGTTGCCGGCAAGGGCCCCGGTCCATTCGGGCAGGTCCAGCCCCGCCGTGAAGTGATCTCCATGGGCGAACAGCACGCCGCACCGCAGTTCGTCATCGTCGTCCAGTTCCCCGAAGACGCGGCTCAGCGCCATATACATGTCCAGGCTGAAGGCGTTGCGCTTGTCCGGGCGATCGATGCCTATCAGAAACAGGTGTCCGCGCCGTTCGGTGGAGATGTTTCCCTTGCCATCCATGAAAATCTCACCTCGTGTATCGGACAACCGATGTTATCATCCGGTCGTTGGACTCCGGCAATCGGAGGAAGGACCCCATGGAAAAAGCTGGACTTATTACCGTCGCGTGCCTGCTGGTCACGGCCTGTGTCCGCGGGCCGCTGGACCCCGTCTGCCCGGCGGTGGCGGCCGATGACCTGAGGGTGTCCGAGGTCCGGGGAGGCCAGACCGACCTGGACACCTGGGGCCAGTGGATCGAGCTGTTCAACCCCACCGCGATGCCCATCGAAGCCGGGGGACTGCTGATCCGGCTGAGGAACCAGACACGCAACGGCTGCAGCAAGCCCTCGGCGAGTTGTGACTGTAGTTGCAACATTGAAACGGACGAATCGTGCCAGGGCTTCTGCCAGTGCGTCGTGGACACGGACTGCGGGACGAGCGAGTTCTGCCAGGGAGAGCCCGGCGCCTGCCACGACTTCGGCGAAGTCACCCTGCTGGATTCCAGCCTGGTGGTGGAGCCCGGCGGCTACCTGGTGGCGGGCCGGTTCCCAAACGACGAACGGCCCGACCACGTGGACTACGGCTGGGAGACCCAGTTCGGGTCGAGCCTGTACGACAACGCCCTTGTGGAACTGTGGGCCTGTGACGGGCAGGGCAACGACGTGAAGGTGCACGAGGGGACCTGGGTGGACCTGCCGTCCGCGGGCACCTGGTCCTTCGACGGGACACAGTGGTGCGTGGACGACAGGGATCCGGCCTACACGGGCGACCTTGTGCATGGTCTGCCGGGAACCCCGGGGGAGGCAAACCCACCATGCAACTGACGAGACTCCGACCCATCACGTCCCTGGTGATCCTGGCCCTCGCGGCCGTGGCGATGGCCCACTGCTCCGCCAGCCAGGAAACCAGCAAGCGCTATTCCCGGGACGACCTGAAGGAAAGCCTCAAGAAATTCGAAGAGTCGGGCCTGGTCATCGGTGAGTACACCCTGGCACGGGATGCGGTTCTGGACGGGGACACCATCCGGGTCAAGGGCCTGAAGAACAGCCTGCGCCTCCTGGCCATCGACACCGAGGAAACCTTCAAGCACAAGCAGGATCGGGTCCTGTTCGAGAAGGGCTGGGGGGCCTACCTGGAGGCCAAGCGGGCCGGGTCCAGTCGGCCGGTCAAGGCCGCGACCCCCCTGGGCGAGGAGGCGAAGGCCTTTGCCAAGGCGTTCTTCAAGGACCTGCGCATGGTGCGCCTGGAGAGGGACCACCCCAAGGAGAGCCGGGGCTACTACAACCGCTACCTGGCCTACGTGTTCGCCCCCAAGGACGGCCGGTGGGTCAACTACAACCTGGAGTGCGTGCGGGCCGGCATGAGCCCCTACTTCACCAAGTACTCCTATTCCCGCCGTTTCCACGACGAGTTCGTGGCCGCCGAAAAGGAGGCCCGGAAAAAGGGCCTGGGCATCTGGTCCGCGGACGGCATGCACTACGACGACTACCCCGAGCGCATCGCCTGGTGGAACGGCCGGGGCGACTTCATACGGGACTTCGAAAAGGAGGCCGTGGATCGGCCGAACTACGTGCTGCTGACGCGCTGGGACGCCATGCGGCAGATCGAGGCCCTGGAAGGAAAGCGGGCGGTGATCCTGGCCTCGGTGGGTGAGATCGTACGCCACGACAGCGGCCTGGTCCGGGTGATGCTGAGCCGTCGGAAATTTGCCGACTTCCCCCTGGTCTTCTATGACCGCGAGGTGTTCGAACGGTCCGGCATCGAACGGTGGCGGGGGGAGTTCGTGCGAGTGGCCGGCACCATCACGCGGTACCGGAGCAAACGCACGGGTCGGTCGAACCTCCAGATGGTGATCAAGGATCCGGGCCAGGTGGTAGGCATGCCGTTGCCAGCCCACGCCATGGAAACGAAGGAAACGGAAGCACCGGCGGCAGAGGAAAACCATGACGAATAGAGCGACTGTGACCCTGTGCGCGGCCCTGCTGGCGGCCCTGGCGGGCTGCTCGGGCGGCGGAGGTGATGCCTGCGACACCCTGCTGGCGGGCGACCTGGTGATCACCGAGCTGCTGGCCAACCCCGAGGGCGAGGACAAGGGCTTCGAGTGGTTCGAGGTCTTCAACGCCACGGGGTCCGCCCTGGACCTGGACGGCGTGGAGATCACGGCCAGTCGCACCGACGGCACGGACCGGAACTTCCACACCATCGGCAACCTCCGGGTGGCGGCGGGCGGGTACGTGGTGCTGGGGAACGCCACCGCGGAATTGCCGGGCCACGTGCACTACGGGTTCGGCACGGGCCTGGGGGACTTCCGGAATTCGGGGGGGCGGCTGGCCCTGGAATGCGGCGGGGCCATCATCGACGCCATGGTCTGGGGCGACACGGAGTCCGGCGCCTCCCTGGGATTCGACGGGGACCGGGCGCCCGACGCCCTGGCCAACGACGACGTGAACGCGTGGTGCACGGCCACCACGACCCTCGTGACCATCGAGGACGGAGAGGACCTGCTGGGATCGCCGGGTGCGGCCAACGAGCCCTGCGAGGGCGGTGTGACCCCGGGCACATGCATGGACGGGACCATTGAGCGCCAGCCCGTGGCGCCCTTCCTGGGGGACCTGGTGATCAACGAGTTCATGGCCAACCCGTATAACGTGGATGACAAGGATGGCGAGTGGTTCGAGGTGCTGGTGAACACGGCCGTGGACCTCAACGGCCTGCAGATCGGACAACTCGTAGCGGACGACCCGAAAATGACACTGAGCGATGAAACATGTCTGACCGTGACCGCCGGCTCCTACGTGCTGTTCGCCCGGAAGGACGATCCCCTTGTGAACGGCGGCCTGCCCGCGGTGGACTTCACCCTCCCGTCGTTTCAGATTAGCAACACCAACAAGGGCCTCTACCTCGCCGTAGGAGGCGTGGTCCTGGACCAGATCGCCTACAAGTCCACGGCCGAGGGAAAGTCCACGGCCCTGGACCCGGCCAATGCGGACCCGGCGCAAAACGACGACCCGGAGAACTGGTGCCCGGGGGTTGATGGCTACGGCAGCGGTGACCTGGGCACGCCCGGTGACGCCAACCCGGTCTGTCAGTGACGGATATGGCGCTGAGATCGATAGTCACCTGTCTCGCGGTCCTGGCGTTGACGGCCTGCGGACCCGACCCGGTGAATGAACGATGCGGCCCTTCCACCGCCCTGGTGACCCGGGTCATCGACGGCGACACCGTCGAACTGGAGGACGGGACCAAGATCCGTTACCTCCTGGTGGACACCCCGGAGACCACCGGGGGAAAGAACGACTGCTTCGGCACCGAGGTGACCCTGTTCAACCAGGACCTGGTGCTGAACAAGAAAGTGACCCTGCTCTACGACCTGGAGTGCACGGACCACTTCGGCCGTCTCCTGGCCTGGGTGTGGGTGGGGGACCGGGAGGTCAACAGCCTGCTGGTGGAAAGGGGCTGCGCCTGCGTGCTGTACGTGTCGCCCAACGGCAAGGACCGCAAGGACGAGTTCGAGGCCCTGGAGGCTCAGGCCAAGGCCGGGAACTGGGGCATGTGGGGCGCTTGCATGGAGGTAGCCTGTGACTAGAACCGGTTTCGGGAAGCCATCTACTGCGGTCTCGATTGCATCCCGTGGGACCGGTTCTGCCGACTCCAGCGGTGTTGTCCGTCTGCTGCCGTTGGTGGTGGTTTTTGCCCTGGTACTGGCCCTTCCCCATGTTGCGCAGGCGGACGACTACGGCGTGTTCGTGGACGTGGAAACGGAAGAGGACCTGCTGGACCTCCTGGCCACGGGGGAAATCGACGAAACGGCCTTCGACGTGCTGGTGCAACTGCTCCACGACGGGGTGGATCTCAATTCCGCGGGCCGTGAGGCGCTGTACTCCCTGCCCAACCTGAACTATGCCGACGTGGACATCATCCTGGACTACCGGGAGGACACGGGCCCCATCCAGGACCCCGCCGCCCTCATCGCCGCCGACGTGATCAGCCGCCGCAAGCTGGCGGCCATCGCCCCCTTCCTGGTGATCACGGAGCCCTCGGCTGATTTGTGGGACACCAGTGGGCGGATCCGATACCGGACCTCCTACGTGGGGGGCGACGACGAGGTGCCCAGCATGTGGCTGGGGGCCGAGGTCAGCACCCTGCAGAACCTGAAGGTCGGGCTCATCGGGGTACTGTCCCGCACCCGTTTGTCCGACGTTTCCCATGATCCGGTCCGCGACGCCATGTCGGCCAAGGCCCCCTCCATCCAGTTCCACGTGCCCAAGTACTTCATCGAGTGGGAAACCGACGACTACCACATCGTTGGTGGAACCTACCGCATCGGGTTCGGGCAACGGCTGACCTTCGACAACACGGAGGCCACCACCCCCAACGGCATCCGGGTGGACGACGCGGTCTATTACAGCCAGGATCTGTCCCTGAAGTGCCGCGAGTCCGCCGGAGAGCTGGACCTGAGCCCCTGCCGCGGCATGGATGGAAACGAGTACCGTTCCCCGGACTACAAGTGGACCAACCGGTTGCGAGGCCTGGCCGCGGGCCTCAAGTCCGGCCCGGTGGGCGACGGCTGGTTCCAGGCCTATGCCTTCGGTTCCTACCAGACCAAGGACATCTACCAGTACGAGATCTACGACCGCACCAGGTGCGATGACCCCACCGACGACGACAACCCCAGTTGCAAGGCGCCCACGGTGTTCCGCCGCCGGGACGACCCTCGTGACGCCACGTCGCGGTTTTCCTACCAGACCCTGCCCGAGATGTTCAACGAGCTGACCGCCGGGGCCAACCTGGCCTACTTCTTCGACCGGCGCTCCCACATCGGGATCACGGGGTACGGGGCCGACGTGCACTGGCTGGTGGAGGGCATGGACCTGGACTTCCAGGAATGGTCCCGCCTGCCCTACGGCGGCCCCTTCGGCGCCGTGGGAATCGACGCCTCCTGGGGCGCCGACATCGTGGACCTGTTCGCCGAAGTGACGCGGAGCTTCGACTCTCAGCCCGCGGGCGACGGTTGGGCCGGGATCTTCCGCGCCACCCTCACCTGGACCGACCACGAACTGGAAACGTCGGCCCGCTATTACCACCGGGACTTCAACAACCCATACGCCCGACCCGTGTCCGCCGCCGACGAATTCGACGGCCTGAGGGCCAGGGACGAAATGGGGATCCGCGTGGGCTACACCGGCGTGGTCCAGGACCTGGAACTGCGATCGGGCATCGACTTCTGGACCCACAGCCTGGGGTTCGACGGCGCCCTCAAGATGCGGATCACGGCCCAGATGGACTACCGCGTGGCCCGGTGGTTCAAACCGGGGATCTGGGTGGAGTACCAGGATCGCGACCTGGATTCCGCGACCCGCCTGAACTGCTACGAGGTTCCCTTCGACCAGACACCGGAAGGCGAACCCGTCCCCTGTTCGGGGGAAAAGTTCGTGGCCGGGCTGCGACTGAAATTCGTGCCCCACAAGCGGGTGTCCATCACGGCCAAGTACCAGCACCGGTGGCTGGACGATGGCAAGTCGGCTTTCGACGACCGGTTTCGCCAGGACCTATCGGCCTGGCTGATGGTGGCCTACACCCCCATCGACAAACTGCAACTGCGCGCCCGGGTCCGGTACCTGTACGAGGACATCGCGGACAACGGGTACCTGGAACAGTCGATCTGGGGATACCTGCAGGTCGGCTACTGGTTCCAGAAGACGTTCGGATTCAAGCTGCGCTACGAAATCTATGCCTGGCTCGACGACCGGACCAGCACCGACGACCGTTTCCCCAATCCCGCCCACTGGCTGCGCGCCGAACTGGAGTATCGGTTCTAGTCGATGGGTTATGGAAAATTAGGGTACCAAGCCTATTATGAAGATCCTGGAACCATGGACCATTGACGATGGCCCTCCCCCATCAGGACTCCGGAAGTTCTCCTGCGAGAAGCGCGCCGATAGGCCGGGTGGCCTCGATGCGGTCCAGGACGATCTTGATGACCGCGGTGATGGGCGCCGCCAGGAGCATGCCCGTCACGCCCCAGAGCATGCCCCAGAACACGAGGGACAGGAGGATGGTGATGGGGTGCAGTGACAGGGCCGTGCCCATGAACCGAGGTTCCAGCACCTGGCCGATGGTGAACTGGACCACGCCCGGCAGGGCCACGCACAGCGCGATGATCAGGGTGCTGTCGAACTGGACCAGGGCCACGGGCAGGGGCAGGATCACGGCCACCACCGAACCCACGGACGGGATGAAGTTCAGCAAAAAGGCCAGCAGCCCGAACACCACGGCCAGGTCCAGGCCGAACAGCGCCAGGATCACGCCCGTGAGCAGGCCCGTGGCGGCGGAGGCCGCGACCTTCACGTTGATGTAGCGCTTGATACGACTGTCGATCTCCCGGTAGATGCCGGTCTTCTGGGTGTTGGGCGTGCGCCCCGCCACCAGGTAGATTACGAAGATCAGGACCAGGACGAAGTTCGACAGTGAGTTCACCACGGAATTAAGGGTCCCGAGCATCATGTCGGCGATGGGCAACTCGGACAACTGGGTCTTGATGGAGGCGGCGTCGATGGGGATGCCCCAGTCCTCCAGCAGGGCCGAGGCCTGGTCCACCATGGACAGGATCTTCTGTTCGTAGAGGGGCCCCTTGTCCGCCAGGTTCGACACAGAAGACGATATGAGCAACCCGAGGAGGGCCAGGATCACGGCGGCGGCCAGCAGGGCGACCACCACCGCCAGGGGGCGGGGCGTGCGCAGTTTCACCTGTACCAGGTCCACCAGGGGCGACACCAGGTAGGACACCAGGATCGCCAGAACCAGGGGCACCAGCACGGGGCGCATGAAGTACAGGGACGCCCCCAGGGCCACGGCGGCCAGGATCACCAGGGACCCCGTGGCCGCGGGTGAATTGAAACTGGAATCGGTTCGACTTTCAGACACGGATCCCACCTCACGGGGTTTGACAGGTCATCATACATGCGATCTATACTGAATTGCCGATACACGCCAGACCTGCCCGATGAATGAGGCGGGGCAAACGCATCTAATTCGTGGTCGTGGACGCTTTGGCCCACATCGGGACGTTCGTAAGCCAACATGTCAGCACCTTTCGTCCACGTTCACGAACACGATCACGTTCACGCTGTCTATCGGTCGTGCGTAGCTTCTGTTTCAACATTTTGATGCGTTTGCCCTGGGTGAATGGGGAGGATACCAGGGGGGACCTTGAGACATCTCTATCGTCGGCTGGTGGAGTTCACCATCTGGTCCTTGGAGCAGGAATCCGCCCAGACCCAGGACCCCTGGGGCAGCACACCGCCGGAATTGTCGGCCCTGAAGGTGCCGTTGTTCTTGGGCTGGGGAAGAGGGTCCCCGTCCCCGTCAAACAGGGGCGTGGTCTCCACCGCCGCGCTGGGAATGGGCGGGTTTGAGGGGTTCTCCGGCACCAGGCGGCGAATCCCCCGGGCCACCAGTCCACCCCCGCCGGTGACGACCTTGAACACGTGCCAGGACTCGGCGGCACGCACCACCCGCGCCCGGGCCCTGTCGAGATCGGCCTTGGGGGCGCCGAACTTCTTGTAGGTCAGGTATTCGAAGGCCGTGGCCACCACGCCGGCGCCGCCGAAAAAGCCCAGGTCACCGTATTCCCCGTAGGCGGCCAGAAGCTCGAGCGGATGCTTCCCGGTCACGTCCTCCACGTCGTCCGAGGCGTCCTGGGCCAGGAACTGATCGATGAGCGCCACGGATTCGGCACTGTTGGGGTAGGCATCGAGTGACAGGCCGAACGGGGCGGCCGTGAGGGCATAGAACTGCCGACCATGACGCTCCATCTGTTGATCCAGGTCAGGGTATTTGCCGGCCGGGAAGAGGGGCTCGGCGCGGATTCCAAAAGGAAAGACCGTCAGACAGAAAGCGGTCAGGATGATTGCGCGGGCACCAATCATGTGGAAACCTCCCTTGCCGCCGTGCGATCTGACCACATCATCGATGGATCCTGCCGAGCATACAAGCCATCTGTCCCTGTGGGTATCGGGAAGGCCCGGTCAGCGGCGGATTTCCGTGTTCGTCAACAAACATGAGGAATCTTCGCTGAAAACAACCTTTGGATAACTCAGGATAGTGTCGGTGTATCAATTTGAAAATACCGGAAAGGTATCTGCTTCGAAATCAGACATCCGGGCACCATTGACCAGGGGCGCGCGCGCGGCCCCCCCCCTTGCCCGGCCGCCGTGCGGCCGGTCGCAATCTGTACTTCCAATTCATCTACAGATTGGACGATCAACGACCAAACGATCAAGCGATCAACGGCAATTTGCGCCACAGCACAGATTGCTCAAACTTGACAGTATCTGTCCCTGTAGGGAATATCTTTGGAATATGGGGTTTTCCGTTCGGAGCAGCAAATGGGCAAAGGCATTATACTGGCCGTGGACAGCGAAAGGCGTACACGCAACCTCCTGACCCACCTGCTGGACGTGGAGCTTTTCGACGTGGTCACCGCTGAATCCACGGCGGATGGCCTTGATATCGCAAGGAAAACCAGCCTGGACGCCGTCTTCCTGAGCACCACTGTCCCGGGCGGGCTTTCCAGTTGCCACGCATTCCGGGAAGCCACGGACCGGACATCCACCCCCCTGGTCCTGATCACCAACCCAAAGGACAACTTCCCCGAAGAGGTCGTCCAGGCCGCGGTGGCCGTCTGCAACCACCACCTGGAAAAACCCCTGCAGATCGATGCGCTGGCACCGGCCCTGTCGCGGATTATCGACGAGCGCCGCAAGGAAACCGCCTCGCGTGCCCCCGAACCGGCGCCGCCTCAGAAACCGCTTGACCCGGCTCCGGCCCCCGCGCCGGCCGCGGAACAACCCGCTGCTCACACACCCACGCATCAACCACCGGCCGACGGTTCAGTGACCCGCCAGGCCATCGAACGGGAGAAACGGCTCACCCAGGAAAACGCCCGACTGGTGGAGGCCGCCGAACTCTACGCCCAGCGGGAGGCAGCCTATCGTCGCGAGATCGAAATCAAGGAAGAAAATGCCGAAAAGCTGGTGGAGCAGCTCAATTCCCTGGAGCAGGCCCAGGAACGACTGCAGTCCGCCCTGGACGAGAACAACCGTCTGACCCGGAAAATCCAGTCCCTGGAAGAATCGAACATCGACCTGCGTCGGCAATCAAAGGAAGAGACCCAGACCCAGGCCGAGGTCCTGGAAGCGGCGCAGAAGGAATACCAGGAGGTCCTGAAACGACAAGCCAGCGCGGCAGAAAGGGAACTCTCGAGGCTCCAGCAGGAACTGTCCGACCGGAACGGGGAAATCAAGGAAATCGAAGCCCGGATCGAACAAGCAGGCGCCGCCCGGGACGACATGGCGGCGCTGAAGAACCGATTGAACGAAATCGAGGAACGGGCCCAATCGGTGGAAGCCGAACTGGACGGGTCCAGAAAGAGTGAAGAGGAGGCCCGATCAGCCCTGGCGACGGAACAGGAGAAGGCCGCCCGCGTGCAGACCGAACGGGACGACCTGGCGAAGGAACTGGCGGCAGGGACCGCCGAACTGGAAAAACTCCGAACCCTCGGAAAAGCGGCCAACCAAGAGCAGGCGTCGGTTCAGGAAAAGGCGGCGTCGCTGTCCGCGGAACTGGAAAAGGCACTGGACCAGATCAGGGACCTGAACGCGCAGGTGGAGGCCCAGGGAGCCTCGGCCAGAGAGGCCCGTGAGCAGGCCGAGCAGGCCCGGGCCATGCTGGAGGAATCCGAGGGGCGTCAAAAGGCGCTGGCCGATACCGTCGAGGCGGCGCGCAAGGACGCCCAACGGGCAATCGCGGCCCGACAGGAGGCGAAAGAACAGGTTGCTGCGCTCGAAAAATCCATGGAGACCCGGGACCAGGCGACCCAGATGGACCTGGAGACCGCCAGGAAGGAGATCGAGGACGGCGGTGAGGCACGCCGGGCATTGGAGGAACGGGCCCAGGCACTCGAAACCGCCATGGAAGGCGAAAAACGGAAAACCCTGGCGGTCCAGGAGGCCATGCATCAGGCCGACGGGCGGATCGTATCCATCCAGGCGGAACTGGATGCCGCCCGACGGCAGGTCGAAACGATCCAGGAAGACCGCGGTGAGCAATGGGAACGGGCCGAGGCCCTCCAGGCCGAGCTCGATGCCACGTTGCAGAAATCCGAAGAACGCATCGTGGCCCTGAGGAGCGAGTGCGAGTCGGCGAAAGCGCAACTGGACCAGGACAGGGAGGCTCTGGAAGAGGCGCGTACGGCAAACCAGACGCGGGACGAGGAACTGGAGACGGTCCGGGCTGACCTGCAGGAAGCGCACAAGCTCAATGAGTCTTTGAAGGCCGATCTGGAGACATCGAAACAGACCATCGAAGGCGTGAATGCGAAGCTGGCCGAGTCCGAAGAACGTTTAGAGCCTCTGAGGGCGGAGATCCGCACGGCCAGGAAGGAAATCGAGGAAGCCCGGGCGGAGGTTGGCGAGGCCAGGACGGCCGCCGGGGAAGCCGAAGAAAAGGCAACGGTACTCCAGTCCGAGATCGAGGCCGTGAAGGCGGCCGGCGCCGATGCCGACACCCGCGTGGAGGCCCTGCGGGCCGAGGTGGACGCCGCACGCAAGGAGACCGAGGAAGCCCGGGCGGCAACCCAGGAAGCCCGAAGCGATCTCGCAGAGAAGGTGGAAGAACTGGCGTCGATGACGGCTCACGCCACCGAAATCGAGGAACGTCTGCAGGAAATCAGCACCCTGAGGAACCTCGCCGCCGATTCACAGGACCACGTGACCAAGTTGGAAGACCGGGTGGCGGAGCTCCTGCGGGAAGTGGCCGACAAGCAAACGGCCCTGGACGCGGCCATCGAGGAGTCCATAACCAGCCGGGAGGAGGCCACCTCGGAACTGCCGGCGCTGCGGACGGAACTGGATGCCGCAGTGACACAACGCGACGAGTTGAAGACCGAGCTGGAAAACGCACGCAACGAGGTCGGGCGCCTGGAAAAGGAACTCGGTCAAAGTACACAACGGGCACTGGCCCTGGAAGAGAGCGACAAGGCGAGCCAGGAAACCGTCGCACGGCTGGAAAAGAAGATCGACGAAAAGGAAAAGGCCCTGCAGGAGTCATCCGAAGGACAGATGGACCATGCGTCCAAACTCAACGATGAACTGGAGGTCCTGCGATCCCGGATCAAGGTCATGTCCGAGTACAACGAAACGCTGGAAAACCGGCTCAACGAGGCTTTCGCCATCGTTCAGGAATGTGAAGGGGAGCCCGGTATTGCACTCGAACCGGAACCCGACAAGGAGTTGGACGAAGAGCTGTCCGTGGAGGATCCCGATGGGCTGCCGGCATCCGATGTCGCGCTGCAGCAACCGGAAATCGCCGCGATCGCCGCGGAACCCGACCCCGGTTCTGACCGGCTCAAGGACGAATTGAAAGCCCTGTCCAACAACGTGCAGCTGTGCCTCATCGAGCTGGAGCAGGGCGGCCGCATGCTGCAGACCGGACAGGCCCAGCTCGGCGAAACCCGGGACAAGTTCAAAACCATGATGGAAGCCTGCAACCGGCTCAACCAGAAGCTGCAGGAACTGCCGCCACACATCCTCAAGGAGGCCCACTTCCGCTATATCCACTCCACGCTCGAAGAACTGCTGCAACCCATGCGCGCCACCAAGGCGGCCTTCGAAAGCACCCAGAAGGTCTCGCAGGAACAGTCGGACCTCATCGACAAGCTGTACCGCACCCTGACCAGCGGAACCAGCGGCGAAAGCGGGTGAGGGCGACCAGCGTCTACCGGTCAGGGTCCATTCAATAGTCGATAGTCCATGGTTCGCCAGCATCGGGAAGTGGCGACGGAGGCGGCACGCCCCCCTTGTAGGGCTGGCCTACCCAGGCCAGCCACAGGGGCGTTTTCAGGTTTCGCGTTTGCCGCCGCCGCCCTCGGGGCACAGGGCGGCCAACATGAAGTCCCGGTTGAGCCGGGCAATGAAGTTGATGCTGATGTTTTTCGGACACTGGGCTTCACACTCGGCGTAGTTGGTGCAGGACCCGAATCCCTCCGCCTCCATCTGGTCCACCATGGCCCTGGCCCTCTTCAAAC
>JADHTP010000019.1 GCA_016784945.1 Deltaproteobacteria bacterium | reverse complement strand
CTGGACCTGGACGCCATGACCCGCCAGGACAGTGACCCGGGGGCCGGCCCGTTTTCCCTTTGGGGTGGCGGAACCTCCCTGCCCCGCCGCCCGTGCTGGGTCACGGCCACCACCGGACGGACCCACGAGGTCATCCGTTCGAACCTCCACAGGGCGCCCCTCTTCACCGGCGCCATCAAGGGCCAGGGGCCACGGTACTGCCCGTCCATCGAGGACAAGGTGGTCCGTTTCGCCCACCACGACTCCCACCGGGTCTTCGTTGAGCCCGAGGGACTGGATTCGCCCGAGGTCTATCCCAACGGTCTTTCCACCAGCCTGCCTCTGTCGGTCCAGGAAGAATACGTCCGCACAATACCCGGCCTGGAGCGGGCCGAAATCACCCAGCCCGGATACGCCGTCGAGTACGACTTCGTGGACCCGAGAGAAGTGGGAAGCGACCTCCAGGCCCTGCGGGTGCCCGGTCTGTTCCTGGCCGGCCAGGTCCTGGGAACCACGGGATACGAGGAGGCGGGCGCCCTGGGGCTCCTGGCCGGGGCCAATGCGGCCCTGATCACCCGCAAGGCCCCCCCCCTGTTCTTCAACCGTGCCGAGGCCTACCTGGGGGTCATGGTGGACGACCTGGTCACCCGGGGCGTCACCGAACCGTACCGGATGTTCACTTCCCGAGCCGAGTTCCGGCTGAACCTGCGGGAAGACAACGCCGCAGATCGCCTGGCGCCAAGGGCCGCCGCGGTGGGTCTGCTGCCCGACAGGGCCCGCGGCCTGTACGAGGCCCGCACCGAACGACTGGATTACGCCCGTCGGTCCCTGGAGGCGGTCAGGGTGTCATCGTCCAATCCGCGACTGGCCGACCTGGGACAGAGCCTGCCCCGGGAGGGCCTGACCCTGCTCGAAATATTGCGACGGCCCGACGTCACCGTGGACAGCCTGGCGCCCTTCGAGGAAGGGGACGCCCTGGACGCCCTGACCCCCGAAGAACGGACGGCCCTGGCCATCCGGGTCCGATATGAAGGCTACCTCGTGCACGAGCAACGCGAAGTGGAACGCTTCGCCCGGCTGGAAGCGCTGGAAATTCCCGCGGACCTGGATTTCACCACCGTGCCAGGCCTCTCCCTGGAGGTTCGTGAACGGCTGAAGCAGTATCGACCCCGGACCCTGGGGCTGGCTTCCCGCATGGAAGGCGTAACCCCGGCCGCCGTGGCGGCCCTCCTGATCCGGGTCCGCGCCCCAACGTCCGCTGACGGCCCGAACAGGGTTAAAAAAGAAGTCTGAAAGAAAAAGGTGCGGTCGTCTACTTGACTTGGCGGTTTTCCGGCGGTAACACCGGCTCAGGGATTCCATGGATGTGCATCACAAGGAGAAGGCCTGATGCGTAAGATCCGCAGAAAGGACGCGCTTGAATATCATGGTCGCTGGCGGCCCGGAAAGCTGGAGGTCATCCCCAGCAAACCCTGTGTCACCTCTTTCGACCTGTCCGTTGCCTACAGTCCCGGTGTAGCCATTCCCTGCATGGACATCCACAAGCACCCGTTGGACGTCTTCAAGTACACCGGCAAGGGAAACCTGGTGGGCGTGGTGTCCAACGGCACGGCGGTCCTGGGCCTGGGCGACATCGGTCCCGAAGCCGGCAAGCCCGTGATGGAGGGCAAGGGCGTCCTGTTCAAGCGCTTCGCCGACGTGGACGTGTTCGACATTGAGGTGGACTCTAAGGACCCCGAGGAGATCGTGAACGTGGTGCGGGCCATCGCACCCACCTTCGGGGGCATCAACCTGGAGGACATCAAGGCGCCCGAGTGCTTCTACGTTGAAGAGAAGCTCAAGAAGATCCTGGACATCCCGGTCTTCCACGACGACCAGCACGGCACCGCCATCATCTCGTCGGCCGGACTGCTGAACGCCCTGGAGATCGTGGGCAAGGACATCCGGAAGATCAAGGTGGTCATCTGCGGCGCGGGGGCCTCGGGCATCGCCTGCACCAACCTCATGATCGCCTTCGGCGTGAATCCCGCCAACGTGCTCATGTGTGACTCCCGCGGGGTCATCTACGAGGGCCGGGAAGCGGGTATGAACCAGTTCAAGCTCAAGTTCGCGGTGAAGACCGCAGCCCGGACACTGGAGGACGCCATGGAGGGCGCCGACGTGTTCCTGGGCCTGTCCCAGAAGGACATGGTGTCCCAGAAGATGGTGAAATCAATGGCCAAGGCCCCCATCATCTTCGCCATGGCCAATCCCGATCCCGAAATCACCTACGAGGACGCCAAGAAGGCCCGTTCCGACGTGATCATGGCCACGGGACGCTCAGACTACCCCAACCAGGTCAACAACGTGCTCGGGTTCCCCTTCATCTTCCGGGGCGCCCTGGACGTGCGGGCCAAGGCCATCAACGAGGACATGAAGATGGCCGCCACCCGGGCCCTCGCCGCCCTGGCCAAGGAGGAGGTCCCGGACCAGGTGGCCAAGGCCTACGGTGGCCAGCGATTCCACTTCGGACCGGAGTACATCATCCCCAAGCCATTCGACTACCGGGTCCTGACCTGGGAGGCGCCAGCCGTGGCCAAGGCCGCCATGAAAACAGGCGTGGCCCGCGTCCCCATCGAGGACTGGGACGCCTATCGCGCGGAGCTGGAGCGCCGGATCAATCCGTCGTCCACGGTCATGCGCAAGATATTCACCGTGGCCAAGTCCCACCGGAAACGCATCGTGTTCCCCGAGGGTGACGACCCCAAGATCCTGAGGGCGGCCCAGCGCCTGATCGACGACGGGATGGCGAAACCCATCCTGATCGGACGGCCCGATCGCATCGAGAAGATCCGGAAGAAGGAGGAGCTGGAACTCACGGGGGTTCGGGTCATCGATCCCATCACCTCGAAACAATTCAAAAAGTACGTGGAGGCCTATCGGCGACGACGGGAACGACGGGGAGCGACCCTGACCACCGCCCGGATCACCCTCCAGAATCCTGTTAACTTTGCGCTGATGATGCTGGCGGAAGGTGATGCCGACGGCGTGGTGACCGGCCTGACCCACAGCTACGCCAAGAGCCTGCGACCAGCCCTGAAGATCATCGGGCCCACGAAGAAGGGGGAACCGGTGTTCGCCATCTACATGGTCCTCGTGAAGAACGACATCCTGTTCTTCGCCGACACCACCGTGAACATCGATCCCTCGGCCGAGATCCTGGCCAAGATCGCAGTGAACACGGCCCGATACGTAAAGACCCTGGGCCTGGAGCCCCGGGTGGCCATGCTGTCCTTCGCCAACTTCGGATCGAGCCCCTCGCCACAGACCGCCAAGGTGCGCGAGGCCACCAAGATGGCCAAGGGCCTCATGCCCGAACTCATGATCGACGGCGAGATGCAGGTGGACGTGGCCACCGACGTGGAACTCAGGGCCGATGTCTACCCCTTCTGTGAACTGGAGGGGACCGCCAACGTGTTCGTGTTCCCCAGCCTGGAAGCGGCCAACATCGGCTACAAGCTCATGGCCCGCCTGGGCGGGGCGCCCGTCATCGGCCCCATCCTGGTGGGCATGGCCAAGCCCGTCAACGTTCTGCAGCACGCCAGCGACATCGATTCCATCGTGAACCTCGCGGCGTTTACCGCCGTGGAGGCCCAGGGCGGGGACAAGGACCTGATGGGCTGAGGATCTGCGTCTACAGTCAGGGGATATCAGGGCGCGGGATCAACTTCAGGTTCTTCCTTTACCTGTCCCGTGGGAAGCTCTTCCGGCATGCCGGGCGGGATTTCCGTGTCGGGCGACACTTCGGGCTGGGTATAAAGGTCTTCTTCGGCATAGTAGAAGCACGGAACCAGGTACTTGCCGCGGGGACCATCGGGCGGACAGGGGTCCGGGGTCACTGTGGTCCGGTAACCGATCACGTCCATGGGCTCGTGCAGGCGTTCCAGGATGCCTTTCATACGCTTCACCCACCAGTCGTTGAACGATCGCTGCCGGTAGATCTTGTGGGCGTAACGGGGCTTGGGCTTGGTGGCCATGATGAAGGCCCCTTCCAGGGCCGTGAGTTCCTGGGGTGTCTTGTCGTAGTACTCGCGGGCGGCGGAACGGATTCCGTAGATGTGCCGCCCGAACTCGATGCAGTTGAGGTACAGTTCGAGGATCCTCTCCTTTTCGAGTTTCCCTTCCATCACCCAGACGATGATCGCTTCCTCGAGCTTGCGGGCCAGGGTCTTTTCCCGGGACAGAAACAGGTTCTTGACCAGTTGCTGGGAAATGGTGCTGCCCCCGTATACGTACCAGCCCCGTTCCAGGTTGAGCCGGACCGCCCTTCGCATGAGTCCCACCTGGAACCCGGAGTGGTCAAAGAAATCCATGTCCTCGGTGGCCAGGGCGGCCTGCTGCACGGGAACGGGGATGTCTTCGAGCGGCGTCCAGGAGTCCGTGCCGGGACCCAGCCGGATGTGTCGTCGGTCGAGGTCCTCTTCGTGGACCCGGTGGACGAATCGCCGGCTCAGGAGACGAGCCACGTTCACCCGGGGGCCCAGGCCGAGCGCCTTGCATTCCTCCAGGTCGGCGCTCACCCGCAGGGAGGCCTTGTTTACCTTGTTGAAGTCCACCCGCGCCACCAGATCGAGTTCCATCCAGCCATCGAAACGGGCCCCCTCCAGGCGGGGAATCATGACGGGAGGAATGGCGGCCGCCACGTCCTCGCACCGCTGCTTGGGGATGGAGAACCGGAGCTTGATCCGGGGCTTGTCGAGAAACCTGGACACGTCCATCTCCAGCGAGAAGCGGGCCGATCCGATGGCGATGGGATCGGCCTTGATGTTCAGTTTTTCACCGGGGAGGTCCAGCATGGCCGTGAAATCCATGCCCAGGTCCACGTCGGTGACCGGGACCAGGCACAGCTTGGTCCACAGGTAGCTCAGGCCCCGACCGTCCAGGCGGCCCACGAAGCCATAACGTTTCCCGTCGCCCTTGACCACCAGGTTCAAGCCCAGTTCGGCGCCGGACCAGGGCAGGAGGTGAGGGTGGACCTTGGACAGCAGGCCCACCAGACCCGGACCCTTGGCCGAACCGTTCAATTCCCGCAGCGTTCCGTCACCGCCCAGCCGGGCACGCGCTTCCAGCCGCGACCAGCCCGTCCTGTTCCCGCCGATCTCCCCATCACCCGAAACCAGGATCTCGTCGTCGGAATCGCCCCGCGTCAGGCTGACGTGAGCTTGCCTGACCTGGATTCTTCCCAGCCGCGGGTCGGTGGCCATGGCATCGAACCCCCCGTCCCAGAAGGCCAGGGAATCCACCTTCGGAAGAAACGACAGCGGCGCCCAAGGGGATGAATCCGCTGCCAGGTTCGCCGTCAACCGGACCCGGTCGGCCCTGAACGTGCCGAAGCTCTGGAACAGCCGATCAATAGCCGGGGTACCCGTGAGGGGGGCGACGTCCGGTAGCTCCAGACCCCGAAGGTCCGCCGTGACGAGGTTCCTTGATGGCTCGAACTCCACGGAGCACCCGGCCAGTTTCGCCGTCACCGGAAGCGTCTTCCCCAGGAGGAGCGTTGGATCCAGGGGCCGATCGGCCTCGAAGGTCGCCCGGCGGCGGTCAGCAGACCAGGACAGGGAACCGACCACGGCGGCCTCCCCCTCGGACAGCCCCAGGGCCTTGCCGCTGAACCGGATCGTCACCGATCCCGGCCCACCGACACGGGCATCCAGGTGCAGGCCGCGCAGGGTGACGAGGGTGCTCCCCGACCCCTTATCCACGAAATCGACCGCGCCGTCGGCCACCACCTGGATTCCCGCCGTGTTCCAGCTGGGGCCCGAATGTATGCCGGTGCCCTGCGTGCCCCCGTCCCCGTGCCGGCCCAGCTTTTTCAAGCCACGGTACAGGTCCACGAGGTCGTCAGCCCGTCCGTCCTCCATGTACACGGTGATGGACAGGGCCTCCGCTTCCAGGCGCCGGGGCAGCCGACGTCCCATGAGGGCATCCCAAAGCGAAAAATCCAGGCGGATCCTGGGGACCCGGAGGGTCGGGTGGGCCGGGTTCGTGGAGGGGACCACCACGCCTTCGAGCACCAGGTCTTCGGTGAGTCCCGAGGACAGGCCGGACACCACCACCTGGCGGCCGATCACCTCGGACAGTTCGGAGAGCCGCTGGTCCACGGCCCCCTTGGCCAGCCGCGTCGCCAGCGGACCCAGACCGAAGAACAGCGCTGTGCAAAGCGCGGCGAAGGCGAAGGCGGCCCCGCCAAGCACCCAAGGCCAGCGACGACGGGGTTTGCGGACGGTGTTGAAAACGGTCGCCATTGCGGCACGCCTCAAAGGAGATCGCCCACCTCGCAAAAGGGCACGCCCAGGGATTCGGCCACACCGCGATGGGTGACATGGCCGTTGTGAATGTTGACGCCCAGGCCGAGCCCGGGGTCCTTTTCCATGGCGGCCTTGAGTCCGAGATCGGCCAGGTCGGCTACGAATCCAATGGTGGCGTTGCCCAGGGCGAAGGTGGAGGTGCGCGCCACCGCGCCGGGCATGTTGGGCACCCCATAGTGGATGACGCCGAACTTTTCGAAAGTGGGGTTCCCGTGTGACGTGGGACGAGTCGTCTCCACGCAGCCCCCCTGGTCCACGGATACGTCCACGATCACGCTCCCGGTGTCCATTTGCCGTACCCGGGCCTCGCTCACCAGCATGGTGGCGGTCCGTCCGGTCTCCAGAACCGCCCCGATGAGCAGGTCCGCCTGGGGCACCAGTTCGTCGATGGAGGCCGCATCTGAAAACACAGTCTTGACCCGTCCGCCGAAGATGTCATCCAGGTACGACAGCCGCCGGATGTCCCGATCGAGCACGTAGACCGCCGCGCCCATTCCCACGGCCACCTTGGCGGCGTTGGCGCCAACGGTGCCGCCACCCAGTATGACCACCACGCCCGGTTTCACCCCGGGCACGCCGCCCAGGAGGATGCCCTTGCCCCCGTTCTCCTTCACCAGGCAGTTGGCGCCCACCTGGGTGGCCATGCGGCCCGATATCTCGCTCATGGGCCTCAGGAGGGGGAGGCGCCCCCGCGGATCCTCCACGGTCTCGTAGGCCAGGGCGGTCAGGCCCCGATCCGACATGGAATGGACCAGGTCCGAACGGGTGGCCAGGTGCAGGAACGAGCAGATCAGCGAACCATCCCGCATCAGGGGCAGTTCCACCTCCGTGGGCTCCTTCACCTTCACCACCATTTCCGCGCTCCCGTAGACCTCCTCCACGTTGGAGCACACCCTGGCCCCCATGCGCAGGTAGGTCTCGTCCGGTATCCCCGAATCCACGCCCGCGCCCGAGGCCACCAGGACCTCGTGTCCCCTCTCCACCAGACGGGCCACGCCCGCCGGCGTCATTCCCACTCTGTATTCCTGGACCTGGAATTCCCGTGGCACCCCGACGATCATCACAGCCTCCCGAGGGCGTTTCTCCGTGAGTCCGACAATAGTACCCTGCCTTGCGTAAAAAAAACCGCCTCGTTGCGCCGGGAATCATTTAGGCTAGGGCCATGAGGTTTGCGGACATCGTGGGGCACGGGGCCGTCAAGGAAATCCTCCGGCGAGCCGCGGACCGGGACCGGGTGCCCCATGCCTACCTGTTCCACGGGCCCGAAGGCGTGGGCAAGCGATCGCTGGCCCTGGCCCTCTATTCCTACCTGGTGTGCCATGAGCCCGTGGACGGCGACGCCTGCGGCGCCTGCACGCCCTGCCGCCAGGTGGATGAGGGGACCTTCGTGGACATCCACAGGCCGCCTCCCGACAAGGGGGTTCTCAAGATCGGCACCATGCGGGACGTGATGTCCCGACTGTTCTTCGAACCCATGGTGGGTCCCTGGAAGTTCCTGCTGGTGGACGATGCCCACACCCTGACACACGAGGCGGCGAACGCGGCCCTCAAAACCCTGGAAGAGCCGCCCCCCCGCTCGCTTTTTGTCCTGGTCACCTCCACGCCGGACATCCTGCCCCGGACGGTCCTGTCGCGGTGCTTCCAGGTTCCCTTCGGACCCCTCGCCACGGAGGACGTGGTGGGCCTTCTCGTGGGCCGGCACAACATGGACGAGGCCCTGGCGCGGGACGCCGCCGTCCTGTCGCGTGGATCCGTCCAGCGGGCCCTGCAGCTCGCCGAAGGCGAGGCGCTCGGGGAACGGGTGGACTTCATCCAGGGCTTCCTGTCGCTGGCGGGCTGCGGCCCGGACGAAAAGCTCGCCTTTTCCGAAGGCGTGGCGTCCTCCCGCGAAGAATCCGCCGTCTACATGGACCTCATCGAGTCGGTCCTTTCCGACCTGCTGCTGGCCTGGGCCGGCCTGCCCGATGACACCTTCACCAATGCCGACATGGCAGTCCCCTTGAGGACCTTTGCCTCCCGGGTGGGCATGGAGCGCCTGCAGGAGATGGTCCGCGCCTACCACGAATGGGACGCTACCCGCCGATACCGGCCGTACACGCGGTCCGCCGTGGACCGGATCGTACTGGCTCTCTGACCCCCCCCTCCGTCCACGGTTGCGCGAGACCATCGCAACCTATATGATCCGGGCCATTCCGCGTCTGGAGGCAGAGTCCCTACCTTGGAGAGCAAGACCAGCAGCGGGCCCGACAACAGCACCCGCGCCGACTTCGGTCATCAGATCAAGAAGTTCACTTACGTGCTCAACAAGCGCAGGTGGTGGGCTATCCTCACCTTCGTGGCCGTGCTGGCCACCGTGACGGTGTTCACCAAGCAGAAGACCCCCGTGTTCCGGGCCACGGCCTCCCTGATCATCGAGCACTCGCCCCCCAGGATCCTCTCGGGCGTCAAGGAAGTGGTGGAGCTCGGCTCCAACAACTACTGGCTGTCCAAGGAGTACTTCAAGACCCAGATCCGCATCATCACGAGCCTCGATGTGGCCGAACGGGTGGCCGCCAAGCTGCACCTCGGCGATGACCCGGAGTTCCTCGGTGTGGACCCGGGTCAGACCATCACCGAACAGGAACGACGCAAACGCCTCGCCGACAAGATCCCGGCCAGGATGCTGCAATCACGCATTTCAGTGGAGCCCGTGCGTGACAGCACCGTGGTGGAAGTGAGCGTGGACGATTCCGATCCGGCACGAGCCGCGGAACTGGTGAACGAAGTGGTGTTCGCGTATCGGGAGCAGAACATCGACTATCGACGCTCCGTGCTGCGGGAAGCCAACGTCGAGCTGCGCAAGATGGTCGACAAGTACCGCGCCGCCAAGGAAAGGGCCGACCTGGAGGTCCTGGAGTTCGAACGCAAGCACAACGTGGGCTCCTTCGAGACCCGACTGAAGGCCCTCCAGGAACGGATCCGCCTGTTGAACAACAAGCAGGGCTTGCTGCTGCTCGAGAAGTCCGAATTGGACGCCAAAAGAACGCGGGCCAAGCAGGTGAGGAGGAATGAAGACCTCTTTTCAATTCCCCTGGGCGAAGTCCTCACGAGCTCTTTCGTGTCCAGTCTCAAGGATCGGCTCGTGGCCCTTCGGGACAGCCGGACCGCGGAGGCCATCACCTACGGCGAGAAACACCCGAAGATCCGGGCCATCGACGGTCAGATCCGCATGGTGGAGACCACGCTCAGGACCGAGGTCGAGGCCCGCCTGGCCGTGGTCATGGGTGATTACGACGAAGTGGTCAACACGCTCAGGCAGGTGGATTCCCTGCTGACCCAGGCTGAAACGGACCTGGCCGAGATGGGCGATCTTCAGGTGGAATACAACGTCCTTTCCGAACACAAGACCGACGCCACCGACGTGTATGACCAGGTGCGAAACCGCTTTATGGAGACCACCCTCAGCGCCCAGGTAGAGACCAACAATGTACGCATCCAGGAACTGGCCCGGGTCCCCGAACGACCCATCCGCCCGGACATGCGCCTGAGCCTCGCCGTGGGCACCCTGCTCGGCATCTTCCTCGGCATCGGCCTCGGTTTCCTTGTGGAAATGCTGGACAACACGGTGAAGGGGCCGCTGGACGCCGAAAACCTGGTGGGGGCCCCCTGCCTGGGAATCATCCCAACCATCCCGGGGGACAAGAAGCAGGACAGGAAGGTGGACAAGGGCGGGTCGTCCGTGATCGATCGCGACTTCTACGTGCTGCAGAAACCCAAGTCCTCCGTGGCCGAGGCCATGAACACCATCCGGACCAATTTCCTGTTCATCCTCCCGGACCGGAGGGTCCGCACCCTGCTGGTGTCGAGCCCCAGTCCCTGGGAGGGGAAGTCCACCGTGGTCATCAATCTGGGGATCACCCTGTCACGCTTCGGCACCCGCACCTGCATCGTGGACGCCGACATGCGCAGGCCCCGGCTCCACAAGACCTTCGGCATCGAGACGGACCGGGGCCTGTCCACAATCCTGGTGGGGGACTCCACCGTGGAGGAGGCCATCCAGACCACCGTCGTCCCCAATCTCGACATCCTGCCCTGCGGCCCGCCGCCGCCGAACCCTTCCGACCTCCTGGGCCTGCCCTCGCTGACCGCCACCATGGACGAGCTGAAGGAACGTTACGACACCGTGATCCTGGACTCGCCGCCGGTGATTCCCGTGTCCGATCCCCGGATCCTGTGCGGACTCGTGGACGGGCTGATTCTCGTGGTGAAGGTGGGCAGGACCACCAACGAGTCACTGCAACTGGTGCGACGGGAACTTTCCGCCGTGTCGGCCCGCACCCTGGGCATCCTCCTCAACGACCTGGACGTGACCAAGCGGGGCTACGGCTACGGCTATGGCTACATGTACGGGTACTACGGGGGGGACAAGTACGGGTACTATGGCCGGGACGACGCTGGCAAGAAAGACACCTGAAACCCGCCCGGAATCAAACCCCGAGCATCACAGTTGAAACAGGCGCTTGCAGGCCTGCTTGATCCCGGCCTCGCAGGCCTTCTTGAGTTGGCTGCGGGCCCCTTCCACGTCGCCCTTGTCCCTCAGAGCCAGGCCCAGCCCGAACCGGGCCTTGTGGTAGCCCGAATCCAGTTCGATGGCCTTGCGATAGTATTCGATGGCCTCGTCGAGCTTCTTCTGCTGCCAGTAGACGTTAGCGACCTTGAAAGCGGCATCCACGTCCTTGGGGAAGGACTTGAAGACCTTCATATAGGTCTTGGCGGCGTTGCCCAGGTCTTCCTTCTCGGCATACAGGATCGCCAGGCCCTTCATGGCGTCCTTGTACTTCCTGCGGTACTTCAGCGCCCGCTTGTAGTGGGTCTCGCTGGGCTCGAAGAAACGCACCCGCCTCAGCACGTCCGCCAGGCCTCGGTGGGCCTCCGGAGACCTCTTCTTGAGGGCCACGGCGTTCTCGTAGGCGGCCTGGGCCTCGGGATAACGCTTGAGGATCTCGTAGGCGTAGGCCAGCTTCAACTGGTAGAGAAAGACCTTGGGTTCCAGGGCCGCCGCGGCCTGGAACTTGTCCAGGGCGTCCTCCACCTTGCCTTCGTTCCCCAGTTGCACGCCTTCCTTGTACAGCGAGTTGGAGATCTTCGACTGGGCGACGGCCGTGGACGCGAACAGAGTCGCGGACACCAGGACAACCAGAAACCTCTTCATTTGGACACCTGCTCCAGCTTCTTGAATTCGGGGATCAGCTTCTTCCACGTTTCCTCCAGGGACTCGGGGATCACCCGCGTATCGGTCAGCACCGGGACCATGTTGTTGTCGCCGGTCCACCTGGGAATCACGTGGACGTGGATGTGCTCGTGAATGCCGGCGCCTCCCGCCTGACCGATGTTCATTCCGATGTTGAATCCATGGGGATTGAACACGTTCTTCAGGGCCTGGACGCAGGGGATGACCAGGTCGTTGATCTCGCTCCACTCCACGGGATCCAGCAGGAGGGGGTGCTCCAGGTGCCGGTTCGGGACCACCATCAGGTGCCCCGACACGTAGGGGTACCGGTTCATGATCACGAAGGCGCCCGCGCCCCGGTACAGGATCAGGGTCTCATCGTTGATCCCCTGCCCGGGGAGGTCGCAGAAGACGCAGCCTTCGGGCTTCTCCGATATGATGTAGTCCATTCTCCAGGGTGCGAATATCTGTTTCATCGCGGATACATCCTGCCCGAGAAAACGGCCCAGCGCAAGATCCGGAAGGTGGTGAAACGCTTGACGGGGACTTCCCTAAGCTGATTCGGCATCGGCGTGATAGAGGACCAGCGGGCGCTCGCCCTGCAACACGGATTCCTTGTTGATGACGACCTCCTTGACGTTCTCCTCGCTGGGCAGGTCGTACATCACGTCCAGCATCACGCACTCCATGATGCTGCGCAGGCCCCTGGCCCCCGATCCCCGTTCCGTGGCCCGGTGGGCGATGGCATTCAGGGCGGCCTCGGTGAAACGCAGGTCCATGCCGTCCATTTCGAACAGCCACTGGTACTGCTTCGTCAGGGCGTTCTTGGGGGTGGTCAGGATCCGGGACAGGGCTTCCTCGGACAGTTCGTGCAGTGGCCCCACCACGGCGAACCGCCCCACGAATTCGGGGATCAGGCCGAAGGTGAGGAGGTCTTCGGGCTGCACCTCGGCCAGGAGTTCTCCGATGGTCCGGTTCGCCAAACGGACCTCCCCCGAACCGAACCCGATATTGCCGCCGCTGAGCCGGTTGTCCACCAGCTTGTCGAGTCCAACGAAGGCGCCGCCGCAGATGAAAAGGATGTCGGTGGTATCGACCTGCACGTATTCCTGCTGGGGGTGTTTCCGCCCCCCCTTGGGCGGCACGTTGGCCACGGTGCCCTCGATGATCTTCAGCAGGGCCTGCTGGACTCCCTCACCGGAGACGTCCCTGGTGATGGAAGGATTGTCGGCCTTGCGTGCCACCTTGTCGATCTCGTCGATGTAAACGATCCCGCGGCGGGCGGCGTCCACGTCCCAGTCGGCGTTCTGCAGCAGGGCCAGGATCACGTTCTCCACGTCCTCGCCCACGTAGCCGGCCTCGGTGAGGGAGGTGGCGTCGGTCATGGCGAAGGGGACCTTCAGCACCCGCGCCAGGGTCTGGGCCAGAAGCGTCTTGCCGCAGCCCGTGGGGCCCAGCAGCAGGATATTGCTCTTCTGAACCTCCAGTCCACCACTCCGCCGATCCTCCCGCGCCTCCACCCGCTTGTAGTGGTTGTACACGGCCACGGACAGGATCTTCTTGGCATAGTCCTGCTCGATCACGTACTCGTCCAGGAACCGGACGATCTCTTTCGGCTTGGGGATGGCGCTGTAGCGGCCATGGGTCTGGTCCCGGTCCGTCTCCTCGGCGATGATATCGTTGCACAGCGAGACGCACTCGTCGCAGATATAGACGTTGGGTCCGGCAATGAGCCGATGCGCCTGGTTCTGGGACGTCCCGCAGAACGAGCAGTGTAATGATTCCTTCGTGTTCTGTTTCTGATCCACTTGTGCCCTCTCGGTTCCGCGGGGTCTACCGGCAGCCCGGCCGCGGAAGTTCTATTCTACAGTGGCGCGCTCAACCAAGGCAAACACATGACCCGACCGATCACTTCCCCCCCCCACACGATCTCTGTCGGATCCTTGTCGACATCCCTGTCCACAACACGTCTCCTCTCTGTGCATTCCACGGGGGCGCCCCCAGACCGACAAAACATGGTCCGAGATCCTGCCGATGTCTGACAGGATCACGACATCCATGCCTCCGGGATTGTCCCCTGATCACCGGGCATTGAGATCGTTTTATACTTTTATACAGGGCCCACCTGCACCTCCTATATGAATAGAATATTTTTTTGTTTCACGGTGGGTTTTCTACAGGCAGTGCCTGTTGGGTCGAATCAACCGTTGGAAACTCGGGTCAGGAACGACCGTAGGCTTTCCCCGGTCACCTTGAATCCCCTGGGTGACAGGCCCCGATATTCGGTGGTGCCTCGCCGTGCCGTCATTGTCTCCCGGGGTGCGAAGCCGGGTCGAGCCACTTTTTTTGGGTGCAGCCTTTCCTGCCAGGACCAGGTGATCCGCAATGCATAGGCCGGGGGCAGAATGGACGGCGAGGTGGCTATCCGCACCCGCACCGAACCGATGTTACCCGACGCCGATCCGGAATCGAAGACCGAGGTAGGTCCCGCAGTGGCGAAACCCGTTTCCCTGAGGTCGGTCAGAGCACTGATGAGGCGGACCCGTGGTCCGAAGGCGACTTTGAACCAGCGGGATCCGTCGGCGGGGATCACTGCGGCGGCCGCGGGCAGAAAGAGAAAGGCCGCCAGCACCGAAGCAAAGGCGCCGAACATGGGGGCGAAGGACAGGTAGCTCGTGTCCGTGTCCAGACCCACCAGCACGATGACGGGAATGAACGAGACGGCCTGAGACGCCGTGATGACCACGGCCCAGGGAGAGGTTCTTCGGCCCCAGACCACCATCATCAGGAGGGTCATGACCACCCCCGCGTGGGGCAGCGCAATCCAGATGTTGGCGCCCATGGCGGTGGTCACCGCCACCTGGTGAACCCATTTATACCCCCAGTCGAAAAAGATGGTGGCCAGGACGCAAAGGTCTAAAAGGACCGCGATCCAGAAGGTGGCCGACACGGCGCGCGGGCCACGGCTGACCGCCAGGAAGGTGCCGAGTGTGCCCAGGACCAGGCAGGCGATCCCGGCAACGAATTCGATGCCTGGAATCAAGGGACACCACGGATGTCGGAGTCAAGGTTCACGGTCTATCGTTCTCGGCAAAGGATGGATCAGATGGATCATCATACTACAGGGGCGGAGCACACCGTCGATCGTTCATCGTTTGATCGTTGATCGTGGGAACGGGGTGGAGCGTGGGGCGATAAACGGCTAGTCCGTTTCTTCTTCCGGTTCGGGCTCCGGCGGGTCTTCCCACACGCCGTCCCCGAAGTACTTGTGGATCGAATTGGCGGCCCGTCGCCCTTCGCCCATGGCCAGGATCACCGTGGCGGCGCCCAGGACGATGTCGCCACCGGCCCAGACACCCGGCATGGAGCTTTTGCCAGTGCGCTCGTCCACCACGATGTTGCCCCACTTGTTGGTTTCGATCTGTGGGGTCGTGCGGGGGATCAGGGGGTTGGAGGCGTTGCCGATGGACACCACCACCACGTCCACGGGTACGGTGAAGTCCGAGCCTTCCATGGGCACGGGCCGGCGGCGCCCGCTGGCGTCCGGTTCACCCAGTTCCATCTTCAGGCACTTGATCCCGGACACCCAGCCCCGTTCGTCGCCCAGGATCTCGATGGCATCCTGGAGCATGCGCATCTCCACGCCTTCTTCCTTGGCGTGCTCGATCTCCTCGATCCGGGCGGGCATTTCCTTTTCTGAACGGCGATAGAAGACGATGGAGTGCTCCGCGCCCAGGCGCAGCGCCGTGCGGGCAGCGTCCATGGCCACGTTACCGCCGCCGAACACGGCCACGTTCCGGCCGCGGATGATGGGCGTGTCGGATTTTTTTGGGAAGTTGTACGCGTCCATGAGGTTGGCCCGCGTCAGGTACTCGTTGGCCGAGTAGACCCCCATGAGGTTCTCCCCGGCGATCCGCTTGAACATGGGCAGCCCGGCGCCCGTGGCCACGAACACCGCGTCGAAGCCTTCTTCGAAGAGGTCGGGGATGGACTTGGACTGGCCGATGGCCACATTGAACACCACCTCGACCCCCAGTTTCCTCAGGTTGTCCACCTCCCGGTCCACGATGGCCTTCGGCAGACGGAATTCCGGGATGCCATAGATGAGCACGCCGCCGGCGCGGTGCAGGGCTTCGAAGATGGTGACTTCGTGACCCATGCGGATCAGGTCTCCCGCCGCGGTTAGCCCGGCCGGTCCGGACCCCACGATGGCCACCCGCTTCCCGGTCTTTTTCACGTCGAGGGGTTCCACCTCGGGGTGGTTCTCCATGTCCCAGTCGGCCACGAAACGTTCCAGGTGCCCGATCTTGACGCTCTTGTCGAGGTCCTTGTGGCTCTTCATGACCGTGCAGACGAGCTGGCACTGGTCTTCTTGGGGACAGACCCGGCCGCAGACCGCGGGCAACACGTTGGTCTGCTTGACCACCTGGGCCGCCTCGTGGAATTTTCCTTCCGACACCAGGTCGATGAAGGTGGGAATGTCCACTTCCACGGGACAGCCCTTGATGCACACGGGCTTCTTGCACATGAGGCAACGTTCGGCCTCCTCCATGGCCTGTTCCGGCGAGTAGCCCTGGGGCACTTCACGGATGTTGCGGCTGCGCTCAAAGGGCGCCTGCTCCGGCATGGGGACCGGCGGGAGCTTGAGCCGCTCCTTGTTCTTCATCTTCGCCTTGCGCGCCTCCCTACTCACTTCGTGCCTCCGCATTTCGTTGGGCCAGTTTGCAGCGGTGTTTTTCTTTGAAGGCCCGGTAGGCGGCGGTCTCGTGTTCCTTGTACATGTTCTGGCGGTTCATCATTTCGTCGAAGTCCACCAGGTGGCCGTCGAACTCGGGGCCATCCACGCACACGAATTGAACCTGGCCGCCCACGGTCACCCGACAACCACCGCACATCCCCGTCCCGTCCACCATGATGGTGTTCAGGCTGACCAGGGTGGGCACCTCGTAGTCCTTGGTGAGCACCGAGACCATCTTCATCATGATGGGCGGCCCGATGGCCACCACCTGGTCCACCTTTTCGCCGTCGTCCAGCAGCTTCTTCAGGGCGTCCGTGACGAAGCCTTTTTCACCGGCGCTGCCGTCGTCCGTCACCACTACGACCCGATGGCTGGCCCGGGTCATCTCTTCCTTGAGAATCAGCAGGTTCTTGGAACGGACCCCCAGGATGGATATCACGGTGTTGCCGGCGTCCTTCAGGGCCTGTGCGATGGGATGGATGGGCGCGATCCCGATGCCCCCCCCCACGCAGACCACGGTGCCCACCTTCTCGATATGGGTGGCCCTGCCCAGGGGTCCGGCCACGTCCGGCAGTTCTCCGCCGTCTTTGATGAGGCTCATGACCCCCGTTGTCTTGCCCACCACCTGGTACACCAGGGTGATGGTGCCGGCCTCGGTGTCGGCGTCCGCGATGGTCAGGGGGATTCGTTCCGAACCGGCCTTCGGCCTCACGATGACGAACTGGCCCGCCTTGCGGTACCGGGCCACGTCCGGGGCCTCGACCACCATGCGGAAAACAGAGGGAGCAATATTGGCGTTGCTGAGAACTTTCGGCATGTCGTCCTCAAAATGGTGATACTGGGTTTACTTGTCGCTTCCGGGTTCCTGGGCGGCCTGCTTTACGGCCTCTTCGTGGGTTCTCATTTCCTCCCGGACCAGGGCGGCCAGGGTTTCGTGCTCAACGAATCGGCCCTCGGACGCCGCCTGGTTGCGCAGGGTCTTGTACCAGTCCCGGTAGTAAGCCTGGCGCTTGACCGGCAGGAGGTCGTCCCTGGCCGCGGCGATTTCCGCTTCATCGGGCTCGGTGGCCGTGGTGGCGGATTTCAGACGGACCACGTAACGGGCTTCGGCGCCTGGTAGCTGGAACACCTTGTCTGGCACGGGCCTGGCGGTGGTCAGGTCCATGAGGGCCGCCGCCAGTTCTTCCGATTCGCCCAGGCCGGGAATGGCGGAGGGCGACCAGCCGGCCAGGCCCGACAGGGTGGTGGGCATGGACGGGATCCGGCCCGTGGAGCCGTACTTGACCGGTGATTGAGGGGCGAAGGGCAGGTTGGCCTCGGTGGCCACGTCAAAGAGTCGGCGGGTGGGAGCCGCGAGGGACCTGGCGAGCACCGAATCGGCCACCACCTTGGCGGTCTCCCCGGCCTGCTTCTGGGCGATCAGCTGGCCCGCAACCCGGTCCTTGACCTGCTCGAATGTCCTTTCTTCGCCGGGTGTCTTGCCGTCCAGGAACAGGAGGTAATAACCGTCGTCCCCGTTGACGAGGCCCGAAGCCTGCCCGATTTCCAGGCCGCTGAGGGCCGAAAAGACCGCCGGTTCCATGGCAGCCAGCGCCGACACGGGGACTGGAGCCTCCACTCGCCCACCCCGGTCGCGGGTTTTCGAGTCGTCGGAGACCTCCCGGGCCAGGGCCTCGAAGGCCGTCAGGAGTTCCGCGCCGCCGAGTCCGGCCAGGCGAGCGGCCGCCTTGTCCGCGCGGTCCTTGGCCGCCGACCAGCTCGATTCCAGCATCTTGCGTTGCTCGGGGTCCTGGATGGAGGCCATGATCCGCCGGGACGCGGCGCTGAACTTCGTCACGTGGAAGTCGTAGGCCGGCTCCACCTGGTACTCGGCGGTGTGGTCCTCGAAATACTTCTTTGCAATGTCCAGCGAAGCCTGCAGGAAGTTGTCCGTCTCCAGGGGTGTGGGCCGGATGGCCTGGGCGAGGAGCGAGGGGCTGACTTCCACCCACTCGTATTCGCGTATTTCCTTTCGCAGCTTGGCTGCCAGACGGGCTTCGCGGTCGGAAACCGAGACGTTCGAGGTGACCAGGGCGATCATCTTTTCGCGCAGGAGTTCCCGCTTCACGAAGTCCTCGAAGCGGCCCAGGGAGGTCTTGAGGCCCCAGCGGACCCAGTTCTCGTAGCGCCGTTTCTTGAACACGCCCTCGCTGTCCGTGAAGTCCGGGACGATCCGGTCGCGGGCCTCGCCCACGCCCGCCCTCAGGCCCTGGGCGCGTGCGGCTTCCGACACCAGCCACGTCTCCTCCAGGTCGTCCATGACCTTGCGGACCTTGATCATGGAGACACGGGTGGGATCGGGGATGTAGGCGCGGAACTTGGGATCACCCTGCAGTCGGGCGAACCGGGTGGACCGGTAGATCAGTTCGGCCTGGAACGACCGGGGATCGTTTCCCATGCCCGGTCCCGGGGGATCGGCCGTGAGCGCCAGACCCATGAACAGGTCCGATGCATCCATCTTCGTGTCGCCCACGGACACGAGGGCCGCCTTGGCGCCTCCCCCGTCCCCGCTGCAACCGGCCTCCGGTCCGCTCACGTTGAAGGTGAACACGAAGACCACGATGATGATGGCGAACAGGACGTAGATGATCACCGAGCGAGAGTGCTTTCTCAGGGTACCAAGCATGATGTCGGCTCTCCAGAGAGCGAAGCCGGCGGATGATACTGCAAGGAGCGCGGGTTCGCAAGCCTGCGGGTCATTTGGAGGCCCGCAATGGGCCGCTCGTCACGGCGGAAGTCAACCGCGAGCGGGGTATGTGTCGAAAACTATTTGAAAGAACGGAGTCAAATCCATTACAATGCGTCGGTTCGAGTTCTGATACGAGGCACGGGAAGGAGTGATTGACATGAAGAATTTGAGGGTTCTGATTACGTTCGGGTTCGTGTTGGGCGCGGGCGGGCTGGTGGCCTGTGGCGGCGGTGACTCAGGCGAGTCCTGCATCCTGGACACGGACTGCGCACAAGGCCTTGTCTGCGAAGGCGATACCTGCGGAGAGAGGATCTGCGACAGTGCCCAGGATTGCGGTCTCGAGAGCCGTGTCTGTGTCCTGATCAACGACAAGAAGGTCTGTACTGCCAGGGAGTGTTCCCAGGACAAGCCCTGTGATGACGCCAACATGGAATGCCTCAACGGGATCTGCATCGCCAAGGACATGCCCGACACCGTTGATGCCGACATTCCCCTGGGCGAAGTGCCTCCCGGGGAAGATGTGACCGTCGGGGACACCCCCGGTGAGACCCCCACCCCGGTGACCGTCGGCGACTGTAAGCCCTGCGCCGACAAGAGCGAGTGCGACGCCGGCTACTTCTGCACCTCCGTGGGCGGCGGCAAGTTCTGCCTGAAGGGTTGCGGCACGGACGGCGACTGCAACAGCGGTTATATCTGCTACCAGGCCAGTTCCGAGGGCCTCCAGTGCCTCCCCGTTTCCTACAACTGCGTGCAGTGCGCCTACGACGGATGCGACGCCGGCAAGTGCTGCGACCTGGTGTCGGGGAACTGCGAGGACTGCCTGGGCGAGTGCGAAAAGTGCACCTACGACTTCCAGTGCGCCGCGGGCTTCCGCTGCTACAAGACCGCGGGCAACCCCACAGGCAACTGCGTGGCCGAATGCGGGGACAGCGGTTCCTGTGCCGACCCGGCCAAGTTCACCTGCGGGGACAACGGCAAGGGCGTGCAGCTCTGCGTGCCTGTGGATGACGAGTCGTGCGGCACGTCCTGCCCGGCCGAGAAGCCCTTTGCCCTGCCCGACGGGACCTGCGTGGAATGCCTCAACTCCACCCACTGTGCGGACCCGACGCCGGTCTGCGACCAGACCAGCCACAGTTGTGGTGACCAGCAGTGCGGTGGCGGCAGCTACAAGTGCTCCGACGACCAGTGCCACCAGTGCTGCGAGGACGCCCACTGCGTGGGACTGGGCGGCACGGACAAGTGCGTGGACTTCCAGTGCGAAGGCGTGGTGGACAACTGCGGCAACACCTGCGCCGATCCCTACCCCAAGTGCGCCAACGTGGGCGGCACCTGGCAATGCGTGCAGTGTGCCGTGGACGCCGACTGCACCGTGGGCGACTGTGTCTGCAGCCAGCAGTCCTTCATCTGCTCGGACCCCATTACGGGCCAGGCCTGTGGCGGAACCTCCGGGAGTGAGTGCCAGTCCCTGTGCACCACCCCGGCGGATTGTCCCCCCGGCGCCGCGGGCGAGACAATGGACTGCCACAACACGGGTGTCTGCTTCAATCCGGCGGGCGGTTGTGACGGGCTGACCTCATGCTGCGGTCCGAACCAGCAATGCTTCGATCTTATGTCCCTGTTCTTCGGTGGGCTGGGCGGCATCATGCCGGGCATGCCCATCACCAATGGCTACTGCTCGTGCAGCGCCGACGGGGATTGCCTGGGCGGCGAGCCTTGCGCGGGCATGGACATGCTGTGCGTGATTCCCATCATCTCCGACATGATCTGCCCCGGCGGGGCCCTGCCGGCCGGCGTGCCAGCGAAGATGTGCTTCGACATCTCCAGCCTGCTGGGCGGTATCCTTCCCTAGGAGCCTGTCGGCCAAAGCGTCCTGCTGCGATTCCGGCTGCATTTCGACAGACTGCGTTGCCTTCCCCGAAACGTCCTCGACGTAGGGCAGGACTACGCCTGCGGCGTTTCGGGGCCCCTGCGCCTTGCCTGTCGA
>JADHTP010000018.1 GCA_016784945.1 Deltaproteobacteria bacterium | reverse complement strand
GGGTGTCCTATCAGGACGGCAACTACGTGCTGGACGACCTGGAAAGCGCCAACGGGACTTTCTTCCACCGGGAAAGAATCTCCCGGGTCGATCTGGAGGACGGTGAAACCATCTATTGCGGGACATTCCAGGTCACGTTCAGGCTGGACGAAACGGACCAGGCCCGGGTGGCCGCGATGGAACCGGAGCCGCCGCCCGTGCCCGAAGAGTCGGGGCAGGAAACCCTGCTCCCCTACGAGCCCGAAGAAGTGCCGGACACGGTGGAAGCCGAACCGGCACCTGCCGCCGCGCCGGTCTCCGAGATGGAGCAGACCTTGGGCTACGAGGCACCATCCGGCTCCAACCCGCCCATCGCCCTGAAGGAACCGCCTTCCGACGACGAGGAGGTGGTTTCCTTTACGGATGATCCGGCCCTTGCCGCCACTGCCTGTCAGGGCACCGATGACGAACCCCTGCCGCCAAGGCCTGAAGAGACCACGGACGTGGTGTCCGAGATGGTGAACATCGGCGAAACCTCCACGCCCGACGCGGCCCGCCTGCTGGAGCAGGAAGAGGCCCGGTCATCGCGGGAAGCGGACCTGGTGAGCCGGGTGGAAGAACTGGAACAGACCATGGGTGAACGGGATCGGACCATCCGGCAGTTGGCCCTCCAGGTGGAGGAACTGGGCAACCTCGTGTCCCGCTACGAAGCGGAACAAGCCCCCGAGGGGGGTGAAGATGTCGAAATCAAGATCGCCGACCTGGAAAGGGTGGTGGCCTCGGTAGAAGCGGAGAAGGCCGCTCACGAGCAGACCATCGAAGACCTGCGTGCCCAGGTGGAAGACAAGGGGGCCCGCGCCCTGGAACTGGACGGCCAGGTCGCGGAACTGACCCTAAAGGTGGAAGACCTCCTCAAGAACCAGACCGATGCCGACGAACTGGAAAAGGCACGGACCGAGATGGAGGGCTCGCGCGCCCGGATTTCCAGCCTCGATGGTGAAATGAAAGGGGCCTGGACCCGGGTCGAGGACCTGGAGGGTGAACTGGCGGAGGCCGTCAAATCGGCGGAGGCGGCCCGCGGGGAGACCGAGACCCTGCGCGGCAAGGTAGCGGAACTGACCGCCGCGGCGACCAGTGCACAGGGCGCCGGTGAAAAGGCGGACCAGCTGGCGACGGAACTCGGGACTTTGAGCCAGGAACTGACCGACGTCAAGGCGGCCAACAGGTCCTATCTGAAGAAGATATCCCGACAGCTGAAAGATATCGAAACGGCGGTGAAGGCTGTGGATGGTCTCAACGAGATCATTTCCTCCAGCAGGACCAGCCTGGACATCCTGGTGGGATTGTTGCCGGAGGTGGCCGAACACATGGACGGGTCCGACGACGGAAGCGATGCGATGGACCAGGTCCGAACCGCGGCCGAAGAACTGACACAGACCGTGAGGAACCTGAAGCACGAAATACTGGCAACCCGCAAACGGCTGAAGGAGTAATTCATGAGCGCCGGAGGCTGCCCGAAACCCGGAGTGGACCAGGAGGTCAACATCGTGATCCTGGGACGTCCGGAGGTCGGATTGATCAGTGGTCGCGTTCTTTTCGAACGAGGCCGCGGGCTGATCATGGAGGCCCGCGAAGAGGCCGATGACGACCTGACCCGCGGGCTGTCGGCCATCGTGGTCTACGCGGCACGGAGCGGGGTCTACAGTTTCCGTGCGAAACTGTCTGAAATCATATCGAAGACTCGGCTCTACCTTGTGCCCACCACGGAACCAAGACAGATGGAAAAGCGGGAATACATCCGGGCGATCCTGACCATGCCGGCGGCACTCATCAACGATTTTCCCGACGAGGAAACGGCCCTGGATGACGTGAAGCTGGAACTGAGTGCTTCGGGATTCCGCTGGTTTCAGAGCGCCCCGGTGAACAAGGGCGACAAGGTGTGGTTGAGAATCGATCTGCCCGATGACGACGGCAACCTGGACCTGCCGGCCAGGATAGTCCGGGTGGACACCCTCGAATCAGGTTCCGAGGTGGCCGGACAGTTCCTGGCGGTGGACCAGCAGCAGCAGGATGCGCTGTTGCGACTGGTCTTCAAGACCAGCCTGAACGAACTGGGAATGCAGGAAGACCTTTAGAGCCTGTCGTCCATTGCCCTTCTACTGCGTTCCCGACCGCATCCCATGGAACTGTGTCGCTTCCCCCGACACGTCCTCGACGTAGGCTCCGGCTACGCCTGCGGCGTCTCGGGGCCCCGCTCCTTGTTCCCTGGGCGCATCCGGGACCTCGTCACGAACGCAATGTACGACAGGCTCCCCTCTGCCTCACGGTCCTGACGTTTGGTTGATGCCATCCATCGATCAGCGATTAACGATCAACCCGCCCAAATCCACCGTCAAATCTGCGTCAGAGACGGCGGATACGAATGCTTTGGCAAGGCGGCAAGGCGGCAAGCCAATTTGGGAACCGTCACACCGGTGACCGACGGGGCCGGCGGATTGCAGATCCTTCCCGCTTTCCACAACACCAACTACCTGCAGCAACTCGGGACCACCTGCACCCTCGAACCCGAATGATGAGCTAACCTCATTGAAGACAACATGTGGATAATCCAGGATATTGTCGGTGTGCCATTTTGAAAATGCCCCACGGCACCTGTTTCGGATTCAGACATCGGGACCACCCTGGCCAGAGGGGCGTGCTCGCCCCCCTCCCACACCCTCGCCTTCGGCTTCACGCGGGGCCCCGCCCCCCTTGCGCGACCGCCTTGCGGTCGCAGCAATCCGTCTCCATCGCCACTCAGCAGGTGGACGGTGGACAGTGGACGGCGGACGCCCCTCCAGAAATCGTTACGGCGCGGATTGCTTGAATGACAACCTCTCCTGACCTGTTGTATAAATGTCCCCGTGCGGGGAAGTTCTGAACGAGGAGGACACATGAGAATCCCTGTTTCCCTTCTGGGAGTCATCCTGCTGGTTTCGGCGGCGGGCACCGCGCTGGCGGGCTCACACCCGGTCACCATCGACGACGTGATGAAAATGAAGATCATCACGGGGCTCCAGGCCAACCCGGCGGGGCGGGGCGTGATCATCCGGGTCAAGGATTACGATGGCGGAAAGCGTTTCCTGAGCGATCTCTGGCTGGTGAACGAGGGAACGGCTCCCAGGCGCCTGACGCAAGGCGGAAACGGCAGCGGCGCCTTCGCCTGGTCTCCCGATGGAAAGTCCCTGGCCTTCGTGGGCCATCGCAACGGGAAGTCTGGGATCCAGCTTCTGCCCCTGGGCGGTGGAGAGGCCTTCTTGCTGAAGGAATTCCCCGTGGCGCCGGGAAACCTGCGCTGGGTGGACAAGACCATCTACTTTTCGGCGAGCGTTTTTCCGGAGTGCGGTGCGGACCTGGACTGCACGAAGAATCTCCACGACGAGCGGGCGGACGGTCCCAGCGGACTGATTTACGACGACCTGCACCATCGCCCCTGGAATCGCTGGCGTGACGGCACACGCAACAACCTGTTCGCCCTGGACGTGGAATCGGGCAAGGTGTCGGCCGTGGTCGTGGGCGATTTCGACACACCCACCGTCCCCTGGGGCGGGCTCAGCGACTATTCCGTGGCGCCGGACGGGGCGTCCGTGGTCTATACGGCCAAGAAGGTCAAGGACCTGGCCATCAGCACCAACGAAGACCTGTACGAAGTCAAGGGCGGGAAAGAAACGAAAATCACCGACAATCCGGCTTCCGACCGGAATCCGGTCTATTCCCCCGATGGGAAGTGGATTGCCTATCTGGCCCAGGAAATCCCGGGATTCGAGTCCGACAAGGTTCGGGTGAAACTGTACGACCGCGGGTCGGGCACTCACGTCACCCTGACGGAAGGCCTGGACAACTGGGTGACGGAATTCGTGTGGAGCGCCGACAGCAAGGAACTGTTCCTGTCCGTGGAGGAGCAGGGCCATCGCCTGCTGTACCGGCTCGCCGCCGTGAAGGGTGCGCAGCCCGTGCGGATGTCGGGACGCTTCACCGACCGCCGTCTGGCCCTGTCCGGTGACGGGCGTGCCCTGTACGTGAGCCGCGAAACCATGGTGAACCCGCCCGACGTCCATGCCCTCGAACTGGGCGACAAGATGCGGGTGAACGAAAAGCAGCTGACCCGGCTCAACGCGGGGGCGCTGGCCGACATCAAGATGCCCAAGGTGGAAGAGATCTGGTACGACGGTGCGGTGACCGACACGGGCAAGCGGCAGCGCGTACACGCCTTCCTGGTCCGTCCCCCGGACCAGGAGACCCGCAAGTCGCCCCTCGTCCTGATGATCCACGGCGGGCCACAGGGCGCGTGGCACTCCGCGTTCCACCCGAGGTGGACGGCGCTGGGCATCGTGGGACACGGTTTCACCGCGGCCATGATCAACCCCACTGGCAGCACGGGCTACGGTCAGGACTTCGTGAACGCGGTCAGCAAGGATTGGGGCGGGAAGTGCTACGAGGACATCATGGCCTTCCTGGACCACGCCAAGAAGATCAAGGGCGTGGACGCCAACAAGGTCTGCGCCATGGGCGGGTCCTTCGGCGGCTACATGGCCAACTGGATCGAGGGGCACACCGACCGGTTCAAGTGCCTGATCAGCCACGCGGGGGTCAGCAACCTGTCATCCAAGTACGGGTCCACTGACGAACTCTGGTTCCCCGAGTGGGACATCGGCGGCACGCCCTGGGGCAACCCGGATGCCTACGCCCGCTGGTCGCCCGACCGCTACGCGGAGAGCTTCCGAACACCCATGCTGGTCATCCACGGCCAGAACGACTTCCGGGTGCCCGTGGAACAGGGCCTGATCATGTTCCAGTTGCTCAGGCGCCTTGGCGTGGAAGCGAAGCTGCTCTACTACCCGGACGAAGACCACTTCGTGAGCCAGCCCCAGAACCGCAAGCTGTGGTACGACACGGTGGTGGGCTGGCTGAAGAAGCACCTGAAGTAGCGTCGATCGTTTGATCGTCGATCGTGTTCGATCGATCAACGATAGGCGATGAACGACCGAACGCCCCTTTTGCTACTCCAAACCTGAAATCGTGCCGGCGATGGCGGTGAAGTGGATCCCGATGCTGGCGGATTCCTTGACGCCGTCCCCGTCCCCATCGATGTCCGGTTGGACCAGGAGGTCCAGCAGGGTGATGATCTGTTCCTTCGGCAGGGGCAGGTCGGTGTCGGGGGGCAGGGACTCGATGGCTGCCTTCAGTTGGGCCTTTGGCACTGCGCCGCCCAGGATGCCGTCCATGGCCGTCACCTTGTTGCCCGACAGGGTCACGTTGGCGTGGATCGTGGCATAGAAGAGGTCCACGTGCAGGGACACGTCACCCAGGATCGGCAGGTCGAAGGGGAACGTGTAACCCGCGCCGCCCGCGGTCAGCTTGCCGTTTGAATAGACGGCGTTGTCCAGTGAAACCAAGGGGTTGCAATCGACGTTCAGGCTCTCGTTGTCCACCAGATAGGCACAGGTCTGGGTCTGCACGTCGCATGCCGGGTTGGACGGGTCCAGGTCCTTGCCCACGTAGACGGCAATGGAATAGGGCGTGCCGTCGATGTGGAAGTCCCGGTGCTCCATAAGGATGATGATGTCACCGTCCGCCATGCTTTCCTGGATGGCGTCGTTGCCCAGGGAAGACAGAGGGCCCAGAGAGTTGTCGATGCCCGCCGAACAGTCGGTGGCCGGTGTGCAGGTCCCCGGGTCTCCGTCCAGGTCCAATCCGTCGCCCGGGTTGCCGGTGGCGGCGATGGACATGGATGTCATCTTGCTGACCACGGGCCAGAACACCGGCTGGCAGACACATTCGGATGTGTCCGCCACGCACTGGCCGTCCTTGCAGTGGTCGCTGGTTGAGCATTCCAGGCCGTCGTCACACTGGGAACCCTCCAAATGTGCCTCGTTGGCGCAGACACCGCCGGTGCAGGAGTCCAGGGTGCAGGGGTTGCCGTCGTTGCAGTCCTTGGCCATGCCCAGGCAGTCCCCGTCAGAACAGGAATCCACCACGGTGCAGGGATCACCATCATCGCAAGAGGCCTGGTTGAAGGTATAGATGCATTCGATGGCGCCGTCCTCGCTGCAGCCGTCGTCTGTGCAGGGATTCCCGTCGTCGCATTTGGACTGACCCTTTTCGCAGCATTCGTTGTCGTCCAGGTCGTGGAAACAGCCCGTCACCGGGTCGCACCCGTCCAGGGTGCAGATGTTGCCGTCGTTGCAATTCACGTCCAGTCCCAGGCACGACCCGCTCACGCAGGAGGATTCGACGGTACAGACCGATTCATCGGGGCAGGGGACCTGGTCCAGCGGGGTGTTCGTGCAGCCGGTGACAGGATCGCAGGTGTTCTCGGTGCAGGGGTTGAGATCATCGCAACCGGCACCTGGCGGGACGATGCATTGACCCTGGTTGCAGGTGCCGGCCTCGCAGGCGTCGGTGAGCCAGCAGACAGCTCCTGACGTGGGCTTGTTGACGCATCCGTTGTCCGGATAGCAGTGGTCGTCGGTGCAGGGATTGCCGTCGTCACAGTCCTTGGGTGAGGGTGCCGGCTCGGGCACGCACACGCCGTCCACGCAACTGCCGTCCGTCACCGCCCCGTCGCAGGGGCCGAGGGCTGGCGTAGGGTCGCAGGTCCCTTCCGCCAGGTTCGTCCACGTGTCCAGTGACTGCTGGGGGTCGCATCGAACGCATTCGTTGGCGGGATCGGTCTCGCCCCCGGCCCGACACATTCCTGATATCAGGCAGAAGTCGTCCAACAGCACGTACTCGCAGTTTCCTTTTCCGTCGCAGGCGTCGCTGGTGCAGTCCCGCCCGTCGTCGCAAACGGTGGTCGTACCGCCAACGCATACGCCGTTCATGCAGATCTCGCCCCAGGTGCAGGGGTCGCCGTCGTCGCAGGGGTCCCCGCCGACGCAACCGGGGCCGCCATCGATCCCCGGTTCCAGCACGTCCATGCCGCCCGGGTCGCCACCAAAGTCGCCCCCGCCGTCCGGCTGAACGATGATTTCGAGTGCGGGCGACCCCGAATTGCTGCCGCAGGACGCCAGGGATAGGACGGCTACCAGGGAGGAGGTCGTCAACTGACAGAACCAGCGCATGGGTTGTCTCCTTTACTTGACGTTTCCGGACAGCACCGTGTACCCGAATATCCGCAGCACTTCCTGCATGTCTATGGCGATGACGCTTCCCGGCGGGATGCTCGGATCAAAGCTCGAAATGTCGATTTCCGGCACCGGGAACGACCCCAGGGCGCCGCCGGTGAAGGTCTCCAGGAGTTGGGGCATGAAGGTTTCCTTCATCAGGTCGGCCATGGTTTCCTCCGCGCCCGCGAGCCCCCCCTCCAGGCTGGCGATTTCCAGGTCCAGGAATGTCGGTTCCGAAATGGCGATGCCGATCTCTCCCTCCGCGGCCACGATTTCGGCCTCTGCCACGAGTGTGGCGTAGATCTGCATGGCTACTGGTGCGCCGAAGAGTTTCAGCGTGGTGTCGATGGAGATGTCCCCTATCTCCATGAGCAGGGTCCCGTCCGGGTTGCAGGACGACAGGACCGGGGGCAGCATGAAATCCACGTCCAGGGACATGTCCTCGATGCCGTAGGGGGTCAGATCCTGGTCCAGATCCTCTGCCGACAGAGGCATGGAAAGGACGCCGCCCCAGTACATGCCATAAGTGATCTGGTTGAAGAAGTCGTCGTGGAGGCCCAGTTCCAGTTGGCGTTTCTTGGGGAACGCGAAGGGTTCCGCCTGTCCCGTGAGACACGCGGCCCGGCCGATGGAGCCCAGCGGGTTGTGCGTGGTGCCCTTAGGGACCACCACGGTGGCCCAGAATCCCAGGGAACCGCCGGCCGTGGTGAACTCCACGCTGGAAAAGCGGGTCTGCATGGACAGTTCCACGGGTTGCCCGCCATCGAACAGGGACGGGATCTCGAAGGTCTGGTCCAGGGCCAGGCTCTTCAGGGCGTCGCCCACGGTTTCTTCCAGGGTCGATCCCAACTGGTCCTCGAAGGCCTCCTGCAGCATGCCCTTGATGTCGCCCAGGAACAGGTCCTTTAGAATGTCCACCAGGAAGTTGCTGACGTTCACCTTGGGCTCGGCCATGGTGACGCTGGAATTGGAAGACGTGACAACGGGGTTGCCCGCGGCGTCCACACTGACCAGCAGGGTCGCCTCGATGGTGATCCACGCGATGGTGACGCTGCCGTTGGTGTCGGCCAGTTCGCACCAGGGTTCGTACCATTCGCCATCCACATCGGCGCTGAAGGGTGCCTTGAGGTTCTTGATGGTGACCTTGATCTTCAGGCCCCCGTTTACCGGGGTCAGGTCCACGGGCATGTCGCTCTGGTTGAATGTGATGGTTCCCATGTCCACTTTGTAGTCGCACCCGCCGGAACTTCCCTGGGACACCGGGTTGCTGATCATGCCGTTGAGGTCCAGGTTCTTCACGAAGATGCTCATGATGGTGGCGATGTCGTCGGCGTCAGACGTGTCGTTGTCGTCCCAGACCTCCGGCCCCAGGAAGATCATCATGCCGTCCTTGACCTGGGACTGCTGGGGGTTGTTCACGTCCACCGGGTACCAGGTGGTCGAATAGTAGTAGGACTGGACCACGTGGTCCGGGCGTCCCATCTGGTCCTGGGCGTCGATGACGATGATGTTGATGGCCTGGTTCGAGGTGACTGGCAGGCTGAAAGAGCCGTCCACCGGGCTGGGCAGCAGGGGCGTAGGCGTGCCGTTGAAGTCCACGATCAGCGACGTGATGAAGCCGGCCTGTGAATTGACCGTGCCGGTAATTGTCAGGGCCGCCGGTCCGTCGAGCGTGGCGGCGCGGGGTGGCCAGGTCACCACGATCTGAGGGCGGCATTCGGGCTTGAGCATGTCCGGTTCGTGGAGACAGCCGGTCACCGCGTTGCAGGAGTCCACGGTACAGTCGTTGCCGTCGTCGCAGGACACGGGCGTTCCGTGGCACTGTCCCTCGCTGCAGGTGTCGTCCAGGGTGCACACGGACTCGTCATCGCAGAGGGCCGTGTTGTTCGCATTCTGACATCCGGTGCCGTCCAGGCACGAGTCGTCGGTGCATTCGTTGCCGTCGTCGCAGGGGAGGGGAGTGGGGCCGGGCAGGCAGCCCCCGTCCTGGCAGAAGTCGTCCAGGTGACAGGGTTCGCCGTCGTCACAGGTGGCCGCATTGGGCGCATTGATGCATCCCACGCCGGCCACGCAGTTGTCGTTGGTGCAGGGGTTGTCGTCCCCGCAGGCAAGGACCTCGGTCCCAGGCAGGCAGGCCGAGGCCTTGCACGTGTCACCCAGGGTACAGGGGTCCGCGTCGTCGCAGGGCAGCGAGTTGGGGATGGGCACGCACCCCTTGGAAGGCACGCAGCCGTCATTGGTGCAGGGGTTGCCGTCGTCGCAATCCAGACCGGCAGAACCAGGGGCGCAGGTCCCGTTGATGCAGATGTCATTCACGGTACACAGGTTCCCATCCTCGCAGGGGATGGGCTCCGCACTGGCAATGACGGCGTTGACGCACCCCGCCATCTTGTCGCAGCTGTCCTGGGTGCAGGAATTGCCGTCGTCGCAATCCACCGGTGTGCCGGTGCATGCGCCTGCCTTGCATTCGTCGTCGGTGGTGCACAGGTCTCCGTCATCGCATTCGCCCGCCAGTGCATCGTGGATACACTGGTCGCCGTCACAGAAATCAATTGTGCAGGCCTCTTTGTCGTCGCAGTCCAGGGGGCCCGAAACGCACTGGCCCGACTGGCAGGCGTCGTCCTTTGTGCAACCGTTCCCGTCATCACAGGTCAGGGTGTCGTCAGGGAGGAACTGGTCCGTGGCCAGCGCAGTCTGGCAGGAATGGCAGGGCTGACCCGGGTCCGAGGCGCCTTCCTCGTAGCAGGCGTCATCCACCAGGCAGTGTCCCGGCTTGAGGTTGTGGGTGCATTCGTCGGGAAAGAGGCAGGCGTCCTGCGTGCAGTCCAGACCGTCGTCGCAACCGGCCACCGGGGTACCGACGCAGAAACCCTGGTCCCCGCATTCATCGTCCACAGTACACGGGTCGCCGTCGTCGCAGTCCCCACCGGGTTTGCATGGAACATACGTGTCCGGTTGAATCGGTGCGTCGGGAAGGGCCGAATCGGTGCCTGGGCCGTCGTCGGTGTCCTCGCCGCCACCCGACGAACCCCCGCCGCAGGCCGTCAGGGCCAGCATCACGGAAAGACCCAGGGCCGGGATCGCACTGAAGATCGGGTTCCACTTCATGGGATATTCCCCTGTTGACGACGAATCAGGGTCGCTACATTCTATTGAATCGGAGGTCGGGGACGCAAACGGCTATTCTTTTCCCCATGGCCCGATCCACTTGGCCATCTTCGAAACCTCGAGGCTCCACGCATCCAGGTTCAACCTAAGGCCGATGAAGCCCATGAACAGCTTCTGGAGGGTTTCTTCCAGTTCCGTTGCAAAGTCGGCCTTTTCAGCCATTACTTCCGTGTGGTCCATGGCCATGGAATCGGGCAGTGTGACCGACCGCAGGGCCAGGGAAGCCGCATCCAGGGTAAAAGCGAATTCCTTTCCTTCCGATTCCAGCAGCAGACGCGCCTTGCTCACCTTCTTGCCAAGCCTCAGAGACAGCATGACCTCGGCCGAGTCGGTGGGATCGTCCACCTTGATGGTGCTCATTTCACGGGCGGGATTGTCGCCTTCCAGCGTGACGGCCCTTTCGAACAGCATCTGGACTTCGCCATCTTCATCCAGGCGGAAAACACCTTCCTCCGTGGCCGCCTTGAACAGCATCCAGGTCAGGAACTCACGGCCCAGGAACTGGGTCCGCTTCATCTTGTCCACCATGGTCAGGCCAATCATCTGTCGTCCTCCCCGGTGTGGGCCGCCCCAGGATTCACGGCCACGAAGGTCGTGGACATCATCTGGTACACGGTCTCGAGTTCAGCAGGTTTGAGATGGCGTTCCAGTATTCCCACCGTGTTCAGTGGCTGGAGGCCGGTGTCGAGGTTGTCCTTGAACAGAGTCACGAAGTCTTCGTTCACGACCTGGGACGTGGAATAGAGGCGGATACGGCCGGTGGAGGTGTCCCAGACCACCTCGTAGGCGTTGACCGTCGGCAGGGCCCGGCGAAGAAGCTCCCCGCGAACCTGTTCCGATATTTCCTCCCGTTCCGCTCTCGGCATCATGTTGCGACCCGTGGCGGCGAGCGCTTCGCTGACCCGGCTGCGCACATGGAGCCTGAGGGTGGTGGCCGGGAGCGACAGTTTGTCGATCCGCAGGCAGAAGACGGCCAACGGATCAAAAAAGACCTTTTCCACGGTGAACTCATTGTCCAGAGGGTCGTCAAAGGTGGAAAAACCCATGGTCCTGTCACGACCCAGTTCCACATCGATGGGGGTGATCCGGCCGGCCGTCAGGCCCTTGAGGAGGCTCTCACGGGAATCGGGTCCCGTCTTCCCCTGGGCCTGGTACGGCGTGTAGCTGCTGGTTCCAGTCACGAATCCCATGTTTAGCTCCTTACAGTGATCCGGCGGCCTTCCTGGCCTGGGATGAAATCAAGTGTCACCCAGATATCCACCTCTTCGGCGACTTCATCGAAGCGATCAGCCCACTCCACGAGGGTCAGGCCGTCCTCGCGGGCGAATTCGTAAAAACCGATGCCCTCCAGGTCGGCGCCGGAATCGAGGCGGTAGAGGTCGAAATGATACACGGTCATGGCGCACGAATAGAGGTTCAGCAAGGTGAAGGTGGGCGACCGCACTTGCAGGGGGTCGCCGCCCATCCACCCGACGGCACCACGCACGAACACGGTCTTCCCGGCGCCCAGTTCGCCCACCAGGCCGATCACCTGACCCGGGTGGGCCTCGCCGGCCAGGCGCGCACCGATGGACTCGGTGCTGTCGGGGGTCGGGGAGTCGAACACCCGGGGTTCTTCTGTTAGCGGGCTCTCCAAAGGTTCTCAGATGTATTCGACGGAAATGATGGAGAAATGACGGAGGCCGCCGGGCGCCCGGAACTCCAGGTCGTCGCCTTCCTCCTTGCTGATCAGCGCCCTGCCCAACGGGGACAGAACCGAAAGGAGGTTCTTTTCAATATCGGCCTCGGGCTCACCGACGATCTGGTAGCCGACCTCTTCATCGTTGTCTTCGTCGTAGAGGGTGACGGTGGCTCCGAACCGGATCCGGGTATCGGAAAACATTCCGGGATCGATGACCTGTGCCCGCCCGATCACGTCTTCGAGGCGGATGATCTGTGCCTGGAGCATCCCCAGTTTCTCGCGGGCCGCATGATACTCGGCGTTTTCTGAAAGGTCGCCGTGTGCCCGAGCCTCCTCGATGGCCTTGCTGACCAGGGGACGCTCTTCCTTCATGCGCTTGAGATCGTTCTTCAGGCGATCGTGGCCTACCCGCGTCAGCGGTATGGATCCTTCATTGCTCATGCCCATCTCCAAGGACAGGGGCGCAGTTTAGCAAAGTCGATAGTCAATAGTCGATAGTCAATAGTCGTTCGGAGATCGGAGACCGTCTATCTAGGTGGAATGCAGTTCTGGGTCTGGAGGGGGCAGTACAGGCCCTGGACGTGCTTTTCGCAGTCGTTGAGAGGCCAACCGTTGGGCTTGATGTCCGTGTCGGAACACTCCACTGCGTCTCCGAAGATGCAGTCGGCGTATTCCTGGAACAGGCCCTGGGCCTCCTTGTCGCCTTCGATCCAGCACATGAGGGCGCAGGTGTGGTCGCCGGCCATGGTGGGGCAGGCGATGCGGCACTTGCGGATGTCGTTGCACTTGCCGTCGCCAACGAAACAGGCGGCAATCTCGTCACCGCAGTCCTGTACGGCACACTGCTTGAAACCGCCGGGACCCACCAGTGGGCCACACTTCAGCGCGGAAAGGCAGTCGACCAGGGTGTTGACCAGCGCCTTGCCGCCGTCGTCGGCGTTGGCGAGACACTGCTCGACGCAGGGGGCACCGTCGCAATGGACAGCGCAGGTTGCCACCTCGTGAACCGCGGAACCGACCTGTCCCGGATCGAAAGGAGTTCCGGGGTCGTTCGGGGTTCCGGGGTCATTGGGCGTTCCGGGATCGTTGGGCTTTCCGGGATCGTTGGGCGTACCCGTAACATCGGGCGTTCCCGGGTCTTCGGGTGCGCCCGGATCCATGACCGTGTCCGGCTGCGTGCCGGGATCCTGGATGGTGTCCTCGGTGTCGCCGTCGCTGCTTCCACAGGCGCCCAGCGCAATAACCATGGCAAACGAGAGGATGAGATTGAACCCGCTCTTCATGACATTACCCCCCCTTGTCACTGAAACAAGATGCGGTTAACAGGGACCGGCTGCCGGGGCCGGGAGTTTTGAGGTCCCGGCCCCGACCGAACCCGTCCGTGAATCACGAGCGCCTAGACGCCCGCGTCATCGACGCAGGCCGTGGTCTCGGCGAAGCAGGCACCGTCCTGGTTGATGGCCGCGTTGAAGCAGGCATCGCAGTCCTCGCCGGGAGGCGTGGTCTCGCACTGCGGGCACGCGTCCAGGGCGCAAGCGATCATGGTGTTGTACTTTTCGCCGGCCATCTTGGTGGCGTTGCCGAAGCAGTCCTGCACGCAGGCATTGTCCATGCACGCAGTCACGCACTCGAAGACCTGGCCGCAGTTCCAGTCGCCGAAGCTCATGCAGGCTTCGTTGAGAGCCTCGCACAGGCCGTCCGTGCCCAGCACGTCGTTCAGACAGTCCTGGCAGATCTGGCCTTCCCAGTCATCGCCGCAGGTGGTGCAGGTGTCGTACATGCAGTCGATGAGGTTCTGCAGGGACCACTGGGCATCCACGGTGCCTTCGCTCCAGCAGTTGCCGATGCAAACGGACTGCTCGTTGACGTCCGGCGTGGCAGGATTGTCATCAGGGCAGTCATTGATGCAACCCACCAGGTCGGGGCAGGTGGCGTACAGATTGCCGGAGAAGCAGGTGAAGTAGGGGTCGAGGCAGAAGTCCGAGAGGCACTGGGACCACTCTTCATCCGTGGCCTTGTTCTGGCAGCCATTGACTTCCAGGCAATTGAACAGGCCTTCAACGTCAGCCTGTCCCGCGGGGGAAAGTCCAGCCTGGCATTCCTGCAGGCAGGCCTGGCCCTGAGGCTGGGGCGGGCAATCGCTGGAGCAGCTGAAGTACCACTTGCACGAACCCTCATCGGGGGGAGTTCCACCCGGATCATAGGGCGTGCCCGGGTCGTCGGGCTGGCCGGGATCGTAAGGCGTGCCCGGGTCGTTGGGCTGGCCAGGATCGTAAGGCGTGCCCGGATCATTGGGCTGGCCAGAATCGCCGGGGGTGCCCGGGTCGTACTTGCCGGGATCCGTCGGCAGATTGTCATTTCCGATGATGGTGTCGGGAATGGTGTCCGTTCCGCCGTTGTCACTGCCGCTGCTTCCGCAGGCCATCAGCATTGACACCGCCGCGAACATAGCGAGTACACTCAGGATGCGTCTCATTTTTGGAACTCCTCTTCAAGCCGTCTTTTCAAGCCGCACCCATCCACGGGTCCGGGCAAAGATGAGGGATTCTGCGGGTTCGAAACATCAATGTCAAGGCTTTTTAACGGGGTTTTATCGGATCCGGAGGCCTTCTGCTGACCTGTCAAGGTGATCTTGGACCACGGGGACGAGGGGATCGTGCGCCGACGCCTTTCCCGATCCAATGGCCAACAACGTTTTGACCAGCGCTCGCCGGAAACCCGCGGGGCGACTGAACGGCGCCACCTTCCCGACTCCAAGTGTGTACGCCAGGCGGGCAGCAGACAGAACCAGGGCGTCACCGGCGGAAACGTCCTCGGCCACGGATTCGGGAAACCCGGCCAAAGGCGCGGTATTCGGATAGACCATGATGACGTTGTAGCCCATGGAATCGAGGTCTGAGGGCCGTCCCTTCTGCAGGATGGCCACGATCCTGGCGCCGCTCAGGATGCTTCCCTTGGGGCGGCGATGGAACCGCATCACGTAATCGCTAGGGATATAGACGGGGGCGCAGGCCTCCGCCAGGGCGTCAGTCGCGGCCTTCAGTCGGCTGTCGCCGGTGTCCAGACGTCGAGCCAGCACGTGGGCCATGTCCAGTGTCGGGTTGCGGGCATGGTGCAGCCTGGGCCAGGGGCGGGCCCCCGAATCCATGGTGGTCACGGCCACGCAGAACAGAACGTCCCCCTCTGGTTCCGCCGAAAGGAAGGTGCCGTCGGAGGTAATGGCATCCCAGGTAGCGTACGGGTGCGAGGGGTCCGGCCCGGAAGCGAGAGTATCCAAGGGGGCCCATGTGCGGCGCAGACACGAGATGGTCCCCACCAGGCCCGACCAGTGCCAGGCGCCGATGAGGTATCCGTGGGAGGCCCGGCTCGCAAAGTTGTCCGCATCCTTTCCCAGTCCGCCACCCCATAATTCAAGGTCCAGGCCGGCCGCCTCGTCCAATGACCTGGAGTCGTCCGGTGAGATGAGCCTGCAATCCAGGGTCGGTGTGCGAAACAGTGGTGTGCTGCCCGTCACGATTCCTGCTCCGTACTGGGCTCTGTGGCGGGAATTGAAACGATGAACTCGGTGCCGGCGCCCTCGGTGCTTTCGACGCGGATGTCGCCGTTCATGCTGTGGATCACGCGGTGGGTGATGGTCAGGCCCATACCCATGCCGCGGCCCGGCCCCTTGGCCGAGAAATAAGGATTGAAGATTCGTTCGCGGACCTCAGGGGACATGCCCGAGCCATTGTCCTTGACCGACAGGTAGACCATTCCATCCGCGTTCCAGCCCCGGATCCGGACCTTGCCGGTCTCATTCGACACGGCCTCGATGGCATTCTGCACCAGGTTCGTCAGTACCTGGTTGAATTCCTCGGGCACACAGGTGATGTGTCCCTGTCCATCGAAATCCGTGGATATGTCGACGGCCCTGCCGGTGGCCGGAAGCACCACGCTCACCACGTCCGCCACGGCACCGAACAGGTCGTGGGGCCGTATGGTGCGCTCGAAACCCTGCCGGGCATAACTGCTCATGAGTTCCACGGTGCCCGTGATCCGCTTGATGCCGGCCTCGGCCGTGTTGAACATCTTTTCCATGCGGGTGTTCAACTTGTCCAGGCGTTCCTTTTCTTCCTCGGTCTGGTCCCTGCCGCCGGTCTGCCCCAGTATCTCGACCACTTTGTCGGTGTCGGTCTTGATGATGGCGACGGCGTTCTTGATGTAGTTGAGCGGGTTCCGGATCTCGTGGGCCATTCCACTGGAGAAGTCTTCCAGGGAGTCCATCTTCTGGTCCAGAACGAGGTCAGCGGTGGACTCCTTGATGTCCAGGAGTCCATGCACGCAGCTGACCAGTTCCCGCGGGGAAAACGGCTTGGTCAGATAGGTGTTGACCCCGGTTTCGATTCCTGCCACCCGGTCATCCAGGTCGCCACGGGCGGTCAACATGATGATGGGCGTGTGCTTCGTCCGCTTGTGTTTCCTCAGCCTGGTGGTCAGTTCGAGCCCGTCGATTCCGGGCATCATCAGGTCTGTAATAATCAGGTCGGGTGATTCGGCGGTGGCCAGATCATAGCCCTTCAGACCGTCCTCCGCCGCCAGGACCTTGAAATGCTGGTGAAGTGCCAGGTGAACCATACGGATGATGTCCGGCGTGTCATCGACCACCAGAACCGTGTGCTCCCGCCGGTCTTCGTCCGTGTCCCTTTCGACGATTCGTCGGTCGGTGGCCTCGGCGATGTCCAGCATGCGGAATTCGTCCCGGGCGGTGAGTTGCGATGACCAGTCCATGATGCCCCGATCGCCTTCACGCTTGCCCTTGACAACGTCCTGCCGCATGGCCCTGCGGTCCAGGATCTCGGGATTGAAATGATCCTCGTCCTTGATCAGCCGGACCGAGAAGGTGGCGCCGGCGCCCTCTTCGCTTTCAGCCCAGATCTTGCCGCCGTGCAGTTCCACCAGTTCCAGGGCCAGGGACAGGCCGATCCCCGTCCCACCGAATTTCCTGGCGGAGCCCGTGTCGGTCTGGAAGAAGCGTTCGAAGACCCTGTCGGCGTGTTCGGCGGGAAACCCGGGACCATCGTCGATGACCTCGACAAGGACGGTGTCGCCTTCGTCGGTGAGCTTCATCTGGATGTTGCCGCCCAGGGGTGTGAACTTGGCGGCGTTGGACAGCAGGTTGATGAAGACCCTCTCCAGCCGTTCGATATCGCAGAAGACCAGGGATGTGTCCACGTTGGATTCTAACGTCAGCTTGATTTCCTTGCGTTCGGCCAGCAGTTCCACCTGGGCCACCAGGCCTCGGAGATACTCAACGAGGTCCCGCTCGAATACCTTCAGGAAGATCCGCGAGTCCTGAACCTTGGACAGGTCCAGGATGTCCATGATCATCTTCAGCAGCTTCATGCCGCTTCGGAACATGGAATGAAATGTACCTTTCTGCTGACTTGTGATCCGTCCCAGGTCCTCGGCGAGGATCAGTTCCAAGGGCGACAGGATCATGTTGAGCGGTGTCTTGAGCTCATGGGTGATGTTGGCAAACACCTGCCCCTTGAACCGGTCCAGTTGCTTCAATTGATCATGGGCCTTTTCAAGATTTGTCTTGGTTTGTTCAAGAGCAATTTGATTGGAGAGTTGCTCGTGGAGCGAGCGGCGAACAAAACCATGGGCGGCCGTGATCACCGCGGCCGTGGAGAACAGAAAAAAGAGCTTTGGAGAACCGACTATCCAGTCATCGACGCTGTCTGCAAGTAATGAGCAGGTTACAAGGTACCCGATAAGTATGGGTAAATACGTTAGCGCGGCCTGTTTCCATGTCCAGACGAAGAGAAGTCCCACGCCGACATGTGTCAGGTTGATTCCAGCATAGTAACTGGTGGTAAACCCATCAAGGGCTCCGACCATTACGATGATGCCTCCACTCAAGACCACCGCGTGTGTCGATGTGAAGAACCCCCAGTATCGAGCAAACAGGGAGGTCTTGACGGCCGCGAGAAGAAAAAGACTCCAGGCAACGACAAAAGCGCGGGTCGCCGCCATCAGGGGTATCCACTGCTCGGGAACAAAGATGAGATCAAGAACGAAAAAAAGTGGATAAATAACGATCGTCAACCAGAAAGCAATGATCGCGCCTCGTCGATTGCGTTCGACAAGCCAGTCAGACCATTGTTTCTCGACGAGGTCCTGGGAGACGACGGCCAAGAATCAGTCCTTTCTGATGACCACGAAGGGATTGATGCCCGTATCATCCTCGACGATGTGGATTTCCGCTTCCGGGACGGCTTTACGCGCAAATGCGACCATCTCCTCCTGCGTTCGATAGAGGAGAAACCAGTCGAGATGATGTTCAAACATCCATCTGGCGGGATTTCCAGGGTCCATGTTTCCGATGAGAATGCGTCCCTTACTGGCAAGGTTCTTATAGAAGTTGCCGGTGAGAGTTACAGCAGTGGGCAGGCGGAGATAGTCGAAGAGACCGGAAGAGAAGATCAGATCAAAAGGCCCCAGATCACCGAAAATGCTGGCGTCCGTGAGGAGTCTCTTGATGGAATCATGGAGATAGGTGATACGAACGTGACTGTTTGCTCTCTTTTCGGAGAGAGGCTCGATTCGGTTATGAGCAAAAGAGAGCGCGCGCTTGTCCTGATCGAACAGAACAATCTCTAAAGGGACGGACGAAGGCAATTCTTTTGAAAGGAGTTCGAAAGTCTCCTGTGCTGGACCGGACGCAATGGAACAGACGCGGATGGGACGATTCATTTTCCAGGAGTTGACGAGTTCGAACACCTGATCACGGATGAGGTCCTTCCTTGCTCTTACAGCTTGCGCCGGAAGAGAAGCGCAGGAACCCATATGCAGGGCTTTTCCGAAAAGGCTCTGGCCCTCGAAGGGTTTCGAATACATGTGCTCCATGGAAATGTAGTCGCCGGGGTATCCGAGTGGTTTGAAATGTGTCTGGTGTAGAAGAGGCGCCCTCATGAACTTGTCGTGGAGGAAACGTAATGAAAATTCTTTCAGCTTGTGCCAGTCCTCCGCAGAGGCGGTTCTGAGCGCCTCATCAATCTGGTACATCAGTTCGAGGAAGTACGAAACGAACTCCGTTTCGATTCGTGCCATCAATCCGCTGCGAGCCTGCGAATCAGTAGATCCATGAATTACATGCCAGGGGAGGCTTTTTTCCATGTCGTTGTAATTTTCTTCAGCGTTGTCAATGAAGAGTTTCATTTCTGCGATACGGGACTTGAAAGTCTCATTTCCCTGCGCGAACCACGGTTGCCCAATTAACTTCAGACCAGATTCCTCGACCGGCGCCCACGCTTTGACGTCACGTAGCAGCAGGACATCCTCAATGTTCATCAGTGAGTCAATGAAAGATGCACCCACGACGGAGTCCTTACCCTCGGAGCGGACAGATATGACTCTCGCACTGCCGTTGTAAACCTGGTTTCCATCGAATGACACGATGAGACGCTCGATGGCGTCATCGGGCGAGAAGGGACTGTCGCCTGGGTAATTGAAGGCAATTCCGTTCTGCGAAAGGTCATGCAAAGAACAAATCGCATCCCCACGTGACGACCTTATGGAAACGACCGGTTTGACCGAAGAAAAATCGCCAGCAGTATAGCGTTCGGGGCGGAAAAAGACCTCACGTCCCTTCCCACCGTCAAGTTCCTCATATTCCTTAACCCGCTGTTCCTTTATGAGTAACTTTCTACTGGAGTCCTGTCCATCTCTCGATGGTGCGGGTTTCTTGTTGGAACTGTTGGAGACGGATTCTTCAGTAATCGGGTCGCTAGTTGGCCGTTTCAGGCATACTGCTGGACCCAATCTGCCATTTGGCCCCTTTTCCCGAGCCTTGTTGTCATGGCCACGGTCCATATCCGATTGGGGTTCGCTTCCGCTTGTCTGTTCCCTGATTGTCATGTAGCCACCTCCGCTGGTACCACTAAGGTTTGTTGCCGGGAAACAACGAGACGTTCATTGGATGCCCATTCCCCCGGACCGTTCGGCAGGCGACATCAATACCTGGAAACGCGCGCCACCGCCTGGGCGATCCTGATATTCGATGGAGCCGCCATGGGACTCCACGGTCAAACGGGCCATGTACAGCCCGAGGCCCATGCCCTCGTCACCCTTGGAACTCGAGAATGGCTCGAAAAGGTCATCCACCAGGTCTGCCGGGATCCCCTTTCCCTCGTCTTCAACGGATAGCAGGACGTGGCCGTCGAGATCGGTGATGGCGGCGATGGTCATCAACTGGCCCGGTTGCGTGGCCTGGACCGCGTTCCTGATGAGGTTGACCATGACCTGGACCAGTCGCTGGCGATCCCCGTTGACCTGGGGCAGACCATCCTGCACCCGGACATCCACGTTGCGTTTGCGGAACTCCAGGTCCATCTTGGCCACGGTCAGGGAATCCTTGATCACGTCGGCGGGCGCCACGGGCTTGAGCGAGACTTCCACCGTCCCGCCCCGGGCGAACTGTCGCATGGCTTCCAGCGTTCCCATGAGGTTTCGCAGGCCCGCAAGGCTGACCGTGACGATTTCCTTCATTTCGCCGCCCACGCCTTGCTCGTGGCATTCCTCCTCCAGGAGGGCCAGGCCCATGAGGAAATTCCGCACGTCGTGGGTGACCCCGGACGTCAGTCGCCCCATGGTCCCCAGCCGTTCCATGTGAAGCATGCGGTCCTGCGCTTCTTCCAGGTCCTGCAGGGCCAGGGCCAGTTCCTCGTTCCTCACGGACACGATGTCCACCAGGCGGGCGATGGCCCGTCGCTGGTAGACATGGGCGCAGGCCTGGGCCACGGTCACGCGGATGTCGTCGGCTTCCCAGGGCTTGGTCAGGAAGCGAAAAGCCCCTGCGCGGTTGACAGCCTCGATAATGGCCGCCGAGTCCGTGTAGGCCGTCAGCACGATGCCGGCAACGTCCGGATGGGACTTGCCCACCCGTTCCAGAAGTTCCACGCCGGTCATTTCGGGCATCCGCTGGTCCGATATGATCACGTCGATGGGCGTGGTCTCCACGACCTTCAGCGCCTCGGCGCCCGAATCGACCTGGAAGACCTTGTAGTCGGAATCGAGGACGGCGGAAAGGACGTCCAGGTTGGGAACGTCGTCATCCACCAGCAACAGCGACCGGTGCAGAAGTTCGCCAACTTCGTACAGTTCGACCAGTTTCTTTAGATTTTCGTCCACCATGACGGGGCAAGTGTAGTGTCGAACTGAAACACTCGCCAAGAAAACTGCGCCCTCT
>JADHTP010000017.1 GCA_016784945.1 Deltaproteobacteria bacterium | reverse complement strand
GCCAGGAGAGTCGCCGTGAATATACTGAGTTTACCGACTCTCATTAATGGTTCCTCCTATTTGACCCGGGGGTCAAGCCTATATCGTTATTCTTGAGCGTGCCAACATCATGACTGGATTTGCTATTGTGACCAATATGTTAGACTTCAGAGGCTCTTTCCTTCGGACCTTCCTGGATGTGCCATGAGACAGGTGACGATGGGCCCGGTTTTCCTTCTGGCGGCAGTCATTTCCTGCAGTTTTGGCGGGGGGGGCGGGGATGATCCCGGGGGTGTGGACCCGCAGGACGCGGGAACCGTGGACGTGCCCGATGGGGGCGACACCGGGGAGCCCGGATGCCTCGATGACGATTGGGAATGCTACGAAAACGGGTACGTTTTGCGCCGGTGCAGCGGGGGCGCCTGGACCGAGGTCCAGTGCATGAAGGAACAGGGCCGCCTGTGCGAGAACGGCGCCTGCGTCGATCCCTGGACCTACGGAAGCCCTCAGTGGGGCGTCTGCACCGACGACCCCCTGGCCACGCCGGAAACGCTGGCCCAGAAGGCGGCGTACTACGACGACATCGCGGTACGGATGCACATCCATCCCAAGGCGGGGTGGATCATGAGCGGGCGCATCAATCGGGTGGAAGTGACCTGTCCGCAGGGGAAGACCCCACCCTGCTGGGAGCCGGCCGTGCCCGAGTCCGAGGCGACCTGGGAGGACATGGAGGAGTACTGGTCCGGCGAAAACGACGGACTGTGGAACGGCCTGTACCTGGCATCCCAGGCCTACCGTTATGCCGTGACGAAGGACGCGGCGGTGCTGGACGTTATCAAGGACCTCCTGGTGGGCGAGGTCGTCCGCATGGATATCACCGGCGTGCCCGGCGTGTTCACGCGCCAGTACGTGCCGCCGGACGTCCCCGGGGTGAATTGCCCCGCGGACCTGAAGCACTACATCCCCGACGTGGAGAAGGACGACAACCGGTGGGTGCGGGTGGGCGCGACGGGTTGCGTGGAAACCGTGGACGGGGACACCATGGAATGGGTGACTTCGGACCACTGCGGGCTCGACAAGTTCGTGGGCTGGTGCTGGCTGGACAACGTGTCCCAGGACGAATACGCGGGCCACATGTTCGCCCTGGGCGCCCTGGCAAAGCTGGTGGACGACCCCGGTGTGCAGGCCACGGTGAAGGACCTGCTGGAAAAGGTGGGGTTGCACCTGGTGGACAATGACCTGGCCATCGTGGACTGGGACGGCCGGGTCACGGAGCACGGCAAGTTCTGGATCACGTCCATAGCCGACAGCCCCGGGTTCCTTGCGACCGAGTCCCTGGGCTTTCTGAAGATGACGGCCGAGGTGTCCGGCAACCAGAAGATCCTGGACTTCTATGACAACTGCCTGCTGCAGAAGGCCGGCAAGAACGAGTGCCTGAAGTGGGAACTGGAGCCCTTCGAGCCCTACACGGACTTCCTGAACATGATGCTCATGTACAACGGCCCCCACGGCGGCTGCAAGAGCAACTTCAACAACTACTCCATGCTCCTGTCCTACATCCACAACCTGTTGTGGTTCGAAAACGACCCGGCGGTCAGGGAGGTCATGCAGGAGGTGTTCGACACGGAGGTGATGCGTTTCAACAGCCCGCGGGCCCTCATCCTGCACGGCAACGCCTGGTACAATTTCGTGTGGGCGGCCTTCAAGCGACTGGGACCGGGGAGTGACGGGCCCGACCACCAGGCCGTGGATGACGCCATCTGCAGCCTGAAGCAGTACCCGGCTTCCAAGCACATCAAGGACGCCGACACCTACGCCACCCACGAACACTTCTGCGATGGTCGCCTGGGTGGGTCGCAGACGGAGTTTCCCATTCCCGTGGCCGAACGGTGCGTCAGTAAATTCCTGTGGTGGGGCGGGCCCTACCAGCGCCAGAACTGTTCCGAGGTGAAGATCGACGTGCATTTCCCCGGCGACTACCTGCTGGCCTACTGGATGGGCCGCTACCACGGCTTCATCGGGCCGGATCTCTAGCCCCGCGCGATGATTTCCGCTATCCTCCAACGGCCTTGAAAGGGGACGGTTCATGCTGAAGACCGCGATTACCGACCTGCTGAACATCGAGTATCCCATCGTGGGTGGCGCCATGATGTTTCTGTCCAGGGCGCGCCTCGTGGCCGCCATCTCCGAAGCGGGTGCCGTGGGGGTCCTGGCGTCGGCCATCTACAAGAATCGCGAGGAGTTCCGGGACGAACTGAAGAAGATCAAGGACCTCACGGACAAGCCCGTGGCCGTGAACCTCTGCCTGTTCCCCATGATCCGCCCCATCGACAACCAGGACTACCTGGACATCCTCCTGGAGGAGGGGATCCCCATCGTGGAGACCTCTGGCCACGAACTGCCGGAGGACCTGGTAAACAACATCAAGTCCTCGGGCGTGAAATGGATGCACAAGAGCGCGGCAATCCGCCATGCCCAGAGGGCGGAAAGGATGGGGGCCGATGCCCTTACGGTGGTGGGTTACGAAAACGGCGGGGCCACCGGGAAGTACGACATCACCACCATGGTGCTGGTCCCGGCCACCAAGGAAGCAGTGAACGTCCCGGTGATCGGCGGCGGCGGCGTGGTGGATGGTCGGGGACTGGCCGCGCTGCTTGCCCTGGGTGCGGACGGCGTCATCTTCGCCAGCCGACTGGTGCTGGCCGAGGAGTGCGAGATCCACGAGAACGTGCGGAAGAAGCTGTGCGAAGCCAGCATCTACGACACCACGCTGGTAATGCGTTCCATCGGCGCCACCCACCGGGCATTCAAGAACGAGGCAGCCCTCAAGGTCCACGAAATGGACGAAAAGGGGGGCAACCTGGAGGAAATGCTGCCCCTCATCGTGGGCGCACAGAGCGAGAAGGTCTATTTCGACGGGGAAACGGACGTGGGGATGAACTACATTTCCCAGGGAGTGGGCCTGATGAACGAGGTCAAGCCGGCGGCCGAGATCATCCACGACATGGTGGAGCAGGCCGAGGGCATCTTCAAGAATTTCAGCTCCTAGCCGGGCCCCATGGCCCAGACCACGCTGACCCTTCCCACCAGGTAGCCCAAATCCACCGCCTGCATCGCGATTCGACGACGGCTACGGCACTTTGGCTGCGTTATCTTCACCAATTTGGTGCTCGACGTACATCCAGTACGCCTGCGCCCAAATCGGCCTGCTGCCTTGCCAAAGCACTCGTGTCCACCGTCTCTGACGCAGATTTGACGGTGGATTTGGGGTAGGCGCCGTAGGCCACCAGCAGGACACCGGCGATCCGGGGAATCCACACCGCCCGGGCACCCAGTTTCACGCGGCCCTTGTGGGCCAGCCAGCCGATGGTGCAGAACCAGCCGAACACGCCCAGGAAGACTCCGAGGCCCGCCAGCAGGGACTCCAGGGTGCTGTACCCGCTCAGGACCGTCCCGGCCAGCAGCACCCAGGAAATGACCAGCGCGGGATTGGCTACGCTGATCAGTATTCCCACGGTCACCGAGGCCAGCAGGCCCCGCGCGTGGACGTTCGTCCTGTCTGAAGAGGGGTCATCCTCCAGGGGGCGCGTGCGGGCGGTGTAGAGCCCGAACACCATGAGCACACAGCCGCCCATACCCAGGAAAGCCTCTTCGAGCCAGGGTCGATTGTGGAAAACAGCCCCGAGGCCGGCCACGGCCGCCATGCAATAGACGATGTCCACCAGGGCGCCCCCCTATGACCCCCCTGGTCGCATCGACTTGGTCGCTGCTACGGGCGCTAATCTCGGGCCGGCGCTGGTGCGCGGCCCTGCGATTTGCGCATCTCTTACTCAAGGGGGGCGCAGCCCCCCTATGACCCCCCTGGTCGCATCGACTCCGTCGCTGCTACGGGCGCTAATCTCGGGCCGGCGCTGGTGCGCGGCCCTGCGATTTGCGCAACTCTTACTCAAGGGGGGCGCAGCCCCCCTATGACCCCCCTTGTAGGGGCGACTCACCCGGGTCGCCCTTATGGCACGGAGGGATGGACAGGTGTCCATCCTCTACAACCGGCCCAGTGCCGCGAGCACGGCTTGCGCGAACTCCCGGGCGTGCAGGGGGCCGTCCGCGGTGACGATCCGCCCGTCCACGGTGACGGCCTCTCCGGTCAGTACGGCGCCCAGGGATTCAAGGGCGTCATTCTGATCAGGGAAGCAGGTGGCCCGCCGGTTCTCCAGGACGCCGGCCCGGGCCAGTATGACCGGGGCCACGCACAGGGCGGCCAGGACCCGTCGCCGATCCAGGGTCTCCCGGCAGAGCCGATGTGCGGTGTTGCTGTCCGCGTACTCCAGGGCCCCGTACCCGCCCACGAACACCACGGCGTCGAAGTCCACGGCCCGGCACCCGGCCAGGGGCCGGTCCACCGGGACCCACGATCCCAGGGCGCCCTTGACCGGACCGGTGCCGCTGGAGGCCGTGACCACCGTGTACCCGGCCGCCTCGAAGAGGCCCCTGGGCTCGGAATACTCTTCATCCCTGAAGTCCCGGGACGCCACCACCATGAGGATCGTCGCCATGGATTCGGTTATAGCACGCGGAGTTCACGCAGGGCTGCGCCCACCAGGTGCAGGGATCCCGTGACCAGCATGGTGCCCCCGTTGCCGGCCCGCTCCCTGGCGGTGGAAAGAGCCCGGTCCAGGTCGGACATGGTCTCCACCTCGCAGGCGGCGGTTTCCCGGGCTGCTTCCGCCAGCACGCCCGCGTCTTCCAGACCCTCGCCGGAGGTCTCGATGCAGTGGTCCACCCGGGACAGGATCCGGGACAGGACGGCCCGGTAGTCCTTCAAGGGCTTGCTCCCGTGGACCAGGACCAGGGGACGATTCTGGGGATAGGCGTCCAGAGTCTCCACCAGGCGGTCCGCGGCCCCGGGATTGTGACACCCGTCCAGGATCATGGCGGGCCGTTCGCCCACGACCTGGAAACGTCCCGGCCACCACGTGGTCCTGATCCCCTTGCGCATGGCGTCCTCGCCCACGGTAAGGCCCAGGTCTTCCAGGGCCTCGGCCGCGGCCAGGGCCATGGCGGCATTGTCCGCCTGGAAGGTGCCCTTCAGGGACAGGGGCGCCTGGTCCAGGACCCGTCTCAGTCCCCGCCAGTGGATGGCTCCGTCCACCCGCGTTACCTGGAAATCCAGGCCCAGCCGCCTTGCAGGCGCTCTCACCCGTTCCAGGCCGGGCCCCACCACGGCGTCGAAGACCTCGGGGTCCACGCCGGTGATGAACGGGCGTCCCTGGCGGGCCACCCCGATCTTTTCCTTTGCGATGTCCCTGACCCGGTCCCCAAGGAACCGCTGGTGGTCCAGACTCACGTTGGTCAACACGCTCACGTCCGGGTTCAGGGCATTGGTGGAGTCGAACCGACCCCCCATGCCCACCTCTACCACGGCCACCTCCACCCCTTCTCGGGCGAAGGCCAGAAATCCCAGGGCCGTCAGGGTCTCGAAGTAGGTGGTGGGCGCACCTGACCCGGGGGTTTCCAGCGCCCTGCGGACCTCGAGGCCGATCTCACGGAACCGATCCGTGGTCAGCACGTCGCCGTCCACCCGTATCCGTTCCCGCACGTCCACCAGGTGGGGTGACGTGAACAGGCCTGTGCGGTGGCCCGCGGACCGCAGGATGGACTCCAGGAACGCCGCCGTGGAGCCTTTACCGTTGGTCCCCGTGATGAGCACGGAGCGGAAATTGTCCTGTGGGTTGCCCAGTCGTTCCAGGAGGGGGACGATGCGTTCCAGGCCCGGCACAATGCCGGACTTCTGCATGCCGTCCAGAAAATCGAGCTTGAGGGTGTCGTCCATGGGAAGCCATCAGCCGTCGGTCGGCTGCCGACCGCCTACTCGAGGAAGCTCCGAAGCTTCTTCGACCGGGAGGGGTGGCGGAGTTTTCGCAGGGCCTTGGCCTCGATCTGCCGGATCCTCTCGCGGGTGACCTTGAATTCCTGGCCCACCTCCTCGAGGGTGTGGTCGCTCTTTTCTCCAATGCCGAAGCGCATGCGCAGGACCTTTTCTTCCCGGGTGCCCAGGCCGCACAGCACCTTGCGCATCTGGTCGGTGAGGTTGGCCTTCACCACTGAATCGGCGGGACTGGGCGTCTTCTTGTCTTCGATGAAGTCGCCGAGATGGGAGTCTTCCTCTTCGCCGATGGGGGTCTCCAGGGAGATGGGCTCCCGCGCGATCTTCATGACCTTGCGGACCTTCTCCACTGGGATTTCCATCTTTTCGCTGATCTCTTCCGGCGTGGGTTCCCGTCCGAACTCCTGCACCAGGTAGCGGGAGGTGCGGACCAGCTTGTTGATGGTTTCGATCATGTGGACCGGGATCCGGATGGTCCGCGCCTGGTCGGCGATGGCGCGCGTGATGGCCTGCCGGATCCACCACGTGGCATAAGTGGAAAACTTGTATCCCCGGCGGTATTCGAACTTCTCCACCGCTTTCATCAGGCCGATGTTGCCCTCCTGGATCAGGTCCAGGAACTGGAGGCCCCGGTTCGTGTACTTCTTGGCGATGGACACCACCAGCCTCAGGTTGGCCTCCACCAGTTCCCACTTGGCCCGATCGGCCTTCTTTTCAGCGGCCGTTATGGAGCCGTGGGTTTCGAGCAGGTCATCGGCCGGCAGGTTGGCCTCGATCTCTACCCGGCGGACCCTTTTCTGTGCGTACTTGACGATCCGGTCGAACTCCTCCAGCGTCTCCAGGTCCAGGATGGGCACCGCCCCCGACTTCTTCGGCGGGCCGTCGGGACGCTTGGTCTCCCGCAACAGGCGCCGCAGTTCGGCCTGGTCGCCCCCCACCCGGTCCCTCACCCGGGACATGTCACGGTGGGCGGCCTCGACCTTCTTGGTCAGTTCTTTCAGCTTGTCCACGATGGATTGGACCAGGTTCCGGTTCAGCCTCATGTCCACCAGGGTCCTGTGGAGAGCCGCACAGTCCCTTTCCAGGTCGTTTTCGCAGTTCTTGCGTACCTTGGATGAAATGTTGGGTTTCTGGAGCTTCTGCCGGGTCTTGTGGACCGCCCGGTCCAGTTCCTTGGCCAGGTCCAGCATCCGCAGGATGCGCTCCCGGGTGCCACCCTCGTCACCCAGTTCGTCGACTTCGTCCAGGGCCTTGACCACGGTCTTGATGGCGATGCGGTTTCTCCGGATCTCGTCCTCGAGCTTCAGGATTTCCTGGATGCCGATATCGGTGCCCATGATAAGATCGAAGACGTCGAGTTCACCTTCCTCGATACGCTTGGCAATCTCCACTTCCCCCTCGCGGGTCAGCAGGGGGACCTCGCCCATCCTCCGCAGGTACATGCGTACGGGGTCGTTGGTCTTGCCATAGACTTCCGTGAAGGAATCGTCTGACTTCTTCGTGGTGGAGTGGCCCTTGGTCTTGGCCACCGCGCCGCTGTGGTTGTCCACCACCTCCACGTCGTGGTTCCTCAGGGTGGCCAGCATCCGGTCCACCTCTTCGGGCGACACCGACAACCTGGCCACCGCATCGTTCAGATCTTCGAAGGTCAGGGTCCCGCCCCGTTTCTTTCCCGTGTCGATCATGCGTCGGATTTCGGACGTTCTCATTCAGCTACCTCGGCGATACCATGGGTTCCACGGGTGTCCGTGATGGCCTGGACACCCGCCAGGTTGTTTTCCTTCTGGCCGGTCTTCTGCCGCACGACCTCCCTTTCGAGGCCGCGCATGCGTCGGTTCAGTCCACTGATCTCGGCGGCGATATGGTCCACGTCGTCCCGTTGGCCGTCGTCTTCGGCGGCCTGGAGCCTTTGTTCCAGTTCCCGGCGCTGACGGCTCAGGGCCAGCCTCTCCACTTCGGCCAGGGCCTCCGTGAACGTGCCGTCCACCTGGTCCTCGTCATAGGTCTCCGGGCGTTTGAAGACCTCGATGAGGGAGGCCCGCAGCGGCCCACCGGAGTCGGCCCCGGACACGATGGCCTCCGCGGGATCCTCTTCACCGCCCCGGCTGCCCGTCACGAGGTCGCCCAGAACGTCCCTTGCCTCCGCCTGGGTCACCCAGTTCGGATCCCCTTCCTGCAGGAACCGTTTGATCAAACTGGGGAACAGCATCATCAATTCCAGGAGTGTCTTTTCCGCGGCGGGGCAGGGCTCGGAATCCTTCGATTCCTCCCGGGTGGTCCCGGGGTCCCTCAACAGTCTCTTGAGTTCCCGCACGTCGATTCCCAGGATTCGTCCCAGTTCCTCGCGGTACAGGCCGAACCGGATGGGGTCCCGGTCCAGCGAGAACACGCCCTTGGCCTCCTCGATCACCTTTCTGATGCCATGGGGGGACCGTCCGTGGACCTCCACGAGGGACTCCACCAGGTAGCGGATCATGGGCTTCGCCGAGGACAGCATCTTTTCCATGGAGGCCTTTCCCGAGGTCCGCAACAGGGAATCGGGGTCTTCGCCGGGTGGCATCAGGGCCACGTGGCCCTCCATTTCCGCCTCCACCAGGAGTCCCACGGCCTTCCTTGACGCCTTCCGTCCCGCCTCGTCGCCGTCAAAGACCAGGACCGTGTCGGCAGCAAACCGCTTGAGCCGATGTACCTGGGATCTAGTCAAGGAGGTGCCCAGCGGGGCCACCACGTTTTCCAGCCCTGCGGCCGCCATGGCCAGCACGTCGAAGTTCCCTTCCACCATCACGGACCGCTTCTGCTTCCGGATGGTCGCCCGGGCCTGCAACAGGCCGAAGACCATTTCGCTCTTCTGGAAGACCGGTGTCTCGGGGCTGTTCAGGTACTTCGGGCCATCTTCCATGGGGGGTACCAGCCTCCCTGAAAAGGCCGTTACGGCGCCATCCAGGTTGTAAACGGGGAACAGCAGTCGGCCGTGGAAGCGCTCGTACCAGCCGGAACCGCCGAATTTCGATCGGGACAGGAGGCCGGCCTCTTCGGCCTGGCGGGGCGACACCTTGCGTTTTTCCAGTTCCCTGACCAGGTGCCCCTTCCGACTGCCGCCGTACCCCAGCCCGTACCGCTCGACGAGGTCCGCGGAAATGCTCCGTTCCTCGAGGTAGGCCCTGGCTCCGTCGCCGTCCGGTCCGTTCAGGTTCGCGCGAAACACCTCCAGGGCCACCTGGTTGGCGTGAAGCAGGTCGGCGCGTTTCTTTTCGGCCGCCTCGGCCCGGGGGTCCGCTGGTCCCTCCTGGGGCAGCTCCATGCCGGCCTTCTGCGCGAGCCGCCGGACGGCGTCGCCCCTCGTAAGGCCCGCCGCCAGCTGGAGGAACTTCACCGCATCGCCACCGGCCTGGCAGCCGAAGCAGTAGAAGAAGTTCTTGTTCTCGATGACGTGGAACGAGGGCGTCTTCTCCTGGTGGAACGGACACAGACCCTTGTATTCCCGTCCGGATTTCTGGAGGGTCACGTATTCCTGCACCACATCCTTCAGGCTGACCCGATCCACGATTTCCTGGATGAGTTCTCGATCGTAACCAGCCAAGACGACTCCCGCCCGTAGAAAAAGGCAGCATATATTAGGGGAAGACAGGTGGTAAATCAACAGTAGAGTATGGCAGAGGCAGGGCAAACGCATCAAAATGTTGAAACAGAAGCTACGCACGACCACGAATTAGATGCGTTTGCCCTGATGGCAGAAAGCACCTGTCGATCGCAGATCGTGGATAGTCAGTCGTCTGACACGGCGTCATTTTCTACCTGGCGCAGGTTGGCCAGGAACGCCAGGGCCTGCTCCCGGCTACGGATGTTTCCCCGCAACTGCTCGTCTTCCACGGCGGTCAGGGCGTCCCCCACAGCGGGACCTCCGAGGATGCCGGCTTCCAGGGCGTCCTCGCCGGTGACCAGCCGGTCGGGAAACAGGTCCGAAGGGGTCCATTCCGACAGCTTCCCCGAGGCGTACACGATGCAGGCCCGGTCGTCACCGGTCACCCGCAGCCGGGCCTCTTCCACGGCCAGCCCCGCCTTGGCCCAGGGGGACCGCAGTGTGCGTTTCTCCGCGGCCTCGTCTTCTTGTGGAAGGGTCCGGATCGCCACTGTGGATTCCAGGATGCCTTCCACGGCCTGGGCCATTCGACGACTGTGGTGGAGCCGGTCCATGGCGGCGGCGGCCCCGGTCGGACCCAGGGGCCTGAACAGGGCAGACCAGAGGGTGTCCACCGATGACCCCACCAGGGCATCCAGGATGTCGTCCGCGGCAGTGGCCTCGTCGGTGCCCGCCAGTTCCGGAAGCACCTCGCGAAGCACGCCCGTGTCGCGGGCCAGTCGCAGGCCCCGGCCGGGCCGTCGGCTGTTCAGTATCTTTTCCAGCTCGTCGCGGATTCTTTCCACACTGACCGAACCGATCTCACCGGCCCCCGCCCGGACGGCCACCAGGGTGGCCTCTTCCACCTCGAACCCGGTCTGCGCGGCGAAACGCAGGGCTCGCAGGGGCCTGAGGTGATCCTCGCCGAAGCGGAGGGCCGCGTCCCCTATGGCCCGGATGGTGCCCGATGCGATGTCGGCCAATCCACCCACCAGGTCCGTCACGTCCCCGGTCCCGGGGTCCAGGGCCAGCCCGTTCATGGTGAAGTCGCGTCGACTCACGTCCTCTTCGAGGTTCGTGAACCGCACGGCGTCGGGACGGCGGCCGTCGGAGTAGCCCCCATCGGCCCGGAAGGTGGCGACCTCGTACTCCTGATTCCTTTCCAGGACCCTTACCACGCCGAACCGGACCCCCACGGGAACCGTTCTCCTGAACAGCTTCATCACGGCTTCGGGCGTGGCGGATGTGGCGATGTCGAATTCCTCGGGACTCAGCCCCATGACCATGTCCCGAACCGCCCCGCCCACGATCCACGACTCGTGCCCCGCACGGCGAAGGGTGTCCACCACGTACCGGGCCCCAAGGAACCCCGGCTCCTGTGGCAGATTCACCTGGGTGTGACGGGGTTCGGGCAAAGGGTTCACCCCGGTCAAAGGCTTTCTCCGGCCACCACTTCGAATCCATGGGGACTCAGGGCCACTTCCAGGGCACCGGAATGATCATAGAGTTCACCGTCCACGGTGAAGCGGCCCGACGTCAGGAGGTGTCGGGCGTCGGGGAAGCTCGGGGCCATGGGGTGCTGGAACTCCCACAACAGGTAAGGCAGTAGCCGGACCACCTCACCCGGCGTCTTGGCACGCACCAGCTTCACGTGGAAACTGCGGGCCTCGGCGGACGTGGTGAGTGCCCAGACCATCCCCCTGGCCAGCTTCAGATCGATGGTGGAGGCCACGGCCCCCGTCACGTCCCTACACTCCCGGTCGTCCACCCGGGTCCGGGAATCCGTGGGTTTCAGCCGCCACGCGTTGGACTGAAAGAAATCAGACTTGACCACGTAGCCCACTGCCCCCTTCATCAGGAGTCTGGCCAGCCCGAAGTAACCCGATCCCAGCCGGTCGCAAAGGTCCAGGGCATTGGCGATGACCTCCGAGCCGAACACCATGCCCAGCATGGGCGCCTCGCCCGCCCTCCGGATCTCCAGCAGCCCCAGTTTTCGGGTGTGGACGTCTGCCAGGCGGCTCTCCCGGTACCGTTCCAGGAACCGGGCCAGGGTGCTCACGGGGTCGTCCTTGGTTCTCATGGCCCGGCTGGCCATGTTGTAGGTGCCGCCGTTGAGTAGGAGCAGCGTGGGAAACCGGGCCCGGCCCGCGTCCACTTCCCGCCCGAACTGGGCCACGATCTGGTTGATGGCCAGATGGATGGTGCCGTCGCCCCCGTTGATGGCCAGCACGTTGACCTCACGCTCCACCAGGAGGTGCCGGATGGCGTCCGCGATCTGGGTCTTGTCGGCGGTGGCCACGGCGTTCGCCGCGGACTCCAGTTTGTGCCTCAGCCGGCGGTGGGTGAAGGGGAACCGGTAGTTGTGCCGGGCCGCCGGATTGGTCAGGACACCCAGTCGCATGGGGGCGTTCAACTGCGCAATGCGTGGGGCCCGCCGGGCGCTTTTCACCCGCAGTGTCGTTCGAAAGTTCTGACTGGAAGGCTCGCCGGACAAACCCGTTGCCCTTACTTGGCCGTGCCCCAGAAGGTTCCGTCGGGCGGGTAGGATGCACCGCCCACCACCAGCTGGGCGTCCCAGACACAGGGATCGGTCTTCTTGCCGAACCCGTCGAAGTTCATGTCCTTGTTGGTGTCGTACAACTGGCAGGGCACCTTGGTGCCGATGGTGAAGTTGTCGGACTGGGCGTCCAGGCCCAGGAGCATGTCCCGCAGGTACGTGGCGCCCACCGTCATGAGGGCCTCGCAGGCACCCTCCACCAGGTTCAGGGTCAAGCCGAATGTCTGGTTCGTGAGATTTTCCGCGAACACGTAGCAGCAGTCGTTGGTCTGCAGACAGGCCTTGCCGGCCAGGAGCGACCCGATGAGGGCCTCGTAGGAGTCCACCGCGGGCAGGCCATCCGACCCGTCGCCGAAGACCTGCGGGAGAAGCAGCTTCTCGATGGCGAAGTTCACCAGGGCCCCGTACTTCAGATTCAGGGTATGGGGGGTGATGTCCAGCTTGCTGTTCTCGATGAGGTGGGCCTCGAAGTTGGCGCTCACCGTCTCTTCGATGCCGGGAATGGCGTTGAAGGACAGGTTCTTCCAGCCGCAGTTGTCATCCGAGGGCGGACAGTCCAGGCCCAGGGTCCACCGGATGCGCAGGGTGTGCCAGACCTCTTTGCAGGCGGAGGCGGGCAGGTACCCCGTTTCGTCCGGCTCCTTGTTGAAGGTGAAGGTGGACAGGATCTGGAACTTGGTCAGGATGTCGCTCACGTCGCTGGCCGACCAGTAGATCGTGCTGCATTGCGTGGGGTCGTCGAAGGGACAGTAGCTTTCCAGGATCCCGATGAGCAGGGCGTTGATGATCTGGAAGACGATGTCGCCCGTGGTGGACATGTCATTGATGTCGGGGTTGTTGGGGTCGTTGAACAGGTACCCGCAGAAGTCTTCGAGGGTGGTCCCGCCGGCCTGACAGATAAGCAGCATGATCTGGGCGCCGGGATTCTCGAAGAAGCCGGTGATGGTGTAGACCACCGTGGCCACCTGGGGGGGCAGCCCGCTCACCAGGTCGAAGGTGTTGTTGATGTCGTAGGAGCCCACGATCTTTGGCGGGATGTCCACGAGGTCCAGTTCCACGTAAGTCTTGCCGCCCCATTCCACCTTGGTGGTCTTGCCGGTGGTGGAGCCGTCCTCGCACCCGTGGGCCTGGACGGGGCCTTCGCCGGCCTGGGCGAGGCCCACCACCGTGTAGTTCTGGGTCTTTTCAGCCTCCAGGTTGGGCAGCTGGGGGAACTGGGCGGTCTGGGTGATGCTCACCGTGGGCGAGACTACCGTGGCCGTGGGCAGGTTGTCGATGGACATGCCGTCGCAGGTGGGCTTTCCGTTGCCGTCCTGCTTGAACAGGTAGACGCGGGCCACGTCGATGAGCGGGTAGGCGCCCTTGTAGTCGCCGAAGCCCACGGACAGGGGGACCACGCCCTTGGGCGTGATGGCGATGTTGTAGTAGATGCAGTCGATCTCGGGGGCGCCGTCCACGCAGACCTTCACCTGGAACTGACCGGTGGCGGTCTTCGTGTTCTTGATGTTGTTGGAGCCGATGCCCGAGGCGCCCGTGTAGACCAGCGGCGCGGCCAGTTGGCCCAGGTCATTGATATCGCTCTGTTTCTCGAAGGTGACCCCGGCGCCGCTCACGGGGGCGCCGCATTCCGACAGCATCACGTCCAGGTCCCGGCCTTCCGTGTAGGACAGGACGATGTTGCAGACCTGCTGTCCCTTGCAGGGCTTGTCGTCGTCGCCCACTTCCAGGGCGAAGTCGAGCTTGTATCCTTCGGTGCACAGGCCATCGCCCGGCCGGTCGCCGACTGGATCGCCCCCCTGGTCATAGAAGATGGAATCAGGCGTCCCGAGGTCCATCCCGGAGTCACCCGTCCCCGGGGTGCTGCCCCCCCCACAGGACCAGGCTAGCAGACACACGGCGGGAACCAGGATCAGGCGACGGAGGGTTCTCATTTTGCACCCCGAATCAAGGACTTTCACAACTCAGCCATACGAATAAAGATCGGAGAATCCTATCAAAGCAGCCCAGTAAAGGCAATATCGGTCGTGCGTAGCTTCTGTTTCAACATTTTGATGCGTTTGCCCTGGGGAAGCGCAGGCCTGACATGGACGCAGGTTCCTCATTGTGCTACAAATTCGCCGGGCAGGTTGACCCTTGGGAGGCAATCATGTTCAGCAGAAAGTTCCTGATCGGCAAGATCCACAGGGCGACCGTCACCGGCGCCGATGTGGACTACATGGGTTCCATCACCGTGGACCCGGTCCTTCTCGAGAAGTCGGGGATACTCCCCCTCGAGGAAGTGGAGGTCTGGGACGTGACCAATGGTGAGCGGCTCTCGACCTACACGCTTCCGGGCGAGCCCGACAGCGGTCAGGTCATGCTCAACGGGGCGGCCGCCCGCCGGGTTCACGTGGGTGACAAGATCATCATCTGTGCCTACGGCACGTTCGACGGCGATGCCCTGGGGTCCCACGTGGCCCGGGTGGTCATCCCGGACGAAAGGAATCGTGTCTCGCGCACGTTTGCCTATCGGGTGGACCTCGGGACTCGGCAGTTTGATCTGACCGAGGACTAGTCGACGTCCCGTTGCCCTGTCCCGATAGGCCACGTCAGGAGGGCCCTTGGTGGACCTGTTCGGCAAGAAGGCGCTGACAAGCCTTCAGGCCCGCTGCGACAAGGCGAAGCGGGAAAAGGAAGCGGCCACCGCGTCGCTGGAAGACACCCAGCGCAAACTGGAATCAGAGAAGAAGGCGCGTCTCTCGGTGGAGGAGGAGTGCGAGAACCTGCACACCTCCGTGGCCGAGGCGGAACGTGACCGCGACAAGGCCCGAGAGTCCCAGTCCCGTTCCGAGCAGATGGTCCGCTGGCTCGAAGAGAAGGAAGCCGGGCGTGACGCGGCCGTGAAACAGGCGCAGGAGGCGAGCGAGGCGGCCGGGCGCAAGACCGCGGACCTGACCTCCGATGTGGATCGGTTGCGGTCCGAACGGGACGAGGCCCTTCGCCGACCGGCCCCTGCCCCGGTCAAGGAGGCCAGGCCTCCCCGTGAAGACCGGACCGGCCTGCGGGACGAAAACGAGCGCCTGCGCAGGGACCTGGCCGAAAAGACCGAGCGCCTGCGCGTCGCACTCCGGAAGGCCGAGCACAACCGTCGCGCTTATCTGGTCACCCAGATGCAGCTCGATCTGGCCGAGGACCGCATCTACCTGCTGACCAAGGGAAAACCGAGACCCGTACACGCCCAGGCCGTGCGGGAGGAGGTGAACCCCGGCGAGAAGGTGGTGGCCGAGGACGTGGAAGGTTACGAGGAATCGGAACCGGCGGGGGGGTGATGCCCTTGACTCGGCAGGTCGCACGGGGTGCTGAACTGGGGAAGGGCGGTTTGTCCGCACCGGACGCCGACGGCGGGTACCTCGATAATCAGGGCCGGGCATTCCTGATCCGCCAGGCCCGCCCCCAGGACGCCGCTGCCGTGGGCCGGATCATGGCCGACCTGGCCGAATCCGAGGAATTCATCCTCTTGTCCCCGGAAGAGATCGGCGCCGACACCCTCCGTCGGGCCGACGAGCTGTCCCGGATGGAGAAGCTCGCCGATCGCTGGCACATCGCCCTGGTGGAGCAGGACGGCGAGGCCGTGGGCATGCTGGACCTGCGGGCCGTTCCCCTGAAGAAGTGCAACCACGTGATGGAACTGGGTCTGGGCCTTCTGCCCGAGGCCACGGATCGGGGCATGGGCACGGCACTCATGAACTATGCCCTCGAGCGAGCCGAAACCCTGGGGTACCGCAAGGTCCGTCTTTTCGTGATCGCCTGCAACCAGAGGGCCGTGCACGTCTACCGGAAGATCGGATTCGAGGAGACCGGGCGTTTCCTGGAAGAAGTCCGGGTCCACGATCGCCTGGTAGACCTGATTGTCATGGAGATGGCCTTGCCGTGAAAAGGCATTCTCACAGTGGAGCCCGAGGGCAGGCCTTGACCCTGTCGATCCTGGCAGTGGTCACGCTGGCCATGGGTTGCGGCGATTCCCGTTTCCTGACCGGGCGTTATTGCTCGCAATCTGTCGTGGATATCCCATGGGAGGATGCGAGCGGTCTCGAAGCCAAATATCTGGCGCTGGAGATAGGCCACTACGGCCCTGATCTGGGGGGAATGGTGGGCTTTCACGGTCCGGCTCATTGTAGGGTTAAAATGAGCTTTGCCGACCGATGTCCATGTTCCGATATCGTTGATGGCTTCTATTCGAATGGGAAGGCGACCATTTGGTTCAGCTTTGAATATATTGCCCAAGAGGACTGCGAAGAGTCCGATCAGAGCCTGGCGTGTTTGGGTGAAGGTCGGGAATGTGAATGGGGTGAACCTTTACTTCTCGTCATGGTCCTGACCCCTTCCGAATCGGGGGAATTGCTGGCGGGCCACCTCTGCCCTACCGAGAAATGCTGCAATGATTCGGAATGCAAGGATCGTATCCCTCTGGAGTTCGAAAAGACCTCGACTTCGGAGAAAGATTTTGAGATTGCCGAGGAGCATCGCAACTTCTGCCAGGAGCTATATTTCGGGGAGGTCCCATGAACCCGGAACGGCCCACGGGACCCTGGTCCTTTGTCATGTTGACCGCCGTGGTGTCCGGCCTCGTGGTCCCGGTCTTCGCCCAGACCGTGGAGCAGACCCCGTCATTCCCCAGGCGCCAGGTGGTGGTGCTACCGGTACGGGATTTCCGGGTGGATCCTGATGCCCTGTTCTGGACCGGGGAAAAGGCCCCGGCGCCGGAAGGGCTCGGCCATGAACTGGTGGAGTCGGCCCTGACCGTACTGGCCCGCGAGCCCGAACTGGCGATCCATCGTCCACCGGAGGTCCTCCCCCGGGGTAACGGGGACGGCGATCGGGGCATCGTGGCCCGAGGGTTCCTGCACCTCGGCATCGAACTGTACCGGAACATCCGGTTGCGAAACGCCATCGACGCCCTGGAGAAGGGGATCGAGGCGGCCCGGTCGGAGTACCTGGACGTGGTGGATCCCAAGCTGTTGTCCGACCTCTACCTCTACCTCGGCCTTTCCTATCTGGAGGAAGGCAGCTCGGCCCTGGCCCACGTGGCCTTCAAGAACCTGTTTTTCGTGAGGCCGGGCCGCGTGTTCCTGAAGGGGTACTTCCCCGTGCAGGCGGAACAGGCCATCCGGGCCGCGGCCGTGGACTTCGTGAGGACCTTCCCCAAGGACTGGCCCCTGGGCTCGGCGGCGCGGACGTCCCGGTTCGCCCGGTCGGCCGGCGCCCGGCAGGTGGTCTACGTCTACCTGGTCCGGTGGGAAGGGGGTTCCCGGGTGGCCGTCAAGGTGATGGGGCCCTCGGGTCGGGACGGCGCCATCGCCGAGGAGTTCGGCGACGAATTCCCATTGAAGACTGGGGACGACGCGCGAGAAAGGCTGTCACGGACGCTGTCCGCCTGGCTGGCCTGTACCGATCTGCCTTCACGGGTGGAACCGGAGAGTGAGCGGCCCGACTTCTACATGGACACGTCGGGCGCCTACTCCCTGTTCCTGAAGTATCCCACCCGCAACGTGTTCCACAACGCGGGCTTCGGCGTGGGCCTGTCCTACCAGATCCTCGAGAACCTGGACTTCTTCACCCGGCTGAACCTGTTCACCTCCTTCCCCGACAAGTTCAACGACCTGGTGTCCGGCTACACGGCCTTTCGGGCCATCCTGGGCGTGGGACACACCCTGCGGGGTGACTGGGGCCGCATGTTTGTCCATACTGGGCTCGACTTCCACTACCTCAGTGATTTCGCCTCTTCTACGGACCCGAACTGCAAGCTCTTCGGTGTGGATTCGGGGTTCTGCGCGGCCTCCGAGGTGAAGCACCTGCCCTACCGCTTCCTCGGCGGCATCAGTGTCACCCTCGGGGCCAACGTCACCATCAGCGGGCCCATCTACCTGTTGATCCAGGCGGGCGTCACGGCCTATTTCTTCCCCGCAGGCCTCGAGGCGCCCCTGAACTACCCGCTCACCGCGGAGATCGGCCTGGGGTACGCTTTCGATTGACGCGGGCCTGATTCACCGGGACCTCAAGCCCGGGAACCTGTTCCTGGTCCAGATGGAGGGGGCAGACGCCAAGATCTGCGAGATCAGGAAATTCGGCGCCGATGCCAACGAGGGCTACAGGTTCTTCCTGGAAATGCCGCACAATGACAAGATGGGGGATGACGTCTGGTGGTTCGAGGCAATGGATGATGCGGATGCCGACGACTGGATGCGGTCCGAGCAGCAGGAGAGCTCCGACCCCGAGGCATTCATGGGGGGCCGGTTTGAACTGCACGGTTTCAAGTTGTTCGTGAATTTCAAGAAGGAACCCGCGCCCTGACCGGACCATCCGGCCACCGGATCAATTCCCCAGCAGGGCCTTCTGCGCGGCCTGGGCCCGGGCCTTGACCTCCGGATCCTGCTCCATGTTGATGACCTCGGACAGGAAATCCAGGGACTCCGTGCGCCCCAGGGTCACGAGGGCGTCCAGTGCCAGTAGGCGGATGGACTTGTCATCGTCGAACACGCCCTTCTGGATGCCCTCCATGGCGTCCTTTTCCTTGCTGCAGGCCAGGGCATTGATGGCGGCGGCCTTGACGTCGTGGTCGGGATCGATGACCAGCCCCGAAATGGCAATGATGGCCCGACGCTCGTGGACCTGCTTCACCACGTCGATGGCGGCGAGCTTGATGACCGAGTCCCGATCCCACAGGAGACGAGTCAGGAAATCCAGGTCGGCCGCGATCTCCCCCGGATCCAGCAGCTTGATGTAGGTCGAAACCGCCTTGCGCCTCACGTCCGTGTTGCGGTGGCTCCCCAGGAGTCGCAACTGCTGCTTGGCGGTCCTGAGCTTGCGGGCGGCGATACCATCCAGAGCGGCCTCCTTCACCTTGTCCGACACGTCGGACAGGGCCTCGAGCAGGATGTTGTCCGAGGCAGGGTCGCTGGAACTCACGGCCGCCACCACGGCGGCGGCGCGGATCTCCTCGTCGGGGTCGCCTGACAGGGTCATGATGGAGGCGGCCACCTTGGGGTCGGACACCCGGGCCAGGGCGTAGACCGCGGCCCGCCTGATGTCCAGGTCCTTGTCGTGAAGGCGGGACTTGAGCACCGCGATGGCCCGGGGGGGCGGGAGGGCGCCCTTGAGCGCGTCGCCCAGGGCCTTCATGGCCAGGCGGCGGATGGTCACGTCCCGGCCCTCCATCAGCTTGAGGATGGTGTCCAGGGACTGGGCGGCCACGATCTCCACCGCGACTCTTTCCACGACCACCTTGTCGGTGTCGGTGCGGACGGAGCCCAGCAGCGGCTTGAGGCTGACGGGGTTCCGGTAGGCGCCAACGGCCTTGGCCGCCACGGTGCGTACGTCCGGTTCGTTCCTGAGGAGGGCCTGGTACAGGAGCTTGAGACCCCCTTTCGGGCGCATCAGGCCCAGGTGGCCGGCGGCCCAGACGGCCTGTTCGGCGGGACCGGTGACCACGAGGTAGGTCAGTCCCTTCATCTTGTCCCCGGAGGCGCCCGACTCGGCCAGGTGGCGGGCCAGAACCACGCGGGAGTGTGTATCCACGCGGTCATCCTTCAGCGCCTTGACCATCAGGGCACTGGCATTGAGCGCCATGAGACCCTTGCGGGCCGCCTCCCGCACCTTGGCGCTCTTGCTGCGCAGGGCCTGGTTCAGCGAAGGGGCCACCACCGGGTTCCGTGAGGCCACCAGCCGCCCGATGGCGCCCACCACCACGTCTTCCGAGGGGTCGGACAGCTTGCCCATCTCGATGAAGACGTCGTACCGGCGGATGCCGCGGCTGGACAGCAGGTGCACCGCCGCCAGCTTGACGGAGGGATCGTCGTCGTTTTCCACCACCTTGGACAGTCGGCCGTTCACATCCCGTCCCTTTTCATTTTCGAGCAGTTTGAGAACGGCCAGGCGCACCGCCGGCGAGGGGTCGTCCAGAAGGGGAAGCAGGCGCGAGGCCGGCCGGTCCACGGGCAGGTGGGGGAAAGCGGCCAGGACGGCCAGCCGCACGGCCTCGCCACCACGGACCAGGCCGCCGAGGATCTTTTCCGTTAGGTTCCTGTCCGCCCTCTGGAGCTTCAGGTAGAACAGCCCCGCCGGGATCACATCCAAGGGCGACAACGCCACCATGACATGGGCGTAGTGACGGGGAGGCAGGGCGTCGTAAAACGGCACATTCAGCCGGAAAACCGGCAGGCGCAGGGCTGATGCATCGAGGGGCGTGGGACGGATGACGGGGGCCCTGACCTCGGCCGCTCCCAGTCCGCGCAGGGAGTGGAAGACCTCGCTGGCCACCTGGTCGTAGTAGTCGACCCGATCGGGATCCAGGTTCAGCGTGGCGCTGGGGGCGCCGCCCCGAGCGCTGTTCAGCAGCAGCGTGGCGTTGCCATATTCGTAGGGGTGGGCGTCCTTGAGGGCGTCGAAGGCCCGCAGCAGCGAATCGTCGATGTGGGTTGGTTCGTACCCGTCAAAAGGTTCTGGCACGGCCACCATGACGGAATTTCCGGCCTGGTTGACCTTGATCGTCCGGTAGACCACGGGGATGACGTCTGAAGGCTGCGCCCAGGCCGGCGCGGCGATGCCGAGGACCAGGGTCAGAAGGAATGCGGATCGTTTCTTCATGGTGAGCCACCCCCTATCACGATGTTCGGACCCCGTGGTCCGAGCGGCGCATTCTATCAGATTTTCGCCTCGGGTTATCAAGGGTATACTAGGACTTCGCGGAATTTCGCGGAGGATGATCATGGCGCAGACGACCCGTTTCCCGGCGATCCCCAACACGGAACCCCCCGCCTACCAGGAGGTCATCACCGGGATCCTGGGCGAGATCCGCCGCGAGACACCGTCGCCGAAGGCGCTCCGAGAGTTCCTGCGGATGGGCAACCTGTTCGACAAACCCACCCACCTCGAACTGCTGCAATACCTTGACGTCCGGGTGGATCGGTCCACCACGTCCCTGGGTCCCTTTGCCCTGGCCGTGCTGGAGGCGCCCGACGAACCCGCCTTCCGCCGTCTCATGGCGGATCGTCTGCTGACTACCAATCCGCTGTTGGCCAAGTACTGCCTGGAGGCCCTGGACACGGAGCAGGGGGGGCGCCTTCATTCCACCAACGAACTGTACAGGATGCTAACGTCGTACGTGTATCCGGGGGAGGAGCCGGACCTGCCCTCCTTCAAGGCCTGGATCCAGTGGGCGGTGGCCTCGGGCCTGTTGAGGCTGGTGGGTATCCGGTGGGCCCTGGGCGTGGTGGGTACCGAGTCCATCCCGCGGCTTCGGGCCATCGACGTGGAGGAGTTCCTGGAAGAGGAGAAGGCGGGGGAGGACACCCCGGCCACCGAAGATCCGGCGCCTCCCGGGCCAACGGAACCTGTGGTAAAGACGCCGGACGCGGAACCTCTGGAATCCGCGTGCGGGGACCGTCCCATGGACCACCCGCCCCCGGAGGCGGAAGGCCCTGCCGACCTCGACGCCGCCCGGGATGCCTTGGTTGCCTGGTACGAGGGATACCCTGGGAAGAGGCCCCTGTGCCTGTCCGATTCGGGTGTGGATCCCAAGGCCCGGGCGCCCGCCGCCCTGTACGAGGCCGCCTTCATGGCCCTGCTCCTGGACCGCGGCCTGCGCATGTCCTCGGTGCAAACCGCCCTGGCGGCCTTCAGGGAGATGGCCCTGATGCCGACTCTCGGGAAGGGACATTTCCCCCTGGAGGCCATCCAGAAGGCCGTCCGCGAGAGCGGGGATCCCGATTTCGTGACGGCCTGCGAGGCTGCCGTCCACGGGGCTCGACTCCTGTCCGCGGTGGAGCAACCCAGGGACCTGGTGCGGGGCGATGATCCCGGGGAATTGCTGTGGACCCTGTGGCGTCGCCTGTTCGAACCCGTGGCGCCGCTGGCGCCCTTCCTGATGGCTCGCTACCTCTACGAAGCCGGCCGACTGCCCGACGAAATGGCGAGTGCGGCGTTCGTGCCCTGGTTCGTGGTGCGCGAAAATGCGTTTCGGATCGGGTTTACGGACCGGGTGGTGGCCGAAGGGTTCCAGGACCTGGTGACCCTGGGCACGGACCTGGGCAGGCGGTTCGGTTCGCCGGCCTTCGAAGGCCCGCTCCTGCAGGCCCACGAGGGCCTGGGGTGCCGCTTCCTCTGCGACCGGTTGCGTGTCTGCCCGGTCCCCTGCCGCGAAAAACGGGAAATCGGCCGCTGACTTCAGGGTATCCATCGCGGCCTTGAAATCCCTATTCCCTTGTAGGGGCGACTCCGTCGATGCTACGGGCGCCAATCTCGGGCGGGCACTGGCGTGCCGCCCTGCGCTTGGCGCTTCTCTTACTCAAGGGGGGCGCAGCCCCCCTATGACCCCCCTTGTAGGGGCGACTCCGTCGCTGCTACGGGCGCCAATCTCGGGC
>JADHTP010000016.1 GCA_016784945.1 Deltaproteobacteria bacterium | reverse complement strand
TCTCACCCACACCCACGCTGTCGAGGACCAGCCAGACAACTTTACGAAATCGGCCCTTTTCGGCGGCGCACATGCCCCCTATAATCGGGCCAGTCGTTTGCCCGGTCAACAACGGGAGCAACCATGAAACGGTGGTTCTGTTTCCTTTCGGTGCTGTCCCTGGCCCTGCCTCTATTCGGCGGTTGCAAGACGAAACCCCCGCAGGTGGCCATCCATGGCCCCGATGAAGCCCTCGCTGGAACCAGCGTCACCTTCAGCGCAAAGGTCACTCCGCCCGAAGATGGTCTGACCTTTTCGTGGTCCGTGGATTGGCTGCAGGACCGGGCGGGCTCCGCCTCGTGCCGGCCTGCGGTTGAGGATTCGACGGGCGCCTCCACGAAAGTGGCGTTCCCGAAAGACTGTCGGGCCGAAAGCTTCCGGGTCGCCCTGGTCGTGAAGGCCCGTGGCGGCAAGGTCAAGGCATCGAAGACCTTCAAGGTCATCGCCATCAAGAAGCCCCAGTGGCCCAAGGCCCTTCCCTCCCATTGGAAGATCCTCAACGACTACGAAAACCCCGGTGACCCGCGGGCGAACAACTGGGGCGGTTTCTTCGGCACCTGGGGCTACCAGGGGGGCAAGTGCGGCATCAAGTACGGTGACAAGTCACCTGAAAAGCTCACCATCACCTACGCCATGCACATGGGCGATTCGTCCTGCGGGACCTTCGAATACCTCAAGGGAACGCGGGGCAAGTCCGAGCCCGTGGACATCAGCGGTTACGACCGGGTCGCCTTCCTGCTGAAGTCCGGTGACGACAAGGTCCACCGGGTCCGGTTCGAAATCGTGGAGTTGGACCCCTACGCCGCAACCCTTCAGGGGTACGTGGGCGAGTCCGAGCTGCTGACGGCGGGGCCCGAGTGGAAACGGTACGAGGTCCGGCTGGACAATGTGCTCCACCCCCATTTCGACCGGACCAAGGGCAAGCAGGTGGGTCTTAAGCTGGAGCACAAGAATCTGGAACAGCCCAGCGGGGTGGTCCTGCTGGACAACATCGCCTTCATCGGGAAGGCAGAGGAGAAAGGATCTCAATGAAACGTCGCGCCATCATCAGCGTGTCTGACAAGACCGGTGTGGTCGAGTTCGCCGGTGGTCTCGTCGAACTCGGATTCGAAGTGGTTTCCACGGGCGGAACGGCCCGTACGCTCAAGGAAGCCGGCGTGGCCGTCACGGACGTGTCGGAGGTGACCGGATTTCCCGAGTGCCTGGATGGAAGGGTCAAGACCCTGCACCCCAACCTGCTGGCCGGCGTCCTGGCCCGGGGAACTCCCGAGCACCAGAAGACCCTGGAGGAACTGGGGATCGGCGCCGTGGACCTCATCGCCGTGAACCTGTACCCCTTTGTCGAAACCATCTCCAAGCCCGACGTGACCGAGGAACTGGCGGTGGAAAACATCGACATCGGTGGTCCCACCATGATCCGGGCGGCCGCCAAGAATTTCGAACGGGTGACGGTGATCACCGACGCGGCGGACTACGGGCCGGTGCTCGACGAATTGAAGGAAAACGGGGCCACGTCCACCGAAACCCGCCGCCGCCTCATGGTCAAGGTGTTCGCCACCACATCGGCCTACGATGCAGCCGTGGCCGGCTACCTGGGCCAGAATGCGGACGGGACACTGCCCGACGTGTTCGTGCTGGCCGGCCTGAAGGCCAAGGACCTCCGCTACGGAGAGAACCCCCATCAGAAGGCCGCCGTGTATCTGCCGCCGGGGCCCACGCAGGGCATCGTGGGCGCCATGCAGCGCCAGGGAAAGGCCCTGTCCTACAACAACCTGGTGGACATGGAAGCGGCCTGGGCCTTGGTCCGTGAATTCGATCCCCCGGCCGTGGCCATCATCAAGCACACCAATCCCTGCGGCTGCGGCGTGGACGACGGTTCGCTCAACGAAGCCTATGAAAAGGCCCTGTCCACGGACCCCGTGTCGGCCTTCGGCGGGATCGTGGCCCTGAACCGCGAGGTGGACGACGCCCTCGCCACCCGGATGTGCGAGCACTTCTTCGAGGTGGTTATCGCGCCCACCATCGCTCCCACGGCACTGGACATCCTGTCGAAGAAAAAGAACCTCCGCGTGATGGAACTGGGCGAGGCCTTCTTCGAGGACTTCCCGCCAATGTACGGCAAGCACGTCTCCGGCGGCATCCTGGTACAGCAAACCGACCCCGTGGCGTCGGAGGTCAGAAACGCCAAGGTGGTCACCAAGCGCGAACCCACGGAGGACGAGTGGGCCGGCCTGGAAATGGCATGGCGCGTGACCAAGCACGTGAAGAGCAATGCCATCGTGTTCTGCTGGAAGGACAAGACCGCGGCCGTGGGCGCCGGCCAGATGAGCCGCGTGGATTCGGCCAAGCTGGCGGTGATGAAGTCACAGCAGGACCTCAAGGGGACCGTTGCCGGTTCCGACGCCTTCTTCCCCTTCCCCGACGGCCTGGAGGAGATCGCGGCAGCAGGCGCCACGGCGGTGGCCCAGCCGGGCGGTTCCATCCGCGACCAGCAGGTGGTGGATGCCGCGGACAAGCTGGGCCTGGCCATGGTGTTCACGGGCAAGCGGCATTTCAGGCACTGAGGGTCCGTCCGGGGCCATGAAACGGAGAATGACATGAAGGCACTGGTGGTGGGCAACGGGGGACGGGAGCATGCCATGGCCTGGAGGCTCGCCGGCAGCCCGGGGGTCAAGGTCCTGATCACCCTGGGTAACGGCGGAACCGGGGCCGTGGCGCAATCCATTCCGGTGAAGCCGTCGGACATCGACGGTATCGTGAGGGCCGCGAAGAACGAGTCTGTGGACCTGGTGGTGGTGGGACCGGAAGCCCCGCTGGCCCAGGGGCTGGTGAACCGCCTGAACGAGGCCGGCATCCGGGCCTTCGGGCCCGACAAGGACAATGCCCGCATCGAGGCCAGCAAGGCCTTCTGTCACGAGGTGCTGGATGCGGCGGGCGTGCCGGCCGCCGGATACCACGTGTTCGACGACCCCGACCAGGCCATCAAACACTTGTCGACCTGCCCCCTCCCGGTGGTGGTGAAGGCCGACGGCCTGGCCGCCGGGAAGGGCGTGGTGGTGGCGACCACCCGGGAAGAAGCCCTGGACGCCGCCCGATCCCAGATGGTGGACCGTTCCCTGGGCGACGCCGGGAACACTGTGGTGGTGGAGGAATTCCTTGAAGGCGAGGAGGCCTCCTACATGGTCATTACGGACGGCGACTATGTCCTGCCCATGGCCACGTCACAGGACCACAAGCGGGTGTTCGACGGGGACCAGGGCCCCAACACCGGTGGCATGGGCGCCTATTCGCCGGCTCCCGTGTTGGACGACGAGGTCCAGAAGCACGTATTGGCCACCATCATCCGGCCGACACTAGCGGAGCTGGCACGCCGCGGCACCCCCTACAAGGGTGTGCTCTATGCCGGTCTCATGATGACCTCCGAGGGACCCAAGGTCCTGGAGTACAACTGCCGTTTCGGAGACCCCGAGACCCAGCCCGTGCTCTATCGGATGAGGGGCGACCTGTTCACGGCCATGCAGGCCTGCACCGACGGCACCCTGTCGGGTGTGAACATCAGCTTCGATCCCCGGCCTGCGATCTGCCTGGTGCTGGCGGCGGAGAACTATCCCGCGAAGCCCCGGCTGGGTGACGTGATCGAGGGGCTTGGGAATGCGGCGCGCATACCCCACGTCCAGGTGTTCCACGCGGGCACGGCGCTGGACGACGACGACCGGGCCGTCACGTCCGGTGGTCGGGTGCTCGGCGTTACCGCCGCCGGGGAAACGGTGCGTGAGGCCCGGGATCGGGCCTACAAGGTCGCCAAGATGATCAAATGGCCCGGTATGCACTACCGCCAGGACATCGCCCACCGGGCACTCTAGGCAATGTCCATCAAGCCGGGTCAGCCTTTCTCCACGGAAACCCGACAGTCCGGGCACTCGGGGTGCTTCAGCAGGCCCACACGGACCAGCTGGTTATACACGGCGCACCCGGCGCAGAATCCCGTAGCGGCTTCCAGCAGGGCGAACACCACCAGCAACCCGGTGAGTCCGGCCACGGAGAGCAGGGGACCGCCCACCAGCCACAACAGGCTGGCGGCGACCAGCATCGCAAATCCGATACCGGCCGCAAATCTCTTCGGCGAAAACGGGATCCGCCTCGATTCCCATTGAACGTAGGGCGCCACCCATCGCCCGCCCAGGCTGGCCAGCGGGCTGAAACGGGGTCCCAGGACCACCCGCAGACCAAAGTCCAACGTCAGAACGGGCAACAGCCAGAACCATCCGGTGGACAGCACCACCACACCGGACAGGGCGGTCAAAAGAGCCACGGCACGGACGGAAGGTTCCTCCACCGTGTCTGGAATCCTCTGGGTCTTCATCAATCACCTCCAGGAAGCCTCGAAACCGGCCTCCGTGTTAATACTACCAATTAGATTGATTTAATCCTAATATAATTCACTCTGTTCATGATTTCGGTGGTTTGTGATGATCCGTCGTGAAAACGCGACCGTTGTTCCTGGTTTCCGCCCGGTGCTATCATCCCCGACGTGGACGACACACTGCACGTGATCGGCGGACTGGTGGCCACCCTGGTGGTCTGTGGCCAAATGGTGTGGGGCGCGGCACGGGTGGCCTCGCGGCTCCCGGAATCCGTGGGCGGGATCGAGAGCCTCGGCGCCACCCTGGCCATCCCCCTTCTCATGGTCGTCATGCTGACCACGGGGCTCGGGACGCTGGGCCTGATGGACCGGTGGATCGTATTGCCCGCGGCCCTGCTTCTGTCCGCTGCGCTGGGTCTGTTCCCGGGGAACGGTCCCGCCGCGTCCGTGTTCCGTCAAGCCTGGAATGCCATCAGGGAAGGCTGCCGGGCCGAGCCCGGCGTCCTCCTGGTCATGGTCCCGGGTCTGGTCGCCGTCACCCTGGCCGTGGGGTACGCCCTCGACAGGCCTCCCCTGGGTTACGACGCCCTCAACTACCACCTGCCCCTGGCCGCTCACTATGTCCAGGCCCACGACCTGTCCCTGTTCCCGTTTCCGGCCTACTACGATCCCTACCCCTACTTTCCGGCCAACGGCGAGATGTTTTCGGCCTGGGCCTTCCTGCTCACGGGTTGCGACCTGTGGCTGCCCCTGGTGAACCTGCCCTTCCTGGCCCTCCTGGCTCTGTCCGTGTACGGACTGGGTCGTGAGGCCGGCTGCAATCGACTGGCGGCGACGGCCGTGGCCTCGGCGCTGGCCACCGTGCCGGCGGTCTTCAACGTGTTGACCGAAACCTATGTGGAGTTGCCGCTGTGGGCCACGTTCCTGGCGGCCCTGAGATGGTCGGTCCACGCCGCCCGGCACCCGACACTTTCACTGTTGTTCCTCGCGGCGGCACTGGCAGGGGCCCTGCCCGGCTTCAAGCAGGTGGGTTGGGTCATGGCCCCCCTGGTCCTCGTGTTCCTGGCGTCCCGGTCCTGCATGGAACCCCGGGTTGACGGCTGGTCCCGCATCCGGGAAACCGGCCGACAGATCATCCTGTTCGTGGGCGGCCTTCTGGTTTTCGGTACCGCGTTCTACCTCCGCAACTGGCTGGTGGCGGACAACCCGCTGTACCCCTACCCGGTGGAAGTCCTGGGCCAGCAGTTGTTCCCTGGAATCGACGGCATGGATACGCGGGCCGCCTCCACCAGTCTGTTCAACCAGTTCGGCTTCCTGTGGGACAGCGGGAAACTGTTCCAGGCTTTCCTGGGCCAGTCGGGACTGCCCAACTCGTCCTGGGGACTGGGCCCGGCCGGCGTGCTTTCCGTGACCCTTTGTGCGGCCGCCGGGTTCTTTGCCCTGGTATGGTCGCTGGTCCGACCCGGCTCCCCTTACTGGCGTTTCGGGGCTTTGCTGTTCGTGCTCGGGGTCCTGATGATGCTGCTGTACGCCCTGCTCCCGCGCAGTGGCAGCTTCCTGTTCTCCAACGTCCGGTTCGCCTACCCGGGCACCGTGCTCCTGGCACTGGCGGGACTGGCTGTGGGAAACCGGGCAGGGGCGCCTCCCCTGGTCATCACCGGGGTGTTCCTTACCTGCCAGGTGGCCGGCCTCCTGTATTTCACCAACATCCCCGTTGCAGGCGGACCCGCACTGGCATCCGGTGGGGCCGTCCTGGGGTTGGGAGGCGCCGGGATCCTCGTCAGACGCCGGTGGGCCCCGGAAATCCCAAACGGTGCGAAACTGGTCACGCTCTTCGGGGCCCTGGTTCTGGCTCTCGTGGCCGGTCACTGGCTCCACGGCGCCCGGTACGACCGCCACGTCAGGGAATACGAAGCCGCCCCCGAATCCTGGCAATTCGACTACCGGGCCTACGCCCCCTGCGTCCATGCCCTGGGAAAAGCCCTCCCCGAAGGCCGCCTGGCACTGGCCGCGAGCCGTAATCTGAACGGTTTCGTTTCACCGCTGTTCGGCACCCACCTGGAACGGGAAATCCGGGTGGTGGACGCCACATCCCCGTGGGACGCCGGACGGTGGGCCACCAGGGTGGCGGACTCGGGAGCGACGGCCCTGATGGTATTCATGCCCGAGCCCGGTGACGGCGAACCCCGGGAATCGGCCTTTGCCCGTTCCCTTCCCCGGCAGTTCAGGCCACTGCACCGCTCGGAACGATGTGAACTCTACCGCGTGACCTGGGAGGACCAGCAATAGACACGCCCACGAAAAACAGCGCCCCGATCGTGGCGGTCGGGCCCGAACCCTTGGGTTGGGCGCCGTGGCTCGTGGCGGTCCTGGGTTTCATCCTGGCACGGGGATGGTACTGCGGCCAGGGCATCGGATTCTGGTCGGACACGGTCTATTTCTTTTCCCAGATACTGGATCCTCCCCTTTTGCGGGATCACCTCCTGCAGAGCCTGTGGCACCTCCATGCCCAACCGCCCATCTTCAACGCACTGACTGGCCTGGTCATGAAAGGGGCGCCCCAGGCCTTCCCACAGGTCTTCCAGGCCCTGTTCCTCGGAGTGGGCCTGGCCACCATGGCCTTCACCACCCTGACCCTGAGGGAACTCGCCGTGCCCCGGTGGCCCGCCGTGGCCATCGCACTGGTCTTCTGTTGCGCACCGCCCTTCGTCCTCTACGAAAACTGGTACTTCTACCCCCATCTCTCCATGGGTTTCCTGGCCGGAGCCGCCTGGTGCCTGGCCCGTTCCGGTGGACGCCCCGGCCCCTTCATGCAGGCCGCATTCTGGGTGATGGCCGCCCTGGTCCTGCTTCGCAGCCTTTTCCATCCCGTGTACCTGGTCCTGGCCCTCGCCGTCGCCCTGGTGAACTGCCCCCGGGGGATGCGAAAGCGCCTTCTCCTTGGAGCGGTCCTGCCCCTGGTCCTCGTGGGCCTGTTCTGCGCCAAGAACCTGGTGGTCCTGGGCTTTTTCGGAACCAGCTCCTGGGGTGGGAACAGCCTCCATCGAGTGGCCAAGGAAAACGTCCCCCGCTCCGAGGTATCGAGATTGGTGGAGACAGGCGTCCTCGCCCCCATCTCCCCCGAATGGGAGTTCTCCCACCCCCGGATCTACATGGATCTCCTGGGTCTTGATGACCAGGACCGGGGCGTACCGGCCCTCGACCGCCCCGACCGCACCCCCCTCCACGAGTCCACGAAGCGCGACCCCATCAACTACAACCATTGGGTCTACCTGGACGTGTCCCGTCTCTACATGGAAGGAGCACTGGAACTGATACGGCGATACCCCGGCCCCTATCTGGACACGGTCGGCCACAACCTCGTCCGTTTCCTGGACCCGGTGACGAGGGACAATTTCGTAGTCCCAAACCGCAACCGGATCAACGTCCTGGCAACCAGGATCGAGAACCTGGAAAGGGCCGTCCTGATCCCCGTGGTCATTCCCGTTCTGCTTGCCTGGTCCCTGGCGTCCCTGTTCCGACCCGGACGGCGGCGCCCACGGGAGCGCCTCGTGCTGCTGTTCGCCCTGGGCACGATCGGGTGGGTCACGGTACTCGGCAGTCTTGCCGAAACCGGTGAAAACAGCCGATTCAGGTACCAGATCATGGGGCTGGTGCTGCTGGTTTCCTGTCACGGTGGGCGGCAACTGGCCCAGGACCTGAGGACCCTGTGTAAAGCGGCCCGGGAGAAACGCGGATGACGTGGAAGCGGGTCAAGGGATGGACCGTGGGAATTCCCGGCGTGGCCCTGCTGGCGGCCGCCTGCTGGTCCCTGACCGTCACATCCGTGATGGACAAGAGCGCCACCTTTGACGAGGGGGCCTATCTCGTCTCAGGCACTGCCCACTGGATCACGGGGGACTACCGGCTCAATCCGGAGGCCGGTCCCCTTCCACAGAGACTGGCCGCCCTGGCGCTGCTCCCGTCCGCCCCCGCCCTTCCCCCCACTGACCAGGAGGCATGGCGCACTGCGTCCCACGACCGGCTGGGATTCCAGTTCCTTTACGAATCGGGCAACGACGCCGACGCCCTGCTGCTCAGGGCCCGGGCCCTCATGGCGCTGTTCACGGTGGCCCTCGCCCTGACCGTCTACGGGATCTCCCGGCGCCTGTTCGGCCCCAGGGCCGGCTTCCTGTCCCTGGTCCTGTGCGTGTTCAGCCCCACGGTGCTCGGCCACGGGGGCCTGGTCACGTCGGACGTGCCGGCCGCCCTCTTCTTCCTGTTGTCCGTCTGGTGCTTCTGGCGACTGCTGCACGGAATCACGCCCGGCCGCCTCGCGGCCAGCGTGCTCGCCACCGGGGCACTGTTCCTCACCAAGCTCAACGCCCCCCTCCTCTTCGTGGTGTTCGCGTTGCTTGTGGTGGTGAGGCTGACCGGTCCGCGACCTCTGGGACTGAAGGTGGGCGGCTTCGAGAAGGACCTGGGACGGCCGGTTCAGCTGGTCACATTCGCCGGCCTGATCGGGGCGCACGTGGCCGTGGTCGGGATCCTGGTGTGGGCCGCCTTCGGCTTTCGATACGCGCCCGTGCCGGACGAAAGCGCGGCATCCCTTCGATTCTCGGAGTCATGGCCCGCGGTCCAGGTGGACGGCGGCGCCGTCCAGGACGCCATCACCCTGGCCAGGGACCATAGCCTGCTGCCCGAGGCCTACCTCTTCGGAACGGCCCGGGCGCTCAAGTGGTCACAGCGCCGGAACGCCTTCCTGGACGGGGAATTCAGCACCCGGGGATGGGCCCGGTTCTTTCCCATGGCCTTTGCGTACAAGACCCCCGTCGCCCTGTTCGCCCTGCTGATCCTGGCCGCCGCCCTTACCCTGGCCGGGGGAAGGGGCCTGGCCGGCGTACGACGGGGCCTGTACCGGACGGCGCCCCTGTGGGCCTTGCTGGCGGCCTACTGGATCCTGTCGGTCACCAGCCACCTCAACATCGGACATCGTCACCTCCTGCCCACCTACCCGGTGCTGTTCGTCCTGGCGGGGGTTACCCTGGGAGCCGGAACGGGCCGGCTGACACGGACCGTACCGACCGTGGCGCTGGCCGCCCTGCTGGTGGTCGGGACCCTCCTGGCCCGCCCCCATTTCATCGGCTACTTCAATGTCTTCGCGGGGGGTTCGTCACAGGGGTATCGACACCTGGTGGACAGTTCCCTGGACTGGGGACAGGACCTGCCGACGCTGAGCGACATCCTGGATGCCGGGGACACGACGGGTCCCGCATACCTCTCCTACTTCGGCACGGCCAGCCCGGCGCACCATGGTGTCCGGGCAAAACGCCTGCCCGGGTTCATCGACTTCGGGATCGAAAGGGACGACCGAGTCTTCCCCCTGGAACCGGGCACCTACTGCATCAGCGCCACCCAGCTTCAGCGCGTGTTCGCCCGACACCCCGGTGCCTGGCGGGACTGGTACGAGGAAACCTACCGCCACCTCCAGCCCGCAGCACGGAGACTGGAAGAGGCCATGGGAAAGGAATCGGCCCTGGACGTCCTACTCGAAGAACGGCCAGCCGAGGCCTGGTACAACGACTACGGCCTGTTCGCGGACCTCCGTTTCGGACGACTGGCCGCCTGCCTGCGCCAACGGGAACCGGACGCCAGCGCCGGCCACTCCATCCTGGTCTACCGGGTGGACTCGGTCGAACTGCGCAAATGCCTTCAAGATTGACGTACGGACACCAGTTGCCAGTTCGTCACGCTTCAGGCCATGGCCATGATCCCGGCTTTCTGGGGATAGCCCCCGCGTTGACTCGGCCCGCCCAACGCAATACCGTTACGCCACCATGACCAAGGCGACCTACATCCTGGGGATATCGGCCTTCTACCACGACAGCGCCGTCGCCCTGATCCGGGACGGCGAGATCCTGTACGCCGCCCAGGAAGAACGATTCACCCGGGTGAAGCACGACAGCGGATTCCCGCACCAGGCACTGTCCTGGTGTCTGCGGGAAGCGGGCATCACCCTGGACGACGTGGTGCTGGTGGTCTTCTACGACAAGCCCATGCTCAAGTTCGAGCGGATCCTGTCCACCTACGTGGCCTTTGCGCCGCGGGGCCTCCTGTCGTTCCACAAGGCCATGCCCCTGTGGCTGAAACAGAAACTGAACATGCGGTCCCTCCTGTCAAAGGAACTGGACGTGGACCCCGACCGGGTCCGCTTCACCATGCACCACGAGGCCCACGCCGCCAGTGCCTTCTTTCCCTCGCCTTTCCAGGAATCGGCCATCCTCACCATGGACGGTGTGGGCGAGTGGCAGACCACCAGCCTATGCGCCGGCCGCGGCAATCACATCGAGTTCCTCAAGGAAATGAACTTCCCCCACTCCCTGGGACTCCTTTACTCGGCCTTCACCTACTACACGGGATTCAGGGTCAACAGCGGCGAATACAAGCTGATGGGGCTGGCGCCCTACGGCGAGGCCCGGTACGTGGACCGGATCCTGGACGAGATCGTGGACCTCAAGGACGACGGGTCCTTCCGATTGAACCTGAAGGTCTTCGATTACTGCGTGGGCCTGACCATGACCAACCGGCGTTTCGACCGGATCTTCGGCGGTCCTCCACGCAAGCCCGAGAGCCCCGTCACCCAGCGTGAAATGGACATCGCGAAGAGCATCCAGCAGGTGACCGAGGAGATCGTGCTCCGTATGGCGGCCACGGCCCGGCGGGTCACGGGGATGAACCGACTGTGCCTGGCGGGAGGCGTGGCCCTGAATTGCGTGGCCAACGGGAAGCTGCTGCGCAAGGGGATTTTCGACGACATCTGGATACAGCCGGCGGCCGGTGACGCCGGCGGCGCCCTGGGTGCGGCCCTGGCCACGTGGCATTCGCACCTGGACCAGCCACGCACGGCGGACGGGACCCGCGACGCACAGAAGTGGACCCAACTGGGCCCCGCCTTCGACAACAAAACCATCGAGGAGCACCTGAAGGCCCGGGGCCGGCCCTACGAAAAGATGGACGAAGGGCAGGCCTTCCGCAAGGTGCCCGCCCTACTGGAGGCGGGCAGGGTGGTGGGGCTTTTCCAGGGCCGCATGGAGTTCGGCCCCCGCGCTCTGGGCAACCGGAGCATCATCGGGGACGCCCGGTCCGCGAAGATGCAGAAGACCATGAACCTGAAGATCAAGTACCGGGAGTCCTTCAGGCCCTTCGCGCCCAGCGTATTGCTGGAAAAGACCCCGAAGTGGTTCGAGTTCCCCGCCGACCATTCAAGCCCCTACATGCTCCTGGTGGCGGACGTGGCCGAGGGCCGACGCACCCCGATGACCCCCGAGCAGGAGGACCTCTTCGGCGTGGACAAGCTGAACGTGGCGCGCTCCGAGGTGCCGGCCGTGACCCACGTGGACTGTTCGGCGCGCCTTCAGACCGTGTCCCGGGAACAGAATCCCTTCTACCATGGCCTGATCAGCGCCTTCGAGAAGCGGACCGGGTGCCCGGTGATCGTGAACACCTCCTTCAACGTCCGGGGGGAGCCCATCGTGTGCACCCCGGAAGACGCCTATCGCTGTTTCATGCGGACGGAGATGGACAGCCTCCTGCTGGGCGATTGCCTCCTGCACAAGGATGGACAGCCCCCGCTGGAGGAATCGGGCGACTGGCGCCATGTGTTCCAACTGGACTGAGAACCAGGGGAGTCGATGGGAACCGTGAAACCAGACGAACGCCGGGAACTGAGGAAGTTCGGCGCCCTCATGACCGTCATCCTGGCGGCCATCGGCGGCCTTGTCTTCTTCAACGACCACCACCGGGCGGCCGCCGTGCTCTGGTCCGTCGCGGGCCTGTTCGTGGCATTGCAACTGAGCCTGCCGGTCCTCAAGGTGGTCTTTCGGGGCTGGATGCTGTTTGCCGGGGCCCTGGGGTGGCTGAACACCAGGATCATCCTCACGGTGCTCTACTATGGCGTCATCACACCCACCGGACTGATCATGCGTCTTCTGGGCAAGCGGCCCGTGGACTGCGCCTTCAGGGACGGCAAGACCACCGCCTGGCAGGACTGCCCCCAGGACGGTCACGACTATCGCCGCATGTTCTGACGAACGCCGAACGCTGACCGAGGGCCTGGGATTCAAGGGGCTGACACGCCGGGCCGCCGGGAAAGGACGAATCGGTTCCCGTCACGGCCCTGTACCTGGACTGGGCCTGGTGGTATGGACAGCAGAGGCACCAGGCCTTCCTGGAGGAGGCCAAGGAGACCGTGTAGGCCGAATTCCGACGAAACGGCATCCCCTTCGTCGACACCACGCCGGCCATTGTGGCCGATGGAAAGCCATCCTACGCCGTGAGCGCCTGGGACGCCCATTCCGACGCCCGAGCCCACGGCCTCTATGCGGACACCCTCCTGCAATACCTGGCCGAAAGCGGGATGGAAGAAAGGCTTCTCAGAAGGCCCGGTCCACGATGAAGGCGGCCAGTTCCCTGAGGCGATCGGCGGCGGGTCCGAAGGGAGCGAGGCCCTCCAGCACCTCTTTGTGCAGGTCACGGGCCAGGTCCCGGCTGCCCTCCACGCCCAGGAGAGTGACGTAGGTGGTCTTGCCCTGGGCCTGGTCCTTGCCGATGGTCTTGCCCAATTTGTCCCTCTCGCCCACCACGTCCAGGATGTCGTCCACCACCTGGAAGGCCAGTCCCATGCGACGGGCGCAACCGGTCAGCCGATCGATTTCGATCTCGTCGGCGCCGCCCAGCAGGGCGCCACACCGTACGGGAGCCGCGATCAGGGCGCCCGTCTTCATTCGGTGCATCCGCTCCAGTTCCGCCCTTTCCAGCAACCGGCCGGTTTCCAGTGTGTCCAGGGCCTGCCCCCCCACCATGCCCGCCGTGCCCGTGGCCCGTGCGACCTCGCCCACAACCCGCAATCCCAGGTCGTCGGGAAGGGAACCGTAGGCCTCCGACAGCAGCCAGAAGGCCTGGGTCAGCAGGGCGTCCCCGGCCAGGATGGCCGTGGCCTCGTCGAATCGACGGTGGCAGGAGGGGCGGTTGCGGCGGAGGTCGTCATCGTCCAGGGCGGGAAGGTCGTCGTGTATCAGGGAATAGGTGTGGATGAACTCCAGGGCGCAGGCCGCGGGCAGGGGATCGGGCCCGTCCTTTTCAAACAGGTCCCGGGTGACCAGCAGGAGCACCGGCCGCAGCCGTTTGCCGCCGGCCATCAACGAGTACTCCATGGCTTCAAGAAGCCTCGCCGGGCCTTCGCACCGTGCCAGGGAAGCCGCCAGGGCCGACTCCACCCGTTCCTGGTATTTAGCGAACCGGTCCCGGTATCCCATGGCGAAAGCCTCCCGAGGTCACGCCCCTAGTCTGCCACGGTTCAGCCCGATGGGATATCATCGCCAATGATGCAGGATCGGGAAAACAGCGAATTCCGGGCACCCGGCAAGCTCATCATCATGGGTGAATACGCCGTGCTGGAAGGCATCGTGTCGGCGTCCCGGTTCGCGTAACTGGACGCCTACCGGGAGGTCACGCATAACAAGGGCGTCATGAACGGCGTTGATGCCGTGTTGCTGGCCACGGGAAACGACTTTCGGGCCGTGGAGGCGGGGCCCATGCCTTTGCCGCCCGGGGCCGGGCCTACGGGCCCGTCTGTGTCTGGACCCGTTCGGAATCGGGCTCCCTGTCGGGTCGGCTTGAAATGCCCCTGGCCGTGGGCCTGGTGGGAGGCGCGACCCGTGTACACCCCGCGGCCCGCCTCGCCCTGGACGTCCTGGGAGCCGCCACGTCGGCGGACCTGGCAGCGGCGGCCGCCGCCGCGGGCATGGCCAACAACCTCGCCGCCTTGCGGGCACTGTCCACGGAGGGCATCATGAAGGGCCACATGCGCCTGCACGCCAGGAGCCGCGACCTGGTCCGCTGATCAACCGGCAAAACCTGTCAGGATGCGCACGGTGTTCGATTCCGCAACAGGGGAGCCAGACTCCTCTAGTCAGCCGTCGAGATGTCGTGCTTCTCCAGCCGGCGCAGCAACTGGTAGCGGCTGATCCCCAGGATCCGGGCGGCCTCCGCCTTCACGCCGCGGGCCTGCCGCAGGGCGTGGCGGATCATCTTGACCTCCAGGGTCTCCAGGGTGTCCACGCCGGGGATGAAGTCGAAGGGCAGCGATGAAAAATGGCCCCCGGCCGACCTCACCGTGTCCCCGCTGCGCAGGATCCTGTCCGGGATGTGCTTCAATTCGATGGTTCCCGAGTCCGCCAGGATGATGGCGCGCTCGATGATGTTCTTCAATTCCCTCACGTTACCGGGGTAGTCGTAGGCAAGCAGCCGCCGTTCCACCTCCGGGGACAGGGAGGCGATTTCCACTTTCATCTTGTCGCGGAAGAAGCGCACGAAGTATCGCGCCAGGACCAACACGTCGTCCCCCCGCTCCTTCAGGGGCGGAATATGGATGGGAAAGACGTTCAATCGCTGGAACAGGTCGAACCGGAAACGCCCGCGCTTGACCTGCTCCATGAGATCCCGGTTGGTGGCCGCCAGCACCCGGGCCTTGACGGACTGCTCCTTGACCGATCCCACCCGGTTGAACCGGCGCGACTCCAGGACCCGCAGCAGCTTGCCCTGGAGGGACGGATCCATTTCCCCGATCTCGTCCAGGAAAATCGTCCCCTTGCCGGCCTCGTGGAAGGCGCCGTCCCGGCTGGCGTCGGCTCCGGTGAACGCCCCCTTTTCGTGGCCGAACAGCAGGCTTTCCACCAGTTGGCTGGGCAACGCCACGCAATCCACCGCGATGAAAGGGCTCTCCGGGGACCCCGACTGGGCATGCAGCCACCGCGCGGCCACCTCCTTGCCCACGCCGGTCTCACCGGTGAGGATGACCGTGGTTTCCCGTTGTCTGGCGACCCTTTTGAGCTGGTCCACCACCCGCACCATGGCCGGTGACCGTCCCAGCAACCCCTCCCTTTCATGCTCGTCCCAGTCCGTACCAGCCGCGTGGACCTGGAACCGCCTGCGAACCTCCAGCACGGCGTTGACGATGGGCTGGATGCTGGTCTCCTTGACCAGGTAATCCTCGGCGCCCTGCCGGATGGCCTGGATGGCATTGGGAATGGCCTCGTGGGCGGTCATGACGATCACCGAGGCGTCGATCTGCCGTGCCAGGAGAGCGGGAATCATCCGTATCCCGTCGTCGTCGGGCAGCTTGTGGTCCAGGAGGATGGCCGCGTACCGGTTGATCTCGGAGCGGTCCATGGCCTCGGCCGCACAGTAGGCCACGTCGCAGGCCATGCCCTGCCGATCCAGTTCCCGGGCGATGGCCTTGGCGAACAGCTGCTCGTCGTCCACCACCAGCACCCGGAAACCGTCAGCCCCGTTGCGCGCGTTCTTCCTGGTCATGTCGTCACCTTCCGGGGGAGGGTCACCACGGCACGGCACCCACCCTCTTCACGGTTCTCCAGTCTCACCGTACCGCCGTGGGCCTCCACGATCTTCCGGCACACGGTGAGTCCGAGCCCGGTCCCGTTCTTCTTCGTGGTGAAAAAAGTCTGGAAGCACTCCCGGGGATCGCAACTCAGCCCCGGTCCCGTGTCCTCCACGTTCAGGGTCACCTGGTCGGGACCGACCGTGGACGAGCAGGTCACTTCCCCACCCCATGGCAGGGCCTCCAGGGCGTTCAGCAGGAGGTTGAAGAACACGTGCCGCAGACCATCCACGTCGGCCAGCACGGTGGCCCCCTCCGGCACCAGGGAAGTGAACGTCTTTCCCGTGCTCTTCCGGGAGCCGTCCAGGATCTTCGACGCGTCTTCCACCACCTGGGCCAGGTCCACCACCGCCAGGGACGATCCGTGGCGCGCGGCCAGGGACAGGTAGGCCTTCAGGATCATGTCGATGCGGGAGATCTCCTTCCTGACGTCGGCGATGTTCTCCCGCACGTCACGCCCTTCCTCCAGGTCGCCGGCCACGTATTCCAGGGTGGCCCCGATGGCCACCAGGGGGTTCCTGATCTCGTGGGCCAGCTGGGCCGCCATCTCGCCCATGGTGGCCAGGCGCTCCTGGCGCATCAGCCGGTCCAGACCCCGCCGATCCTCCTGGCTTTTTACAAGGGCGGACTGGTCCTTGAACAGCACAAGGAAACCCACGACCTGGCCCTCATTGTCGGCGAGCAGGAGCGTTTCGACCCGTCCCGGGAATTGGCGGCCGTTGCGACGGCGCAGGACCGACCCCTCTTCGAAATGACAGTCGGCCAGGAACAGGAAGTGGTGATTCAGCAACGCCCGGATCTGTTGCGGGTCCTTGAAGAGGTCCTCCACCGAACGGTCTACCATTTCGCCCGACGGATAGCCGAAAAGACGATCGGCGGCATCGTTGCTGGAGGTGATCCGGGAGTCCGCGTCCACCATGACAACGGGCGGGCTTTCGCCCATAGCCATGTGGATCAACTGGTCGCCGGCCGGTTCGGCCCGCCGGAGGGTTTCTGGTGACCCGCACGGACTGGTTTGAGCGCCCACGTCGTCGGGATCGCTTTCGATGATGTCCCCGATCCGCTGGGCGTACAGCAGCAGGACCTCCCTCTGCTGACGGCTGAACGGAGCGGCGCCCGCCTTGTCGAAGACCACCACGCCCTGGCACAGATCACCGGTCAGGGCCGGCACGCAGATGAAGCGCCTCTCGCCGATCATGTCCATCACGGGCCCGAGGATCTCGGTTCCGAACGCGTTCCCCGCCAGGTCGCCGAGGGACGATGTCTCGAGTACGATCCGCTGTTTCCAGGATCGGTACACGAGGCTCCCGCTTACGTCGTCGAAAGAAAAGGAGGCGCCCTCGATGCTGCCCGCCAGGGCCTCCACCTGCTCCAGGTCCGGGAGGCTTTCGGCTGCTGTACCCACCCGAAGCCTGACCTCCCGCCTCACGTCGTTGAACACGATCAGGCTGGCGGAGGTGCATCCCAGGATCCGGGTGGATCCCCGAAGAATGGACTCGATGATGCCGGCGATTCCGGCCGGTCGTTCCTGCACGACAGCGCTCCACGTTCCCAATTCCCCGGAAGCATAGCCCAAAATGTGCGATTTCGCACACATCGACCATCCCAACGGTCTCTCCTTGCAGCATGCGTGCCCGCCGGAAAGACCACGGCGGCGGCTGTTGAGGAGATCGGGGGGCGTCTGACCCGGAACTTGCTCAAATAGCCATCGAACCCAATGGCAGATCCCGCTCGTCGGAGCCGATGGAAGTCCTTTCACGAGCATGGAGGAACAGATGAGAGGACGGATTTCATTGATGGCATGTGTGATGGTGCTGGCGTTTGCCAGGACCGCGCTGGCCGATTCCACGGTCCCGCTGGCGGCCCGCGGGATCACGGTACAACAGGGGCAGGGAAAGAGCGGGCTCGACTTCTCCCTCGACCTCAGCAAGGGTGCGGTGGCCAAGGAGGTCTGGCTCGGCACCCAGTACATGCACGATCGGCACAACGGCCTTTCCTTCCGCTACGGCATCCTGGAAGAACTGCAATTGGGTGCCGCCCTGAGCGCCATGTACTGGAACAACGCTACCGGCGCCGAGTTCGGCGGCGGGGACCTATACCGCCGACGAAATCTACGCGACGTGGGCCTTCCTGCCCTTCCTGGGCGTGGAACTCGGGGTCTGGATTCCGGGGTGGACATGGCCATTCCCCTTGGTCTCAAGGTGGGCGGCACCGTGGCCCCGGCGCTGGACCTTGCCATGACCTTCAATTTCGCTGACCTGCACAACCAGAAGGCCGATTCCCGGCCCATCACCCTCGCCGCCGCTTACCGGTTCTAGGAGCCGATAGCCAATATCTTATCGCCTATCGCCTCTCGTTAATCGTTCAAGCAGAAAAGGGGTATGCTAGCCGCGAAGTCCTGACGCGGGAGAAATCAATGTCGAAGCGCGTATCCCTGACAGCCGGCCTGGCCGTGCTCTGCCTTTCCGTCACGGCCGGTGCGGACATCGTTCCCATGGCCAGTCGCGGGATCACCCTGGACCAGAAAGAGGTCCAGATGGGTTTTGATTTCACCCTCGGGCTCAACAGCGGCCAGGTGGGAGAGGCCTGGTCCTTCGGTCACGGCGTGCCCGATGGATTCATCGCGCTGGACCGCAGCCGCAACCCCGGACGCTACCCGGCCATCGACCTGACGGGATACGAACACCAGCGGCATTCGGGCTTCCGTTCCGCCTTCGGGATCCTGGACGACCTGGAGGTGGGTTTCGCGCTGAACGCCTTCAACTTCACCCGGATCCGCGACGCCCAGGGCCACGTGAACAACAGTGCTGAACTGGGGGGCGCCGAGGTGTACGTGACCTGGGCCTTTCTACCCTTTTTGGGCGTGGAACTGGGCTTTTTGTTCCCCGCGGAAGACTGGGACGAGCACCGCATCGGCGTGCGCCTGGGCATCCCAATCCTGATCCCCCTGGTGGAGGACCTGTTCACCATCACCCTGCGGGAAGACATGGAATTCTTCTTCGTGAAGGGAGGGCCCACCATCCAGACCTTCACCGATCTGGGCCTGACCCTGAGTCCCCTGCCCGAGTTCTTCCTGGAGATGTTCGTGGGGTTCCGCTATGGCATTCACCGACCCCACGGAGACGCCCGCCTGCCCCTGGGACTGAAGGTGGGTGTCACCCCGGCGCCGCCCCTGGACCTGGGCCTCACATTCGTGTTCGGCGACCTCCTGGACCACGGCGCCGACGCACGATCCCTGGGCCTGTCCGGATCATTCCGCTTCTGAGGTAGGGATATGAACCGCATACTGTCCGTGACGCTGACCTTCTTCCTGTGCGGCTGTTCCTCCGACGGCCCAGTCGGCGAGGCCGATATCGTCCCCGACAGGTTCCCGGCCGAAGTTGATGCCGGGTACGTCCCGGGGGCCCCGTTCCGGTTCGTGGTCCTTTCCGACACCCATATCCAGCGAACCGGTGAACCGGCCCACGCCGAGGAGAACCTGGCCCAGGCCGTCCAGCGGATCAACACGGAATTCCCATCAGCCGCCTTCGTCGCGGTGACCGGGGACCTCGTGGACGGTCTCCTGTCCGAAGAGGCGGCCGACTACGTGACGGGGCAGTCCAACCCGGCCGAAACCTACCGGGAAAGGATGGAAGAACTCACCGTGCCGTACTACTCGGTGCTGGGCAACCACGACTACAATATCGGATACGACGAGGAGGAAAGGAGCACCATCGGGGCCAAGGACCCGTCCAAAGTGGAGGCCATCTGGAAGAAGGTCCTGGGAATCGAACCGTACTATTCAGTGGTCTACAACGGGATCCGGCTGGTCTTCCTGGACAGCGCACGGGGCGAGGCCTACCCGGTGCCTTGCACGGCGCACCACCTGGCCGTGGCCTGCACGGGGTCCTTTGACGGGGACCAGTTGGCGTGGCTCGAAGGGGAGCTGGCAGAACCCGAACCCGCTGTCCTCTTCTTCCATCACCCGGTCCACACAGACGACGAAATGGCCCTCTTCATGTTCAATCCGGGGTACTTCGTCCAGGAAGGGGACCGTTTCTACGAAATCGCCGCGACCTTCAAGGATCGGATCGTGGCGATCTTCGTGGGGCACGGCCATACCTGGGAGCACGACAATCTGAACGGCACCATCCCGGTCTACGAAACCGGCAGTCTCGGTGGCTTCAGCGGCCATCCCGACAACATGCACATCGTGGACGTGGACCCCGCCGGACCCACCATAAAGGTCGACATCGGCCGACCCGGCATAGACTATCTGGGTCTGCCGGGGGAAAGGAAACCTAGGAACAAGAGAGAGGAAACCTAGGCTTGAAAACCTGGTGACTGTCCCTAGGTTTCCTGCCCTGAATCAGGGTACGCCGGGGAAGTGCTCCACAAACTTGATCTTGATGTCCCCGAAATGCTCCACGATCTTGACCTTCAGGTCCCCGAAGTGCTCCACCATCTGCCACTTGCCGCACCTGTCGGGGAAGTGTTCGACCTGCTTGACCTTGAGGTCGGGAAAATGCTGGACCACCTCCACCTTGAGGTCCGGGAAGTGCTCCACCAGCTTGATCTTCCCGAACAGTTTCATCCCCTTGTACAGGCAGTCCTTGCCCACCTTGTCGTCGGCCCTCACGGGCGGAGACGCCAGCAGGAAACCCAGGACCACCAGGCACCACGGTGCGCATTTCATGACACTCGACTCCATCTATTGAATCGTCTGACCAACAGACGCGAACGACCCGATCTTATTCGTCCCGGCCCGAATCGGGAACGGTGTCGAGGTCACCGGGGATCGGGGCGAACAGGGCTTCTTCCACGCGCCGGGCCTCGTTCCAGTCCCCGTGGGACAGGGCGTAAGCCATGGCCAGCATGCCCGCGGCCTTGGCATAGGTGATGACCCCGGGGAATGGTAGTGACTCCAGGAAATCCTCGGGATGACGTACACCGTACTGCTTCAGCCAGCCTTTCATCCGGCAATGACCCGCATTATAGCTGGCGGCCATGACGAACAGGTTGCCCCGCGCCATGTGCAGCAGATCGGCCAGGAAGCGGGCCCCGATTTCCAGGTTCCAGGCCGGAGCCTTGAGGGCCTTGAGACCCTTCGGACGCTTTCCCAACCGGCCCGCCACGCGTTTCTCCACCGAGGGGACCACCTGGAGGAGGCCCACGGCATCCGCCACGGACCGGACCCTGGGGTCGAAGGAACTCTCCAGGTAACCGATGGCATAGAGCAGGCTTCGGGGCATTCCGGATGACTTGCTCGCGGCTTCGAACTCTTCACCGAATGGCGTGGACAGGCCCATCCTCCAGAACCACCGAAGGTCCGGGGTGGGCAGGGACAGGTGGCTCAGGTGGCGCCTGAAGGTGGCCCTGGCCAGGGATTCCCGTCCCTGCTTCATCATCAGGGCCACCAGCGCATCGACTCCACCGGCGGGCATGTGCCCGTCCAGCATCCTCGTGAAACCCGCCACAGCCTGGTCCGTCAGGCCGATACGGGCCAGCATAACGGGCCGGGCCAGGGCCGGATCGGGAGCCAGGCTAATCCCGTCAAAACCGGGGTCCGTGAATTTCTGCTCGGGATCAGGGTCCTCGATCCCGGGCCAGGGCTCGATCACCGTTTCCCCGAGTTCCCGCCTGGCCATCCAGGCGTAGTGGCTCAGGGGCCAGCGCGCCGTCACCTGGGAATACAGGTTTCGGGCCGCTTCCCTCTTCCCCTGGTCCCATCGGATTCGGCCGGCCCAGTAGACGGCCTGGGCGTGCCGTGGCTGCGCCATGCCGTTGTATTCGTGCCCATGCCGGGAGGCCAGGATTTCCAGGTGCTCCAGGGCCTCGTCGAGACGACCGTCCCGGTAGGCCGACCACGCCATGGACCAGGTGAATCGGGGACCGTACCGGGAACCCGGGAAACGACGGGCCAGTTCCTTCAAGGCCGCGTTGGTGTCCCCGGGGCGGCCCAGATGCCGGAACATCCTGGACAGGCGCCACAGTGTCTTTTCGTGGACGGGTTGGCCCCGACCCAATTCCGCCGCCCGCAGGAGTTCGGGCAGGCCCTCGGCTTCCCTCCCCAGTCGGCCCAGAACGTGTCCGAGCTGGTAATGCGCACGAGCGCGATGAAGCGGGTCCCGCAACGCGGCCATTGCCCGGCGCAGCGTGTCCACCGCCTCCACCCGCTTCTTCAGGACCCGGGACAAGGCCGTGCCACGGATGTAGTCCTCCATGCCAGGGAGGCCCCCAGCCAGCTCCGCGGCTTCGTCCAGGACCGAGGTCACGGTCCTGAGGTCCGAGTTGACCCGGGCCAGGCGCGCCTCCACCCGGTCGCCCGGGCCCACGGGATGGGCCAGGTGGGCGAACTCCTCTTCCATCGCCGTCCGCTCCCCGTCGTCCGATTCGTGCCACAGCCGCCGCACGGCGTACCCGGCGCACTCCCCGGTGTCATCGGACCCACAGGCCTCCACGAGCGCCCGCCAGTAGGCCTTCCTGCCCGGCAGGTCCAGCCTCGATGGACTCAGTGAACGCAGGATCCGATAGGCAGCGTCATGCTCCCCCATGGCCGAGCGAATGACGGCGAGACCCACGCGGGAACCGGCCCACCGGTCATCCCAGGGCGGGATCGCCGCGTACCACCTCGCCGCATCGACGAAACGGCCCTCCACCGCCGCCTGCTCCGCCAGGCGCCAGGCCGCCTCACCGCCCAGGCAGGGATGCCCTTCCAGGGTTCGCCAGTGAGCCCGCTGGTCGCCCGGTCGCCCCTGGTTGGACAGGGCCAGAAGATAGTGCAGAACCGCCACCACGGCCGGGTCCTCCCCTTTTCCCAGTGCCTGCAGGCCCCGGTTCCGCACGTCCCGTGTGCGACCTTCACGGAAGGCCTTGACTGCCTCCTCCATCATGGGGCCCATGCGGCGTGAGGACCGGGTGTACAGGGGGACGGCGCCCTCCAAGGGGGCCGGCCCGGGAATGCCGGGCCGCCAGGCCGCGGCGGCACGGTTTCCGTAAGGCAGGAAACACCAGTCATGGAAGGCGGATGTCATCCATCGGTCCGGAACGCGGTCGATCACGGGTTCGGGGAGATGTTCCGGACCATCCCGCACCGCGGAAGTGTGGGCGACACACCCCGCGCCCGCCACAGCCACGAACAGGGCGGCGAGAAGGATATGAACAGAAGGTTTCATGGTCCGATTATGGGGGCGGTGGTCCCGATCCACCAAGCCGGCGAATCCATACTTGTGCCGCGCCCCATAACTGGTAGAATCTCAGTGGGAGCCCTGTGGGATTCCCGAGGTGACAACATGGTTGAATCCCTGGCGTAGAAACCCGGGGACCGTCTCTGTCCGTGGTGTGCGCGCCCGGAGAGTTCCGGGAGGCCTGAAACGGTTATTCGCGGTGCCCACCTTTAGAGGCGAGGGTTTCACCCGTCACCCTCCGGATGACTGCGGGGCTCCTCTTTATCTACCTGCGGACTCCGTCAGTTCCAACGTCTGATCCGCCGCCACGTCCACCATTTCCGTGACCTTGCCCGAGGGCCAATGCACCGTGAGCGTGTCCACCTTCACGGCCTCGTTCAGTCCGAAGTGCAGGACCCGGCCGTTCTGGCAGCCCGTGCCCTTGCCACCCTCGACCTGTCGTACCTGGACGTTCTGGCCCTCGACAATCCGCACCCAGGCCCCGATGGCATCCCGGTTGGACAGGCCGGCCGCAACCCCGGGCGTGGCCCCGCCGGTCAGTTTCACCTTCAGGAAATGGCCTTCGTCGGACTGGTTCACGTAAAGGCCATGGGCCACCAGGTCCAGGTCCCCGTCATCGTCCACGTCTGCGGCCGCGCAGCCCCAGCCGTTGAAGTGCCGGATTCCTGCGGGATAGGTGACGTCCGTGAACATGCCGGTGCCGTCGTTGGCGTACAGGTAGGATCGGCGGCCCTCGTAGACCGAGGTGATGAACAGGTCCAGGTCCCCGTCGTTGTCCGCGTCGAACAGCACCGATCCCGAATGAGTTTCGTCGTACTGGATGCCCTTTTCCGGCGTCTCATAGGTCTGGAAGGTCCCGTCCCCGCTGTTGATGTACACCGTGGTGGGATCGGAAAAGCCGATGAACCGGGGATGGGCCAGGTTGGGGACCACCAGGTCGAAGAGCCCGTCGTTGTCCACGTCGCCCCAGCTGGGCCCGATGGTGTGGCCATAGGAACTGAGTTCCCAGTTTCCCTTGACGCCCGCGGAGCTGGACACTTCCTTGAATCCGGCCATGCTCCCCTTGTTCTGCCACAGCTGGTTGGGATCCAGCCGGTAGTTCCCCACGTAGATGTCCGGGTCGCCGTCCACGTCGTAGTCCGCCACGCACACGCCCCGTCCGTGGTAGCCGCCCGGCGCCCCCACGGGCATGCCCACCGCCGTATTGACGTCCGTGAAGGTGCCGTCGCCGTTGTTGTGGAACAGGTAGTCGCGGGTGGGGATCTCCGAATCCGCGAGGGTGCCGTAACTGGCGGCGTAGAAATCCAGGAACCCGTCGCCGTCGAAATCCACCCAGGCCACGCCCTGGCTGTTGGCATCGATGACAATGCCCGATGCATCCGTCACTTCCGTGAAGGTACCGTCGCCGTCGTTGTGGAAAAGACGGGCCTTCCCGCCCACGGCCAGGATGTCCCGATGACCGTCGTTGTCGTAGTCGCCCCAGACCGTTTCCCCGCCAAGGCCGGTCAGTCCCGCGGCTTCGGTCACGTTTTCGAATCCCCCGCCCCCATCGTTGCGCCATAGGGTGCCCCCGGACAGCATGTCCACGTTGCCGTCGCCGTCGGCATCACCGAAGGAGATGTGCCCCCCCAGGCCGGGGCCGTCCTCTGGCATGTTGAACTGATGCTGGTCCAGCACCTCCGAGGCCTCGATCTCCACCCGCGCCAGCCAGATCAGGGGCTGGTCCAGGAAATCGGTGAAGGTGGACGAGGTGGGGAAGCAGGCCATGTCGTCCCCGGGCGCGTCGGCGATGAGGCCGCCGAACAGGGAGTAGTCCCTCGGCTGGGGCGGGTCGGCCTTGTACAGGCCCACCCGGGCGGAACCCTCCTGCCGGATCATCACAAAGAACTCGTCGTAGCCACCGACCTCGTGTCCCGCGGTGGACAGGTCGAGCACCCGCCACCCCGGCTCAGCGCCCAGTTCCATGCGAAACACCGGCCCCACGGCGTACGGATCGTCCCCCGTGTCCTCGTCCAGGCAAGGCCAGTGACCCCCG
>JADHTP010000015.1 GCA_016784945.1 Deltaproteobacteria bacterium | reverse complement strand
ATAGGCGTCCCGAGAGACCGGCGACGAACGCGCAAAGGAAACGGGGAAGGCCCAGGACCTACGGTGACAAGATTTCCATCGCCTCCCTGTTGCTACAGATCCTTTCGGCCACGACCTCGGACATGATCCGGCGCTCCTTCGGCTCGTGGATCCGCACCATCCGGCCCGGCCTGGCTCCCTCCGAACTGGTCACTGCCATTGCTCTCAGAAATTCGTTACCTCAATTTCTCGCGGATGACGATGGGAACTCCATCCTGACGAAATTCCTGGGCGAAAGAATCGACCTTGCCGGAACCGAGGAGAATGCGCCTTGTCGCTCAACCCTCGAATTCGAAGAATGCGGTACTCTCAAGTGCGATCCATGAGCATGGCGAAACACCAGCCCGCCCTGGGCACGTCCGCCCAGGAGGCGCGACTGATCTGCATCATGGATTCCACGGTTTCAAAATGGGGATCTTCCGGCCGTCCCTGGCCAGACGCAGCGCGGGGATGGCGCCGCCGAATCCCGAGCCTACGATGACCACGTCAGGGTTGTCCATAACCGAAAGACTATGGCGCCGCCACGGGTACCGTCAAGGACGCCCATAGCCAGAAAGCGGCAGCGCTGCCGCACTCCAAAGGGCCGTTCCACGGCCGCGCCTCATTGTCCCACTCTGGAGTGCGCAAGCTTGCATGCGCCTTCCCCCCGTGGAATGTTGACAACCTGCACGGGCTCTTGCACCCTCATGACATGAAAGAAAACACACCGTTCATGGTGGCCGCCGCCGAACTGTTGGGTTCTCTGTCCAAGGAAGGTCAGCAGTGAGCGCGGGCAAGACAGTCAGCAAGACCCTCGGCGCACTCGCGGCCCTGTCCATCGTCGCCACGACCGCCCTGGTGATCTGGATCCGGTGGGAGGCCGCCCGCACCTGGGAACCGGACCACCGGGCCGAATTCTTCGAGCCCGTCGCTGTCCCCGTCAGTCCAGTGGACCGGACCGCCGCCTTCAGCGTGGCCCGGGTGGGGGAGCGGTTCGAGATCGTGGATCACGAGGGACGGGTGGTCCTGTTCCGCGGGGTCAACATGGGCAGCGGCTCCCGCGTCCCCCCCTTCCGCCCCATCGCCCTGGAGGACGAGGAGGCCTTCGAGCAGTTGCGATCCTGGGGCGTGAACGCCGTGCGGCTCCAGGTCCCGTGGGAGGCCCTGGAAACGGGCCCCCGCCAGTTCAACCTGGATCACCTGGAATACATCCGATGGTTCCTGGACGCGGCCCACCTCCATGGCATGGCGGTCATCGTGGACCACCACCAGGAATACGTCTCCCGGTGTCTCGGCGGCACGGGGGCCCCCCGGTGGGCCCACCGCAAGGGCGTGATCGATCCGGAAGCCCTGGAACGGGACTGCACCTATGTGAATGCACCGGGTCTCACAGACCTGCCCCGCCACCTGCGGTGGTGGGCGGACTTCTGGGACGGGACCTGGACACCCGACGACCTGTCCCTCCAGGACCACGTGATCTGGGCCTTCCACAAACTGGCCGAGGTCCTCCAGAGCCACGAGGCCGTGGTGGGCTACGGCCTGTTCAACGAACCCCAGTGCTTTGACGACGCACCCGGGTCCCTGGTGTACGCCGGCGCGAAGGGGTGCGAAGACACCTTGCGGGAGTTCTATCGACGGTTCGCCACCACGGTCAGGAACGTGGATCGGGACGCCCTGTTCTTTTTCGATCCCGCCGTGCGACCCCTGTCCGGTGACTGGGACGGCCGGGAGACGGGCCTGTCGGCGCCACCCCTGGGCGGTTCGGTGTTTTCGGTCCACCCGCCACAAGGCGACGAATCCGACGTTGACGGCGACCACCTGTCCTGCTTCCTCCAGAATGCGCTGACCCTGGCTGGCCATGGTCTCCGGGTGCCGCTGCTGCTGGCGGAATTCGGTGTGCGGGGCGACGCCGACGGGGCGCCCGAAGAGCTGATGCACCAGATGGTGGCCATCGAGGACGCCGGGGTATCGGCCTTCTACCGGGACTATTCCAGAACCGGCCGGAACTGGGCCATGGCCCGGGACAACGAGGGGAGCCGGAGCCTGGTCGTGCCCCACCTGTTCGCCGAAAACCCGGAACAGGTGGGCATGCCCAGGTGTTTCGCTGCGGCCTTCGTCCGGCCCTATCCCCAACGAATCGCGGGGATCCCGGTTTCCCACGACTTCGATCGATCCTTCACCTACTATCGCGGACGCGACCGGGACGTTCGACGGGACGGGGCCCCGGTGACCAACACCGACGTGTTCACCCTGGTCTTCAGGCAGAGCGACGTCGAGGCGGACACCCTGGTCTATGTCCCGCGCAAGCCCGTATACGGAGAGGATCCGGCCACGGAGGCCCCCGAGTTCATCGTGACGGTGTCGGACGGGACCTGGCGCTGGTCCCGGTTGGATCCCAACGTGCTGGCCTGGACCACCGATCCAGGGGTGGCGGAACACACCATCACCATCAAGCCCTGGGGCGGGCAACCCGCGACGGGCGCCGGCGTGGGAGAGTGCCTGTGAGCAATCCGCCATCGCGGATTGCAGTCGATAGTCGATAGTTCATAGTCAATAGTGGGAAATCGAGGATTACTGTTTCGAGGGGACGCCGTACAGGGGCTGGGGACCGTACATGGGCTGGACACCGAAGTCTTCCTTGACGTCGGGCTCACCCGCATCATGCACATCCACGGGCATGGGGCCGTATAGCACCTGGGGCATGTCCGCGGGACCGGCATCCTGCACGTCCACGGGCATGGGGCCGTATAGCACCTGGGGCATGTCCGCGGGACCGGCATCCTGCACGTCCACGGGCATGGGGCCGTATAGCACCTGGGGCATGTCCGCGGAACCGGCATCCTGCACGTCCACGGGCATGGGGCCGTAGAGTACCTGGGGGATGTCCGCGGGACCGGGATCCTGCGCGTCCAGGGGCGGACCGTACATCCCGTCGGGCATGTTCATGTCCTGGGACACGTCCGCCGGCGGGCCGTATTCGCCCTGGGGGATGTCGGTCCAGGATTCGGGCTGTACCACGTCCAGGGGCAGGTCCACGCCGTACAGGGGCTGGGGCGCGTTGTCCAGGGCCTCTTCCATGGCCCCGTCACCGGTTCCCTGGTCCGTACCGCCGCCGGTGCTGGAGCAGGACACGGGGGCCGTCACGAACAACCCACCGGACAGCAACAGCCACAGCCACCGCGTGAACCGGTGGACATTTGTCCGGCCCATTTCCACCAGGGCCATCAAAACCATGAACATGCCTCACCCTCCTGAAGCGGTCCGGGTCTCCTCGGCGTCAATACCAGATCCTACCATATCAGCCCCATCCCCCGCCACGCCCTCGCGGGCCTCGCGGAGCATTCGGGCATGACACAGCTTGGGCCCATCGGTTTGAGTGTCCCACAGGTGCATGCTGTTGCCCTTGCAGATGGCGAAGTCGTTGCAGCCCACGCAGATTCCCTTCTGCATCCAGGATCGGTCTCGGTAGGGCTGGAAACGGTTTTCCCACACCGACTTGAGGCTTTCTTCACGAACGTTCCCCTGGGCCAGGGTCCTGGGAATGTTGGGACACCCCGACACGTCTCCGTTGGCCAGGATCGAGGCGATGCGGACCCCGGCAAAGCACGCGTAATAGAAGTCCCTCACCCGGCGCTCGTGGTCGCAGCCCAGATACCCTTCGTCGCCATAGGAGACCACCATGGGCTGGGGACGGGACCGTTTGTCCCTTATGAAGTCCAGGAGGCGTTGGAGTTCCGTGGGCCGCAACATGAAGTCGTCCTGTCGGACCGCCCGCCCGTTGGGAAACACGGAAACCACGCGCCAGTCCCGCACCCCCATCTCACGAAGGAACTGGAACATGTCCTCCAGTTCGTGGATGTTCCGTCGGTGATAGGTGCTGGTGACCTGGAGGTCGGTAAGAAACCCGGCATCCCGGTAGAGTTCGATGGCCCGAACGGCCCTTTCGAAAGAACCCTTGCCCCGCAGCCAGTCGTGGGATTCCCGGGTCACGCCGTCCAGGCTCACCACCAGGGTCCGCATGCCCGTGCGCCGGCTCTGCTCCACCACCTTCTCGTCCACGCTCCAACCGTTGGTCACCATGCCCCAGGGAAAGCCCATGCCTGCCACCTCGGCCATCACGTCGAAGAGGTCGGGGCGCACCAGGGGCTCACCGCCGGTCACGGCGATGAACAGCTTGCGCGGATTAAAGTCGCCGGCGATCTGCCTGAAGGTCCGGACCACCTCGTCTCCGGTCAGTTCGTCGGATAGGTCCGACGAGCGGTGGCAGTCGCTACCGCAGTGCCGGCAGGCCATGTTGCACCCGAGCGTCGCTTCCCAGAACAGGTACGACAGCCGGGGATTCCGGGCCTCGTGGTCCACGAAATGACGCCAGGCCCACAGTCGGAATCGTTGTTTCAGATCACCATTCACCGCTCTTTTCCCCAGGTCGGAAACAGAGGGGAATCCTCGTGGATTGATCGATGCGCTGTCAAGGGCACCCCAAATCCACCGTCAAATCTGCGTCAGGGACGGCGGACACGAGTGCTTTGGCAAGGCAGCAAGCCGATTTGGGCGCAGGCGTACTGGATGTACGTCGAGCACCCAATTGATGAAGCTAAAGCAGCCAAAGTGCCGTAGCCGTCGTCGAATCGCGATGCAGGCGGTGGATTTGGGGGCACACTAACTTATTGACTTTCCAAAAGGATGCTCGTACATTACGCCGCCCCCGGGGTCCCTTGGAACGGAGTCGGGGGTGGCCGTCCGTATGGTCGCAAGGCCAAATTTATAGCTAGTCGGACGGCACAACAGGAGTCACATGAGCGACACACCCAACACGACCCCGTCGGAGGATCCGGCAACCCAGGAAGCCCCGCAGGAGGCCGCGACCGAGGAAACGCCGAAGGCACCCGAGGCGCCTGTCGAGGTGAAGGCGGAAGAAAAGCCCGCCGAAGCCAAGCCCGAAAAGGAAGAAGCGCCGGCCGAGGTGAAGGCGGAAGAAAAGCCCGCGAAGAAGGGCGCAGAGGGCGACGAGGAAGAACTCGACTTCGCCACGCTGCTCGACCAGTACGGCCATGCCGAGGTCAAGGAAGGCGAGGTCGTCAAGGGCACCATTCTCAAGCTCGAGAAAGACTGGGTGGTCGTCGACATCGGATATAAGAGCGAAGGCCAGATCCCGAGGCACGAATACCTGGACCTGGAAGGCAACCTTTCCATCAAGGAAGGGGACGAGACCCTGGTCTACGTGGAAGCCCGCGAAAACAGGGACGGGCTGCTCGTGCTGTCCAAGGAAAAGGCCGAAAAGCTCAAGATCTGGGACCAGATAGCCGCCGCCCACGAGCGGGACGGCGTGGTGGAAGGCACGGTACTGTCGCGCGTCAAGGGCGGCCTGACCGTGGACCTCGGGGTCAGGGCTTTCCTGCCCGGTTCCCAGATCGACCTGCGCCCGGTCCGCGACTTGGACCGCTACATCGGCCAGGGCTTCAGGTTCAAGGTCATCAAGTTCAACCGTCGGCGAGGCAACATCGTGCTGTCCCGCCGCGTGCTCCTGGAAAAAGAACGCGAAGAGCTGAAATCGGAAACCCTCGGGACCCTGCACGTGGGCCAGATCATCGAGGGCACCGTGATGAACATCACGGAATACGGCTGCTTCGTGGACCTGGGCGGCATCGACGGACTGTTGCACATCACCGACATGTCCTGGGGCCGCATCAATCACCCATCGGAACTGGTCAAGGTGGGACAGCAGTTGACCGTCAAGGTCTTGAAGTTCGATCCCACCACCGAGCGTGTGTCACTGGGAATGAAGCAGTGCACCGAGGACCCGTGGCTGCGGGCGGACGAGCGCTACACCGTGGACGACCGGATCAGCGGTCGCGTGGTGTCCCTGGCGGACTACGGCGCATTCATCGAACTGGAACCGGGCGTGGAGGGACTCATCCACGTGTCGGAGATGTCCTGGACGAAAAAGATCAAACATCCTTCCAAGCTGCTCAACTCGGGCGACGAAGTGGAAGCCGTTGTGCTGCAGGTGGATGCCCGCAACAAGCGCATCGCCCTGGGGCTCAAGCAGACTGAAATCAACCCGTGGCACCTGCTGCAGGAAAAGTACCCCGTGGGCACCAAGGTGCAGGGCGCCGTGCGGTCGGTCACCAGTTTCGGGATCTTCGTGGGCATCGAGGAGGGCATCGACGGCCTGGTGCACCTGCAGGACATTTCGTGGTCCCGCAAGGTCAAGAACCCGGCCGAGATGTTCAACAAGGGTGACGAAGTCGACGCCGTTGTTCTGCACATCGACCCGGACAAGGAACGATTCGCGCTGGGCATCAAGCAACTGGGCTCGGACCCCTGGGAACGCGTCCACGACCTGTACCCCATCGGTTCCGTGGTGGAAGGCGTGGTCTCCAAGGTGCTGGATTTCGGCGCCATAGTGGAACTGGCGGACGAAGTCGAGGGCCTGGTTCACGTGTCTGAGATCCGGTCCGAAAAGGTGGAAAACGTCGGCAAGTACATGAAGGTGGGTGACAAGGTCACGGCCATGATCATCAACCTGATCCCCGAGGAGCGGAAGCTCGGCCTGTCCGTGCGGCGCTACCTCGAAGCCGAAGAAAGCGGCGACTACATGGAATACCTCAAGGGCCAGCAGACCAGCCCGTCCACCATTGGTGACCTGATCAAGTCCAAGATCGACGTCTCGGCATTGCCCAAGACCTCGGCCGAGGACGAGAAGGCAGATCAGAAGGCCCCGGTGGAAAAGGCGGCGACCGTAGAGGCGGAAGCGAAGGAGGCCCCCAAGAAGAAGGCCGCGGCAAAGAAGCCGGCTGCGAAGAAGGCCGCCGAAAAGAAGCCGGCTGCCAAGAAGGCCGCGACGAAGAAGGCCGGCGACGACAAGGCCGCAAAGAAGCCGGCTGCCAAGAAGGCCGCGACGAAGAAGGCCGACGACGACAAGGCCGCAAAGAAGCCGGCCGCGAAGAAGGCCGCCGCAAAGAAGCCAGCAGCGAAGAAGGCCGCCACCAAGAAGGCTGACGACGACAAGGCCGAAAAGAAGCCGGCCGCAAAGAAGGCCGTCGACAAGAAGGCCGACAAAGAAAAAGCGGCAGAATAAGCGCCCTCGCCGTTTCCAATCCCATAGGTTGACAGTCTTCGCGCCCCCGTCCCATACTTGTCCCGTTTGGAGTCCAACACAAGAGGTCGGGACATGAAAAACGTCGCCAGGATCCTCACCTGTGTGGGTGCCGTGGTCATCCTCATCGCCCTGGTGTTCAGCTGGGGTACGTCCAGCTACTGGAGACTGGTAGGCGATTTCGTGGAAGGGCCGGTGGTCGGTTTCTACGCCACGGAAACCCGGTCACCCGCCGAGCCCGGAGAAGAGCCCGTCGTGGGCCGTCCCGCTGTCCAGCTGAGGTCGGGCCCCGAACCGTCTACCGCCGACATCCTGGTCCTTGCCGCCTACATCTTCCTTCCACTCATCACCCTGCTGGCGGCACTGAGCAGTTGCTTCACCAACCGGGGTTATTACTCAGTGCTGATCGCCGCCGCCCTGAACCTGGCCGTAATCTTCTATACCCAGTTCTCCGAACCCTTCGGCACGGAGGGAAGCCCCGTCATGCGGCTGGGCGCGGCACACACCCTCATCTGGTTCGCCTCGGTGGCGGTCCTGGTGGGGGCCGTCCTGGGGATTGGCGGGGAAGAGGTGTCCAAGGCCAAGCAGACCGCCTCCACCGACTGACCGTCGTTTTTTCTCGCTGAACTTCTAGCGCGCGGCCGCCACGTGAAGGGGGATCTCCATGACCTGGTTCGCACCGGCGAAGGCCGGCACCCTGAGCCCCTTTACGGCACCACGGACGCAGGCGGCCAGGGTGGGTGACGGGGCGGGCCTGGTGTTGAGCCGGGAGAGCGCCACCCGACCCGAGGTCAGGATGTAGAGCGTCACCACGCCCCCCCGGAAGGCGGCGTCGGCGGAGGCCTCCGTCCTGAAGCACCGGATCAGCCTGGGCGACGCCCGTTTCTGGATGGAGTCCAGATCGCCGCGGGTCAGTTCACGTCCCCCGGACGGGTCCTCTGCGTCGAAGGACAGATCCACCTGTGGCGCGGGGGTGTTCACCTGCGCGGCCCGGGCCCCGTTGCCCCACTGGTTCCGGTTCCTGGCGCTCTTGGAGGACTTCTTCTTTCTGGTTGCCTTGGCCACGGGCTTTGTAGCGGGAGAGGCCATGGTCTTCCGTATCAGCGGGAGGCGCTCGAAGGACAGCACCTTGAACACGTCGAAGGTCAGGCCCCCGCTCACGGGTGCCGGGGGCTGCAGGAAGAAGTACAGGCCGGCCCCAACGGCCACCAGCAGGATCGCGGCCAGGGCGTAGGGAATCCGTTTGTGCGACGACATGCTCCGTTGAACGCGCATGACGCTGTCTTCAAGCTGCTGCTGGCGCTTGTGCTCGGTCTCCTTGGTCCGCATTTGGGTAATGAAGCCACCAAAGGCCGGCTCGTCCACCAGGCGCGTCCAGTGGCGCGACCGGTGGTTCAGGATCTCAGTGTCCTCGTCGACCTGCCGACCCGTGATCATGTCCTGGATATCCTTGGTGGAAAACGGACCGTAGTCCATCCCGCTCTTGCGGTACATCCACCGATCCAGGGCATGTTTCTCGATGGCGGGCAAGCCCTTTCCCCGAGGCGACATGCCATCGAATTTATTCGAAAACCGGCCGGTACGCAACCGTAGCCTGGTGGTGATCAGGGCCTGTCGAGCAGTTGGAAAATGAACTGTCGGGCCACGGCCGCGCCCACGGCGTCGGGATCGGGCGGGTCGTCCACCAGGTGGGACAGGCTCGTGACCTTCAAGCCCCTCTCCTTGCACGGATCGATGTGGTCGAAGCCCGACACGTCCGGACCCACATTCAGCGCCACACCATGGGTAACCACGTCCCGGGACAGGTGCAGGCCCACGGAGGCGATCTTGGCCCCGTCCACGTACACGCCGGGGCGCTCGGGATCCCACTGCGCTTTGACGCCATCGGCCTCCAGCACCGAAAGGACCGCGCTCCCCAGCAGGCCGATGAGACGGTCCAGGTCCAGGCGGCATCGGGACAGGCTCACCACGGGATAGACCACCGCCTGTTCGGGGTAGTGATAGGTGGCTCCTCCGCCCCGTTCCACGCGACAAAGGCCGATGCCCAGTCCTTGAAGTGACCTGGCATCCCCATGGAGTTCGCCGGGTTCGGTCCTGCGGCCGAGAGTGATGGTTTTTGGGTGGCGCAGCACCAGCAGGATGCCGCAAAGGTCACCCCCACGGACCTCTTCGGCGGTGCGGGCCAGGATCGTCAGTCCCGCATCGTATTCCACGAACCCGATCTGTCGCACGACGAGGTCCACCAGTGCATGGTGGCACTGCGGTTGGTATTGGTCAATCTACGGGTCGTTTTCTTGCCTGTTGCTCGCGCGCAGGGTTACAAAGAAACGAGCGTGCACGGGCTTGATATGGAAACCATCGTCGAACAACTGCTGAAGCGGGCACTGGACGCCCTGAGGGGCCGCGGTGTCATACCGGACGACTTCACCCCGGACGTGATCATCGAACGACCAAAGCGGGAGGAGTTCGGCGATTTCGGCTGCGCCCTCCCGCTGGCCATGGCCCGAGTGGCCCGAAAGTCACCCAAGGACTGCGGACAGGACCTGATCGAGACTCTGGATCTGCCGCCGGACCTCTTCGAGGACGTGTCCTTCGCACCGCCCGGGTTCGTGAACTTCAAGGTACGACCCGAGGCCTGGTTCAGCGGGCTGGAACCTCTTGATCGGTCCCCGGGGACCTTCGGCGACACGGACGCGGGCCAGGGGCAGTCGGTGCTCATCGAGTTCGTGTCGGCCAACCCCACGGGCCCCTTGCACGTGGGCCACGCACGGGGCGCGGTGCTAGGTGACGCCCTCGGCCGGATCATGAAGGCCGCGGGATACATGGTGGAAACCGAATACTACGTCAACGACGTGGGCAACCAGATGGCCACCCTGGGACGTTCCCTTCACGCCCGGGCACAGGAGGCCATGGGGCTGGACGGCGAGTTCCCGGAAAACGGCTACCAGGGCGAATACATCCGCGAACTGGCCGCCCTTTTCGCACGGGGCGAGGGACAGGACTTCGTCCCCAAATCCTACGAGGACCTGGGGCCCGCCGACCACAATCCGGCGGTCACCTTTGCCGCCTCGCGACTACTGGACCGGATCCGGAACGACCTGGACGGGCTTGGAGTGGCGTTTGACCAGTGGTTCAGCGAACGAAGCCTGCACACCGGAGGACAGGTCCCCGTGGCTGTGGATTCGCTCCTGGCGCGCGACAAGGCCTATCGGGACGACAGCGGTGCCGTGCTGTTCCGGATGCCTGACGATGACGAAGACGACCGGGTGGTGGTCCGCGGGAACGGGATTTCCACCTATTTCGCTTCGGACATCGCCTATCACCACGATAAGGCCGAGCGGGGATTTTCACGGCTCATCAACATCTGGGGTTCCGACCACCACGGCTATATCCCCCGCATGAAGGCGGCCATGGCGGCCTTCGACCATGACCCCGACATGCTGGAGATCCTGCTGGTCCAGATGGTGACGCTGACCCGGGGCGGTGAAGTGATCCCCATGGGCAAGCGCAGCGGCCAGTTCGTCACCCTGAAAGAGGTGGTGGACGAGGTGGGGCCCGACGCCGTGCGCTTCATCTTCCTGCTTCGGCGGGCCGACGCCCAGATGGAATTCGACCTGGATCTGGCCAAGGCCCAGACCATGGAGAACCCGGTCTACTACGTCCAGTACGGTCACGCCCGGGTGGCCTCCATCGTGCGCAAGGCCGAGGGCATGGGACTCACCGTGCCGTCCTACACCGACGAATTCGGCGCCAGGCTGACCCTTCCCGAGGAAGGCGCCATGGTCAAGCAGCTCTGCCGTTTCCCGGCGGTGGTGGCATCGGCCGCCAACAAGAGGGAACCCCACCACCTGGCTTTCTACCTGATGGACCTGGTAAAGGGCTTCCACTCGTACTACACCGGGTACAAGCACACACAAAAGGTCATCTCCGATGACGGGCCCAAGACCCAGGCCAGACTGTTCCTGGTCTCCTGCATGAAGGCCGTCCTGGGACGGGGTCTTGGCCTGCTGGGGGTCTCCGCCCCTGAGGAAATGCACTACGGAGGGGACGATGAGCAGGACTGACGTGGACACACCCGCCCCCGCCCAGGGCCGTCTGGGCGTGAGGGACATGGACCGGATCCAGGAAAAGGTTTCTGTGAGCCTGGAACCCCGCCAGTTGATGCTGCTGGGGCTGGGCGTGGCCGTGGTCATGGCGGCCACCTTCGTCATGGGAATGCTCATGGGCGGTTCCGATGACGGGACAGTGGCAAAACGTCCCCGGGCCATTGCCGGTGCACCGGTGAGCGGCGCCTTCCCGGCCGAGCCTCCCGTGGCCGGGCCAAGGATCGAACCGGTGAAGGCGGCCATGGTCAAGCCGACCCGCATCATCCGAAAGGCCGCGGTCTTTCCCGCCCCAAACCTCAAGCCCTTTGCCACGGCCCGCGGACTGGATGACGGCGACCTGACCCCGCGCCCCCGGCGGGGGATCGTGACCATACCCGATTCCGTCTTCGACACGGACCGGCCCTGGCCATCGGTGGCCGTCACGGACCTGGCCCTGTGCATGTCGTGCATCTACGAGGATCGCGGAGGCTGCGTGCCCACCGTGTTGCCGCCCCCGGTCGCCGAGCCGGTAAAACCCGTGGTGCCGGTGAAGCCCCCGGTCGCGATGAAGACGCCGCCGCCCCCGCCCCCGCCGAAGAAAGCCCCGGTGGTCAAGGCCCCGCCCATGGCCCCGAAAAAGAAGGCGGCGGTCCCGAAGAAAAAGAAGGCCAACAGGCCCGCCGTGGTGAAGAACCAGGCACCTTCGGCCTATTCCATCCAGGTCCGCGCCTACCGCGAAAAGGCCCAGGCCAGGGAGTTCTCCGAAGCGCTGACCCTCAAGGGCTACAAGCCTCACATCGTCCGTTTCGTGGACCCAAAGGGCCGGGGCTGGTACCGGGTCCGGCTGGGGCGGTTCGCCAATGCCGGCAAGGCCCAGGACTTCGCAAAAATATTCAACGAATCGGAGCAGACAGAGGCCATACCCGTCGCCCTGGAGTAGACAATGGTGGACATCGAATCACCGGTGAAGGTGGACAAGCCCTGGGGTCACGAGATCATCTTCGCCCACACCGATCGCTATGTGGGAAAAGTCCTCCACATCGACCGGGGATGCCTGCTTTCGCGCCAGTACCACGAGGTCAAGGACGAAACCCTGTACGTCCTCGACGGCGAGGTGATCGTGGAAATCGGGCCGTCGGAAACCGTGGAACGCACGCGTGTCAAGGCCGGGTTCGGGTTCCGGGTCGTGCCCGGCACCATCCACCGGTTCATCGCCCCCGACGACCAGGACTGCGACCTCCTCGAGTGCTCTACGTCGGAGCTGGACGACGTGGTCCGCGTGGAAGACGTGTATGGGCGGGAAGGGACGAGCGACCCATAGGGGGAAAAGATGGAAAAGTTCTCTGTGGTGGCCACGCCCGAAGCGCCCGCGGCCATCGGACCCTATTCCCAGGCTATCGAGACCCGCGCAGGCCGGATGGCCTTCCTCTCCGGTCAGATCGCCCTGGATCCGGACACGGGCGCCATGGTGGGCGGTGACGTGGCGGACGAGACGCGACAGGTCCTTCGCAACCTGGACGCCGTGCTGATCGCGGCGGGCATGTCGCGCTGGAACGTGGCCAGGACCACCATCTACCTGGCGGACCTGGGCGACTTCGGAACGGTCAACGAAATCTATGCCGAATTCTTCGGCGACCACCGCCCCGCGCGAGCCACGGTCCAGGCCGCCGCCCTGCCCAAGGGCGCGCGGGTAGAGATCGACGCCATCGCTGTTGATTAAGCTGAAGTTCCCCGGCGATATCAGTGTCAAGTAGCTGTAAACACACAGATATGCTGGACATACGTTTTCCTGTTTCTGGCTACATGCTTACAGTTGAAGCAGTTCGAAGGCTCTTTTCTGGATGGGAGTGGGAGCGGCAAGCTGTTCGAATGAAGCAGGGATGTCGCCTGTGGCGACACGGTACCGGACGCGAGCCTGGGTCCCGAGTTCCTCGATGAGCGTCTTGAAGCTGTGGACGTCGAGACCATCCTTGAAGGTTGACAAACGTCATGCATTTAGTGGCTACACCAGGCGTCTGCATATCTACACAATTTCATCCTCGTACGCGGTTTGCCATCGTTTTTAACCCGGAGAACTTTAGATTAAGGCTTGGATCGAGCCTGGGCCGTCAGCTTCCGTCCTTCCGGACAGTCCGGCCGGAGCCGGCATTCGTCGCAACGTGGCTTCCTGGCATTGCACACGCGGCGACCGTGCCAGGTGAGGCGGTGACTGAAATCGCCCCACTGGTCCTCGGGCACCAGCTTCATCAGGTCGGACTCCACCTTGTCCGCGTTCTTTTCAAAACTCAGGCCCAGGCGCCTGGACAGGCGCAGCACGTGGGTGTCCACAACCACCCCCGGGACACCGAAACAGCGGGTCAGCACCACGTTGGCGGTCTTGCGGCCCACGCCCGGAAGGGCCTTGAGTTCTTTCATTGTCGGCGGGACTTCGCCGCCGTGCCGGTCCACCAGCGCGGTACAGCAGGCCCGGATGCTCTTTGCCTTGTTACGGAAGAAGCCTGTGGGCCGGATGGCCTCCTCCAGCTCCTCGGGCACCGATTCGGCCAGCGCCAGGGCGTCAGGATAGCGTTCGAAGAGTCCGGGCGTGACCTGATTGACCCGCTCGTCGGTGCACTGGGCCGCCAGCATGGTGGCCACTAGCAACTGGAGCGGGTTCTGGTGATCCAGGGCACAGTGGATGTCCTTGGCGTACCACCTGGCAACGATTTCCACGATCCGGGTTGCGCGTTCCCTCAGTGCCTTGCGGGATTCCATGAGCCACCTCCGTAAGACCCCGTTCTATATCACGGAAGACCAACGGCGCGAGTGGCGCTCAGGACAAGGGAACGAAGGGGGGCGCCCGCCAGGGTGGTGTAGGCCTCGCAGGGTGTGAAGCAGCCCCCGCAATCCAGGCGGCGCACGGCCTGGCGGGCCTCTTGAACGGCGTCCAATGCCCAGACCTCGTCCATGCGGAACCCCCGGTCCCTGAGGTCGGCGAGGGGCCGATCCCAGACGTGGCAGGGATAGAGCACGGCGTCGGAGGATACGAAGCAACTGGAGTGCAGGGCCCGGCAGTCCAGGCGGAGGGGGTCGCCCTGGAGCACGGCGTGCACGTTGACCAGGTACATCCATTCCATGAGGTCCACGGGGGACAGGGGCGGCCCGCGGCGGGCCAGTTGCTCGCGGACCAGGGAGGACGCCTGGGGGCCGGACAGGGTTTCTATCCCCTCGTTGGCAAAGAAGTGCCCCGATTCCTGTACCAGGTTCCAGTGCCACCACCGGTCATCGAACCCGGGCAGTTCGCTGGTCAGGGCGGCGCGGAGGTCGGTCAGAAAGCCCCGGTTCTCCGGTCCCACGGTGGTCCCGACATAGGACTGGACGCCAGGGATGCGGCGCATCTCGCGCAGGGTTTCCATGGCCCGGTCGAAGGAGCCCTCGCGGCCCCGGATCCGGTCGTGGATGGCTTGGGGCCCGTCCACGCTCACGGTCACCAGCAAGGTGACGTCGGGGCGTTTTTCACGCACCAGTAGCGCGCACTCCAGGGCCCGTTTCCGGTACCAGCCGTTGGTGGGAAAGTGCAGCACCGCCAGGGACGGGGTGGCCGACAGGACCGCGCGGAACACGTCCACGACGTCCTTTCGAAGGAAGGGCTCACCGCCCGTGAGGTCCAGCCAGGCCAGGTCCGGCATGGCCGTAAACAGCCTGGCCACCTCGTCAGGGGTCATTTCCTTGCCCCGGGGGAATGACCAGGTCCGGCAAGTGTCGCACTTCAGGTTGCACCGGCGGGTCATAGCCACCACCGCCCGGACCGGGCCACGGGGACGGCTGATCCAGGTGGGGGCGAAGGCCTTGACCAGGCGGGGGATGGTAGGCAGGGTCATGGCTCGAACCGCCCGATGATCATGCACCACAGGATGCGCAGACCGTCGTAGGGTCGAAAGAAACCCGATGCTCCGTGATCGCGCCGGGACCGGGTCACGGGCACTTCCTTCACCTGGCCGCCGCGCCTGAGCACGTGCAATGTCAGTTCCGTTTCGATTTCGTAGCGGCGCGCCCTCAACCGGGGGAGGTCCAGCGCGTCGCGCCGTACCAGCCGGAAACCGGCCTGGGTGTCCGTAAGATGGGAGCCGTGCAGCACGTTGAAGGCAAAGGTCAAAAACTGGTTACCGGCGCGGTTGACGACGGTGATGGCCCCGTCCAGGAGGCGTCCCCGGAACCGGGACCCGATGACCATGGCCGTGTCCCCGTCCAGGCCTTCCAGGAGGCGTGGGATCTCGGACGGGTCGTCCTGGCCGTCGGCGTCGATGAACAGCAGCAGGTCGCCGGCGGCCTCCCCGATGCCGGTGCGCAGGGCCTCGCCCTTGCCCCTGTTCACGGGAAGCGTCACGACCCGAGCGCCGGCTTCCCGGGCGACCAGCGCCGTCTCGTCGGTGGAGCCGTCGTCCACCACAAGCACCTCGTGGGGGTCGGGCAGGGCCGCCAGCACCCCCCGCACCACGTCCGCGATGGTGGCTGATTCGTTGAAGGCCGCTATCACCACGGAAATCAAGGCACCCTCTCCCGGGCCTGACCGCCCCGAAGTATGCCCATTGCACGATGGCCAGGTCAAACGAAGTTGTCCGAAGATAGGCGGTGGATTATGGTTGACTATCGACTATCGACTATCGACTATTGACTATCGACTATCGACTATTGACTATCGACTATTGACTATTGACTATCGACTATCGACTATTGACTATCGACTATTGACTATTGACTATCGACTCCCGACCATAGACCCATGGACCTGACCCGACATCAATGGTGGATCGTCTACGGACTGGCGTTCGCCATCCTGGTCTTTTCCGCCCTGCGGTTCGACGGGCCCAGCCGGGGCTACTGGGACACCTACATCACGGTCCCGGCCATGTTCATGACGGGCCAGCCCGTGGACCTGCACCGCATCGACGGGAGCCCCCGATTCGAATACACGCTGAAGGGACAGGTCCCCGACGACACCTACGACTCCACCCCGGGCAGCTTCGGCATCGCGTCAAAGGACCAGCGGATCGGGGCCGGCATCCTGTTCGGCGCCCCCTTCGCCCTGTTCAACAAGGCCGCCTTCCGGTGGATCTTCGCGGCCTCCTGGGCCCTCATGTTCCTGTTCGCGTTCCTGTCGCTGAGGCGCCTGAACCCGGGTTTCATCGCGCCCCTTCTGGCCAGCCTGGTCCTGGTGCTGAACCCCTTTTCCCTGTACCTGGACCGGCTCAACGGCAACCAACTGGGCCTGTTCGTGCTGGTGTTCCTGTGGTTCCTGCTCACGGACCCGCGCCCCCGCTGGTGGCTCATCGGTGGCGTCTACGGGATACTGGGCGGCATCCGTAACGAAGCCATCATCCTGGCGCCCCTCTTCATGGCCTTCCTGTGGCGGGACGCGGGCTCTTTGCGCCCCTTTGCAAAAAACTTCATCGCATTCACGGCCATGGCCTTCGTCGCCATCCTGCCCGTGCTGCTGTGGAACCAGTTCGCCTACGGCCAGATGCTGATCCACCCGTCCCAGGTGGCCCACCTCGAGGGGTTCAGGCCCACTTTCCCCCACACGTTCTTCGGGTCCGAATTCCAGTTCAACGGCCTTTTGAACTACCCTTTCCACGACCACGTGGTGCGGACCCCCCACTTCGCCTTCCCCACGTTCCTGATGTGGCCCATGGTCACCATCAAGAGCCTGGGCGTGGTGCTCACCGCCCTGGCCGCCGTGGGCACGGTGGGCCTGTTCCTGCGGCGACGGTTCGAAAGCGTCGCGCTCCTGTTCTGGTACCTGATCGTTGTTGTCCTGTTCTTCTTCCAGGAAAACTGGGAAGAGTTGAAGCAGACTTTCATGGCCCTGCACCTCTTCCCCCTGGCGGCCTTCCTGTGCGTGGGCCTGGCCTGGTTCGGCGAAGGACTGAAGGACTGGAGGCGGTGGACCGTCACCGTGGCACTGGCCGGAATCACCGTCCTGTCGCTGCTGGGTCTTCGGGGCCTGGACGTACCCGCGGACGAACGATGGTACGTGCGTTTCCCACACGCCGGGGCCAACGAAGCCGGCCTGGACGAACTGCCCGAGGCGCTTCGCAAGGACTGGCAGTTCTTCTATACCCGGGAAACCTACGCCGAGATCCAGCGGGAGCGGGAGGATCTGACGCGCCCCTGCCTCTTCCCGAACCTCTACCGACCCTTCGTGTTCCCCGCGGCCGAGGGGTTGTCGCGGATGGCGGCCGAGCCCTTCGAAAAAGAACACAGGACCCTGGCCATCTGGAGTTACATCTACGAGTAACCGCCCATGGACGAAACCGCCGGCACGCTCACGGTCACCATGGTCCGCTGCAGCACCCTGGTGCTGGAATGGGAGGGGACCCGGTTTCTGACAGACCCCTGGTTCGCCATGCACCTGAGGGGCCTGCCCTGCTTCCGTCGACCGGGTTGCAAGGCCACCGAGGTGCCGGCCCTGGACGCAGTGCTCGTTTCCCACCTCCACCCGGACCATTTCGATCGGGCGGCCATGGGCCGCATGGAGCCCACACCACAGCGGGTGATCTTCCCACCCGACGCCCTCAAGGCCCTGGGCAAGGTGGAGCCCGGCTGGGGTGAACTGGCCCTGTGGGAGTCCACCTCCGTGGGTCCGGTGGAGATCTGGGCCGTGCCCGGGCCCCACACGTTTCCCGGGCCCGAAGAAGCAAATTTCGTCCTGAGGCTGCCCGACTGGGGCCAGGTCTTTTTCGGGGGCGACGCCCGTTTCGAGCCGGACGTGATCCAGGCCATTGCCGATCGATTCGGACCCTTCCGCCTGGCGTTGCTGCCCGTGGGGGGAACCCGGATCTTCGGGAAGCGCACGGTCATGGCCCCGGAAGATGCGGAAAAGGCCGCGGATATGCTGCAGGCCCAAACGGTGATCCCCATCCACGAAGGGGGCATCTGGATGAGCGTCCCGCCTCTTTCCCTTCACCCGGGACGGGCCACCCATCTGGTCCAGGCCCTGGAAGAAAGGGGCGAGCCCAACCGCGTCCTGGTTCTCCAGGAAGGCCAGACCGTGACCTTGTAGGGGACGGTCTCCAGACCGTCCCACCTGTCGGCTACCCATCAGACCGGGTGACTGTCTTACTTGTCCCGCGGCTTCTGAAGGAGGAACGGCCCCAGGGCCATCACGTCCACCCGGCCCTGTCGGAACAGCCGGACCGCGTCGGAGGGCGTACACACGATGGGCTCGCCGTGGATGTTGAAGGAGGTATTCACCATGCTGGGCACACCCGTCTTTTCAAAGACGCGCTTCAGGATCCGGTAGTACCCCGGGGACGTGTCCTCGTGAACCACCTGGGGCCGGGCCGTACCGTCGATATGGACCACCGCAGGCGACGCCTTCTTCATGAACTCCGTGCAGCGGAAGGTCATGGTCATGAACCGCGCCGTGTGTTCCACGCCCTCCCCGTAGTCCTCGTAGCAGTCCGCGGCGTGCTCGGCCAGGGTGGCCGGCGCGAAGGGCATGAACTCGGACCGGTCCAGGCGGTGGTTGAGCCAGTCGTTCACAGCCGGATCCTTCGTGTGGTAGAGGATGCTCCGGTGCCCCAGGGCACGGGGCCCGTATTCCATCCGGCCGTTGAACCGGGCCACCACCTTGCCTTCCACGATGAGGTCGCCCACGCGGCCGTCGATGTCGTCACAGCGCTCGTATTCCAGCCCCTCCGCTTCCAGGACCGTGCCGATTTCCTCTTCGGTGAAGCCCGCGCCCAGGTAGACATGGGGAATGGCGTGGGGTTCAAGGCCCACGGTTTCGGCCTGGTGGGCCAGGGCGGCGCCGGCCGAGATGCCCTGGTCGGTCATGGCGGGATGCACGAACACACCCTGCACCTCGGGCAGGTTCCAGATGCACTGGTTCAGCAGCACGTTGGCGAACACGCCGCCGGCAAGGACCACGTTGTGGTCCCCGGTTTCCTTCAGCGCCCTGCGCACGAAGTCCACCACCACGTCCTCCAGGCGCTTCTGGGCCGCGGCGGACACGTCCTCGCGACTGAACTGCGAAAGCTCCTTGAACAGCCCGCGGGTCCGCGATTTGGACCACATGGGTGCCAGGCGGAATCGCGTGTCGTCCCGGTCCAGCCCGAACAGCTTCTCCATGACGGGATAGGCCCGCGCCTGGTCACCCCGCGCGGCCAGTCCGGTCACCTTCCCGGCGTTGAGCACGTGGAATCCGAGGAACTGGGAGATCTCGCCATAGAACTGTCCCGGCGATTGCACGGCATCGGACTCCCACAGGGGCTCACAACGGCCGGACCGGCACAGAAACACGCGCGCGGCGAAGCCGTCACCCATGTTGTCCACGGAAACGGCCAGGGCCTCGGCAAAGGGCGACGTCAGGTAGGCGGAATAGGCATGGGCTGTGTGGTGGTCCACCAGGGCCACGTCGCGGCCGTATCGCCTCTTCAGGGGCCCGCGACTCAGGGCCTCGGCCAACCAGGACAGCGGTCCCTTTCGGGCGAACCGCGCCTGCACGCTCAGCCAGGTCTTGTGGGACAGGCCGAACAGGTCGTGCTCCCCCTCCACGGGGGCGGTCCCGAAGACCCTGGGCAGGAAGTGGAACCGGTTGCCCGCCACCACGGCGTCCACCTGGTCCAGGGCGACGCCACCCAGGCGCAGGACCTCGGCCACGGCCAGCGTGGGGTAGCCGGGCTGGAACTTGCGGCGGGAAAGCCGCTCCTCGGCCACGGCCGCCACGATGGACCAGCCCCGCAAGAGGGTCGCGTTGGCATTGGTGTCTTCGTGGGTTGCCAGGACGAGGGGCTCGGTCACTCGGCCCCTCCCTTACCCCGGCGCGCGAGCCACCAGGTGGCCGCACCACCCGCTGTGTTGGCCACGGTGGCCACGGCGATCACCAGAGTCGATGTCACGCTTTGGGAAAGGACCCAGGCTGCACTGAAACTGGCGAGCGGGACGGCCAGAAGCCCCAGCGTAAAGCCCGCGGCCAGGCGCACGGGCAGGGGCCAGTCACGGCCCACCCGGAGCGCGATCCACGTCCCCGGAAGGACGAAGACCCAGGCAAGGGCCGCGATCTGCAGCATTACGGTGACCATCCCTATCCCCGATGGGACCCCGGCGATTGTAACCGAACTCGAAAAAAGGTGGGGACGTCTACCGTCCGGATCGTACGATGAGAGTCCTTTATGGGGCGACTCACCCGAGTCGCCCTTCTGGCACGGTGGGACGGACGGGTGTCCGTCCCCTGCAAGGCACAGTTACCGGAAGGGACCGCCTCGCTTGAGCATTACTTCCTTATTCTTTATTCTTTAATATTGTCTGTCGTTCCACGAAACATGGAGGCTGTGGATGGAACTCTCGATGCGTACGTTTTCGACCCTCTTGACTCTGATTGTCGCCCTGGCCGGCCTGTCCGCCGGTTGCGGGTCCGGCAGTGACGGGGGGGGCGATATCTCCACCATAGACACGGGCCCCGGAAAGGACCCGGGGACCATTGACGATCCCGGCCAGACCGACCCCGGCACCGTGCCCGACCCGGGTGTGATGGACTCGGGCACGCAGCCCGAGATCCCGGTGGGCGAGGACATGATTGCCGACGTGGACACGGGCCCGACGCCCGGCGGTTTCGGATGGCCCTGTACCATCGGCCGGGGTCACATCGACTGCTTCAGCGGTTTTTGCGTCCCCTCGGACCAGGGACCGGCATGCACGGACCTCTGCTACGAGGATTGTCCCTCGGGCTGGTCCTGCAGCCTGTTCCAGCTGACGGGAATGGACCCGGTGTTCATCTGCCTCCAGACCTCCACCAACCTGTGCCGGCCCTGCATCACCGACGATGAGTGTTCGGATGGCGCCTCCGGGATCCCCGGTTCCCGATGCATCGAGTTCAGCGAGGTGGAAGGTTCGTTCTGCGGCCTGCTCTGCGCCGCGAACAAGGACTGCCCCGACGGCTACGCCTGCATCGAACTGGAACTGCCCGACCGCGAAGGGACCACCATGCAGTGCCTGCCCGAGTCCGGGGAGTGCAACTGCAGCCCCTATGCCATCCAGCTGGGCGCCAAGACCCAGTGCTTTGCCGGCGAGGAAGGCAAAGTGTGTTCCGGTCATCGCGTGTGCATCTCGGATGGCCTGTCGGACTGCGACGCGCCCGAGCCCAAGGCCGAGGAGTGCGACGGGCTGGACAACGACTGTGACGGCGACACCGACGAGGAGGTGGCGCTCAGTCCCTGCACCGTGACCAGCGAGCTGGGCGAGTGTTCCGGCTGGACCAAGTGCGTGGACGGCGCGCCCGTGTGCGACGCGCCGGCCCCCGGCCCCGAGGAGTGCGACGGGCTGGACAACGATTGTGACGGCGACACCGACGAAGGCTTCGACGACACGGACGACGACGGCACGGCGGACTGCGTGGACACGGACGACGACGACGACGGCATCCTCGATGAACCGGACAACTGCCAGTTCGTGCCCAACCCGAAACAGGAAAACTACGACTTCGACTCCTGGGGTGACGCCTGCGACGACGACGACGACAACGACGAGATCCCGGACGTGGAAGACAACTGCCCGCAGGTCCAGAACCCCGGCCAGGAGAACGCCGACGACGACGAAAAGGGCAACGTCTGCGACGAGGACGATGACAACGACGACGTGTTCGACGAGCCTGACAACTGCCCCCTGGTCTACAACCCCGACCAGGCCGACGTGGACGGCGACGGCAAGGGCGACGTGTGCGACGGTGACTCCGATGGCGACGGCATCCCCGACGATGGCGACAACAGCGGCGTGGTGGGCGACAAGCCCTGCATCGGCGGCGCCCTGTCCGGTTGCGACGACAACTGCACCCTGGTGTCGAACCAGAGCCAGGCGGACCTGGACAACGACGGTGAAGGCGACGTGTGCGACGACGACGACGACGGCGACGACATCCTGGACGTGATGGACAATTGCCCCGTCAACTTCAACCCGGACCAGATGAACTCCGACGGTGACGGGTTCGGCGACGTGTGCGATGACGACGACGACGGCGACGGGAAGCCGGACCTCATCGACAACTGCCCCACGGTGGCCAACCCCGGCCAGGCGGACATGGACAACGACAACGTGGGCGACGTGTGCGACGACGACATCGACGGGGATCTGATCCACAACGAGGATGACAACTGCCCCGAGATCAAGAACCCCCAGCAGGATGACTTCGAGGGTGACGGAATGGGCGACCCCTGCGACCCGGACGACGAAAACGACGGCGTGCCGGACCTCACGGACAACTGCCCCTGGATTGCGAACCCCGACCAGGGGAACATCGACAAGGACGCCTTCGGTGACGTGTGCGACAACGAAAAGGACGGCGACGGCGTGCCCAACGAGGTGGACAACTGCCCCGACGTGCCCAACCCGTCCCAGGGCGACCTGGACCTGGACGAAATCGGCGATGTGTGCGACCCGGACAAGGACGGGGACGGCGTGGCCAACGAGTCGGACAACTGCGAGTTCTTCCCCAACGAATTCCAGGAAGACAGCGATCTGGACGGCCAGGGGGATGTGTGTGACAACGACGACGACAATGACGGGAAGTCGGACCAGTTGGACAACTGCCAGTTCATCCCGAACCCCGATCAGGAGAACCAGGACGGCGACGAATTCGGCGATGTGTGTGACGACGACGACGACAACGACGGCGTGCTGGATGGCGACGACAACTGCCCCATGGTCAAGAACGGGGGACAGGAGAACCACGACAGCGACGCCATGGGCAACGCCTGCGACCCGGACGACGACAACGACGGGTCCCTGGACGGAACGGACTGCGAACCCTTGAACGCGGCGGTCTTCCCCGGGGCCCAGGAAGTCTGCAACGGCATCGACGACAACTGCGTGAACGGGGCCGACGAGGAGGGCGCGTCGGCCTGCGGCACCTGGCACTACGATGCCGATGACGATGGCTACGGCACCAGTGACACCAAGTGCCTGTGCAACGCATCGGGCCTGTATCGGGCCGACAAGGCCGGCGACTGCAAGGACACCGCAGCCGAGATCAACCCGGGCGCCACGGAGAAGTGCAACGGCATCGACGACAACTGCGACAGCCTCATCGACCCCGAGGGCAGCCAGGGGGGCGACACCTTCTTCAAGGACCACGACGACGACGGGTTCGGGGTGTCGGGCGACCACAAGAAGCTGTGCACCGCGAGCGGGGACTACACGGCGGACAATGGCGGGGACTGCAACGACAACAACGGGAACATCCACCCCAACGCCACCGAGACCTGCAACGGCCTGGACGACGACTGCGACGGCGCCAAGGACCCGGAGAACAGTTCGGGCTGCACGAACTACTACAAGGACTCGGACGCTGACGGCTACGAGGTGAGCGACTCCCGGTGTACCTGCAGTTCGCCGGGTTACCCCTACACCGTGACCACGCCCCACGGCGCCAAGGACTGCTGCGACTCCGACGGCAACGCCTTCCCGGGACAGGGAAATTGGTTCGTGGCGAAGAACAACTGCAACTCCTGGGACTATGACTGCAGCGGTTCCGGGGACCGCCAGTGGACCAGTACCCACGGTTTTGGATGCGTGGTGACGTACTTGGCCTGCATCTGCTCGGGCGGTGGCCAGGGCTGGAACGGCGGCGCCCCGAGCTGCGGCAACTCGAGCACGTGGGTAAGCGACTGTTCCAATGCAGGTTTATGCGGTGACTGCAGCTGGAGCACCCAGAGCCGGCAGCAGCAATGTCATTGATTCCCAGGCCCCTACCGGAGTCAGAAGCCATGAAGAAGCCCACAACCCCGACGGTCTTGACCCTGGTCCTGGGCGGCCTGTTCGTCCTAGGTTGCGGCGGAGGAGGCGTTCCCTCCCTGGCCGCAGACGTGGGCGTCCTGCCCGACCTGCCGGACACCGCCGCGCCTGATCCGGGCACCGTGGACCCGGGACAGGGGGACTCCGTGACCGTGGACCCGGGTGAATCCGATCCGGGCGCCGTGGACCCGGGACAGCCCGACCTGTACGTGCCGCCGCCCTGCGAGCACGGGGACATGTGCGACGACGGCGACCCATGTACCTACGCGGACCAGTGCAAGTACGGGGTGTGCGAGGGCACTGAATATTCCTGCGGCGACGGCAGTTCCTGCACCCACGACCTCTGCGACGGGGCGGGCGGTTGCGACTACCCTCTGCGCGAGGATCGGTGCCTCATCGCCGGGGCCTGCTTCAAGGACGGGGATCCCAACCCGGAGAATCCCTGCGAGGCCTGCGTGGTGCCCGTGGACAACGTGGCCTGGACCGCCTCCGACGGGGACGAGTGCGACGACGGGAACTTCTGCACCGTGGGGGACGCCTGCATGGGCGGCCAGTGCAAGGGCCTGCTGCCCAATCCCTGCGATGACGGGAACTACTGCACAGACGACGGGTGCGACCCCGCGCTGGGATGCACCCACGAGCCCAACGACCGGCCCTGCAGTGACGGGAATCCCTGCACCGTTGGCGACTTCTGCGACAAGTACACCTGCTGGCCGGGCGAAACCATCGTGACCTGCGACGACAAGAACAACTGCACCAACGACACCTGTGACCCCTCGGTGGGCTGCGTGTACACGCCCAATGCCAATCCCTGCAACGACGGCAACGTGTGCACCCTGGGCGACCAGTGCGGCGAGGGTTCGTGCCAGCCGGGGACCGGAGCGCCCAACTGCGCCGACACCAATCCATGCACCGATGATCTGTGCCATCCCAAGCTCGGGTGCCAGCACCCCAACAACGAGGCGGACTGCAACGACGGGAACTTCTGCACCGACGGGGACAAATGCACCTTCGGGCAGTGCGTGGCCGGTCCCGGGCAACCCAACTGCCACGACGGCAATCCCTGCACGTCGGATTTCTGCGACCCGACCCTGGGCG
>JADHTP010000247.1 GCA_016784945.1 Deltaproteobacteria bacterium | reverse complement strand
ACTACAATAGACCCCGTTCAACTCCCCGATGAGGAGACCTGTATGGACATCCGAAGTGGATCCCGTCTCTGGCGTTTCGCCCTGCCACTGGTCCTGCTGCTCCCGGTCACCCCCGGCTGCGGTTCGGGAGGGGCCGATTCGGCCTGCGTGGAGGGGGCCACGGTGGCCGTCCCCGGCGGACCCTTCATGATGGGTTGCAGCGAGACCGTCGACCCGACCTGCGAGGACCAGGACTGTCCCGAAATCACCTGCCAGGAAGACGAGTACCCCTATCGCGAGGTCACGGTTCCCGACTTCGAGATCGACCAGTGCGAGGTCAGCGTCGCGTCCTACACGGCCTGTGTGGACGCAAAGGCCTGCACGGAACCGTCCACCTATTCGGCCAACTGCAACTGGGGCATTCAGGGCCGCGAGCAGCATCCGATCAACTGCCTGGACTGGGACCAGGCCATGGCCTACTGCGCATGGGACGGTAAGCGACTGTGTACGGAAAGCGAGTGGGAAAAGGCTGCGCGGGGCGGTTGCGAACTGTACGCCGACTGCAAGACCGAAAGCCCGGGATTCCCCTGGACCGACGGGGGCGCTTCCTGCGGCAAGGCCGTATACCTGGGCTGCAACTGCACCGGGAACACCTGCGAGACGGGCACGCTGTCCGCCGGGGCCAGCCCCTATGGCGCCCTGGACATGGCCGGAAACGTGTGGGAATGGATCGCGGACACGTATCACGAAACCTATGACGGGGCGCCCGATGACGGGACCGCATGGGAAGGCGGGACCGGCAGGATGTACCGAGGCGGTGGGTGGATCAGCAACGCAACCGGGTTGCGCGTGTCCAACCGCGTGGAATACAAGGCAGACGGGCTGACCGACGCCATGGGATTCCGGTGCTGCAAATGACCCGTTTCGTCCGCCTGCCGGCGGTTGCCGCCCTCCTGTGCGCCATTGCCCTTTCCTGCCAGGCCACCCTTCAGAACAACGAATGCCGCTCGCGCATCCACGACTGCCTGGGCCATTGTCCGGCGCGTTCCGTGGAACCCGCCGCAACGCCAGGGACACCTTCCCTCTTCACCAACGACCACCGCACCCAGTGCGAAAAGAACTGCCACAGCCTGTGCAAGTAGGCGCTGAAAGCCGATCGCCCATCGCAAAAAGTCCATAGTCCATGGTTCGTCTGCAGCAGGGAGTGACGACGTAGTCGCCCCTACAAGGGGGGTCATAGGGGTGTCCAGCCCAACCACGGGCGCATTGTAGCCCAAGTGGACGCGATGGGTGGAACGGGGGACGTCGATAGTCCATAGTGTATAGTCGATAGTCCATGGTTCGTCTGCAGCAGGGAGTGACGACGTAGTCGCCCCTACAAGGGGGGTCATAGGGGGGCGGCGCCCCCCTTGAGTAAGAGAAGCGCCAAGCGCAGGGCGGCACGCCAGTGCCCGCCCGAGATTAGCGCCCGGAGTGACTGTCCCTAGGTTTCCCCCGGGCTATTTGTCGTAGTAGTCGGGTTTCCACATCTGGTTCGTGGCGGCGAAGCCCTCAAAGTGCTTTTCACCCTTGATTGATTTCCACAGGTCCACCACCAGGGTCCTCACGATGGCGAACAGGAACCACCAGTGCAGGCGCCGCCGGATCCGGTGGGGGGACAGCAGCCGCGAAAAGAAGCGCAGAGGCTTCTTCGAAACGAAGTTCGAATAGCACCAGGTGGTGTGCCTGGCCACCTCGGCCCGGGTCAGGTGCTCCGTGGGCATCACGGGGTACATCATGTCGTAGTTGGAGAAGTCCCACTCCTCGATGCGCCCCAGCTTTTTGGCCTCCTCGAACAGGGGCGTGCCGGGGAACGGCATCAGCGGGTGAAAGGCCGGAAAGTCCACGTTGATCTCGTGGGCATAGGTCAACTGGGACCGGATGGAGTCGCCATCGTCTTCCCATAGGCCTGTCAGGATGGTGCCCTGGCGGAAGACCTGGGGATACTTCTTTCGCAGGATGTTGAAGGCTTCCTTGGTCGAATCCCGCGTGTAACCCGTTTTCTGGATGGACTGGAGTCCGTCGTCATTGCCCCGCTCGATCCCCACCAGCACGTGGCGCAGACCGGCCTGCACCATCTTTTCCAGGGTGCCTTCCCTGTCCTGCCGGATGAGGAGGTCCGCACGGACAAAGGCCCACCACCCCAGTTCGTATCGCCGCCGGATCAGCTCGGAGCAGTACTCGTCCAGCCAATGGGAATCCAGGTTCCAGGTGCCGTCCACCCAGAACAGGTAGCGGACGCCGTGCTTTTCATAGAGGAGTTCGGTTTCGGCGATCATCCGCTGGGCGGACTTGGTCCGGTAGGCCTTGTGGGGGACCAGTTCACCGTCTTCCAGCCTGTGCTCACCCTCGTGCACCCACCACGAACAGTAGGGGCACTCGTAGTGGCAGCCCCGGGAACGCTGCACGGTGGCCGCCCGGGGCCACAGGTTCCCGAAGGGCGAGTACCGGTCCAGGTGGGCGATGTCGTAGGCCGGCATGGGCATGGAATCCAGGTCCTGGATGAGGGGGCGCGGCCCGGTCTGGACGTGCCGTTCCCCGCTCTTGAAGTCAATCCCGAGAACCCCGGCGGGGTCGCCCCCGGAACGTAGGGTTTCCAGGAGATCCCGCAGGGTCTCTTCGCCCTCGTTCCGGATCACGAAATCGATGGATGGGCACTGGTCCAGTGTCCACTCCGGAAGGGCCGAGTACAACTGGCCGCCCGCGATGTTCACCACGTCCGGAAGGACCTTGCGGGCCAGGTCGAAGGCCCTGAATCCCTCCTTCCCGTACATGGTCAGTTCTCCGATGGCCACCACATCGGGATGGTTGTCTTCGAACCACTTTTCCAGTGAGGCGTATCCGATCCGCAGCACGCAGCAGTCCAGTATCTCGACCTGGACGCCCTCCATTTTTTCCCTCAGGTAGGACGCGAGGCACGGATAACCCAGGGGCAGCAGGAAGTTGTCCGATTCGTTGATGATGGGCCAGAAGTGACGTGGAGGCCTGATGAAGGCCACCTTGACCGGTCGATCCGTTGGGAAATCGTGCATTGGAATATCAGTCTCCACCATCCAGGGTGCCGTTGGAGGGCTTCCCCGACGGGACGGGATAGAAATGGCCGGCGAGCACCCTGAGAACCGCTCCCAGGCCGTTGGTCAGGAAATAGGAAAACAGGACCCAGCCGACCAGCGGCATGAGAACGCAGCACTGGATCGCGGCCGCACCGACCAGGAAGGCCGCGAGGTCCGACCACTCGGCGCCACGGTGAAGCCTGCCCACCTTGCCGCCCATTTCCAGGGCCACAACGGCAAGGCCCATGAGCGCCAGAACGGCACTCCCGGCTATCAATACGAGGGTCACGATGAAACCGGCGTCCCCCAGCCAGGAAAGGGCCACCGCCGTGGCCGCCACCGCGACCACGAACAGCAGACCCCACAGGAAATTGATTTCACGGTGGCGGGTCAGCGCCTCCCGAATCCGCGGCGTGAACCGTGGGGCCGCCGCCAGCAATATCAGCATGGTGGCCAGAGAGGACAGGAAGATCACGCCGCCGATGGCGATGGACCGGATCACGAAACCGAGGGTCATCTGGAATTCACCGTCCACGGTTGTCCCCCCGATCCCATGACGCGGTCCGGATGCCCAGGAACAAGTTCACCAGGACAAGGGCGGCCAGGATCCCGCCCACCACCATGCCTCCCATGCTCCCCGACACGGCTTCGACAAGTCCCCGGGCCGAAGTGATCAGTTTGTGGATCTCGGCTACAGGCAGGGTGTAGTTCCGGGAAAAGAAGTCCTGTGCGACCCAGGGCTGCAGGGCGAGGGCGACAGCCCCGAAGGCCACCACCATGGCCACGGCGAACGCCAGTTGGACCACGGGGGGAAAGAACCCTTCGCCACCGGCATCGAGCCCGACCCTCTCCATCACACGGTCCGCGAAGCCCGACGGTGCCACGGCGTCGTTCCCGGGATCGAGGGCGACGAGGAACGTCAGCAGGCGATCGTGCTCGACCCGGCACCCGGCGCACCCGGCCAGGTGTTCCTGGAGCCCGGCCGACTGGCGAAGGTCGAGGCCTTCCTCGGCGCCCCGGGACAACAGGGGCCTTACTTCTTCACATCGCATGTCTTACCCGTCAGTTCGTCGAAAAAGGACTTGAGACGCGCCCGGGCCCGAAACAGGTTGGTCCTGACGGTCCCCGGGGGCCACCCGGTCACTTCCGCGATATCGGCGTAGGACAGGCCCATCATGTGCCGCAGTAGCACGGCCTTCTGCATGTCAGGCGGCAGAAACCGGATCCGATCCCTCACGGCCTCGACGCTCTGCCTCGCCTCCACCGTCCGGAGGGTTCCCGGCGCCGTGTCCCGCACGTCGTCCACGTCCGTTCTGACACCCGGGAACCGCCTGCGCCCTTCCAATGCCAGCCAGTCGCTGACCCGGTTGGTCCCGATCCGGTATAACCAGGGCGCAAACTTCGCCGACGTCCGGAAGGTGCCAAGACCGCGAAAGGCCTTGAGGAACACGTCCTGCGCCAGGTCCTCGGCCACGACCGGGTCCCTCACGGACCTCAGCATGAAACCGAAGACACGGTCCTGGTACCTGCGCACCAGGTCGCCAAAGGCGGACACGTCTCCGCCCTTTGCGATGGCGGCCAGTTCTTCGTCCCCGAGTTCCTTCCGCGTCATCCCGATCTCCACGCCTCTCCCCTATATACTCCCAAACTCACTAAAAAGTTTCACAGGAGGCGCCTACACTCTACCGTCAATCGCCTATCGCAAAAAGTCCATGGTCCATAGTCCATGGTTCGTCTGCAGCAGGGAGTGACGACGTAGTCGCCCCTACAAGGGGGGTCATAGGGGGGCTGCGCCCCCCTTGAGTAAGAGAAGCGCCAAGCGCAGGGCGGCACGCCAGTGCCCGCCCGAGATTGGCGCCCGTAGCAGCGACGTAGTCGCCCCTACAAGGGGGGTCATAGGGGGGATGCGCCCCCCTTGAGTAAGAGAAGCGCCAAGCGCAGGGCGGCACGCCA
>JADHTP010000246.1 GCA_016784945.1 Deltaproteobacteria bacterium | reverse complement strand
GCAGACAGGAAACATCGAGCAGACGTTCTGCATTCCGGCGGGGACCTACGGGATCACCTTCTATTGGAAATTCTATTCGGAAGAGTTCCACGAATACTGCGGATCCCAGTTCCAGGACACGTTCACGGCCCGGCTGGTGAGTGAACTGGGTCAGGAAATGACCGTGGTGGACGTGGCCATCGACGACCTCTGCGACCCGGACGACTGCTTAGATTGCTGCGCGACGGGCGAATGCGTGGGACTGCTTCCCAGCGACGTCCAGTTCGACGTGGGTGACACCCACATGGTGCCCAAGTGGCAGAGAGCCAAGCTGGACATCAGCCAGTTCGCGGACACGGGGCCCGTGACGCTGTCGTTCTTCTGCACCGACAAGGGTGACTCGATCTACGACACGGTCATCCTCATGGACGGACTCACATTCAAATGACCGCCCTCCGGATCCCCGCCGTTCTCACTCAATAGGGAAAGTGCTGCTTTTCCCGTCCCACGGTGGTCTCCGCCCCGTGGCCCGAGACCAGCAGGGTATCGTCGGGCAGTGCGAACACCTTTTCGTTGATGGACTCGAGCAGGGTTTCCCAGCTGCCGCCCCAGAGATCGGTCCGTCCGACCCCGTCCCTGAAGATGGTGTCTCCGCAGACAAGGACGGGGATTTCATCGCTGAAGAGCAGCCCGATCCCCCCCGGGGTGTGGCCCGGCAGGTGGATCACCTTCGCCGTAGTCTTGCCGAAGGTCACTTCGTGCCCCCCCTCGAGAAAGACAGTGGGCTCCACCATCTTGTCAGGTATGAAAGCCGCGGCCGCCGCGGGCCCCATCAGGGCCTCCACCTGCTTGGCGAGGTTCTGGTACATGGGGAGGTCCTCGGCGTGCATGGCCACGGGCACCCCGTACTGGACGGCCAGGTTGGACGTATCGAGGCAATGATCCATGTGCCCGTGGGTCAACACGATCTGCACGGGATGGATGCCAAGGGTGTCGATGCGGTCCACGATGGTGGTGCCGTCGCCTCCCGGATCGACGATGATCCCGTCATGGGTTTCCGGGTCCTCCACCAGGACGCAGTTGGTGGCAAAGGGCCCGACCGGAATTCGATGGTATTTCATTGGGTTCTCCAAGCTGCCGCAGGCGCATCGCCCCTAATGCGAGGCTCCAGGCCCTTTCGCCCTGGTCGCGACGCTGACGTGTATGATTTTCACTGTGGCGCACAATGTCAAACCCTGAGTCCATATTGCCTGCAATCGCGGCTCCTTTGCATCCAACGGGCGTGTGGCGGATTCAGGGACGGGGGCGGGGTGGATTCTAACGGCGCTTCCTGCGTTTCCTTGGGGGCTTCTTTTCGGGCGAGGGCTCGACCCTCGACGAACGCCCCAGGATCTCGTCCACCGGGTTCACGGCGTCGCGCTGGGGCGGCTCGGTGGCCTCTTTCACCAGGGGATTGAGCCCCGAACCGGCCGTGCCCGATTTGCCCCAGGAGGTCTTCACTGCGTCGTCCGCCGTGGACAGCGCCCACCGGATGGTCACGCACTGGAACAGGCGCGTCTTGTCGTCCACGGAAACGGTGAGCATGCCCTCGTTCCAATGGGCCGCACGGATCCCCGAGCGATTCTCCGGGTCCTGGAACTCGACCCGGTCCGGCGGACCGTAGACCTGCTTCAGGTCGTCGAGCCATTCCTCGGTGATCCGGCCCACGCCGGTGCGGATCATCTTGTAGTAGACGCCCTTGGTGAAAAAGAGGTAGACGCGTTCCTTTCCTTTCTGGATGTCCAGCAATTCCTCGCCCTTTCCGTGGGCAAATTCGTTCCGGAGGACGGAAATTCCCCAGCCTGTCTGCCGGCCGTCGAAGGCCACGAAGTCCTTGCCGACCTCGCTCAGCTTGGACCTCATTTCACGGGCCAGGCGATCCCGCTCGCGAACGTCCATCGTGTCCTTGATGCGGGTTTCGTATACGGAGGTGATGCGGTGCTTCAGAAATCGTACGACGTCTTCCTTGGTCACTCCGAAATCGAGCCCTTTCCAGGACGGATCCAACCGACCGGGGTCCAGGGACTCGGCTGCCGCAACGGCGCCACCACCGAGCATGGTCACGCAGAAACCGAGCAACCAGAGTTGCTTTGAAACCTGCCGCATGAACACTACCTCCTCGAACCCGAGCGGTAATGGAAATCCCCGGGGATTTCCTCTGGCTACACAGGCTCAATTCCATCGACGGAATATCATAACCTCAGGAAACGCTGCGGACAAGACACCCACCATCGTGAACAACCGGGCCTTGCCAACGATTCCGGACGTCCATGACCGATGGCGGTTCAGTCTTCCTCGTCGCAGGCGATGTGAATCAGGAGGACGAGCAGGAACAGGAGCAGGGAGGGCGCCGCCACCAGCCAGGGATACTCGCCGATGCGCTGTGCTCCGTCGGCTATCAGGGTACCGAGGGACGCATCAGGGGCCTGGATCCCGAGCCCGAGGAACGACAGGAAGGCCTCCTCCTTGATGCTGCCAGGAATCAGGAGGGCGGACCATGTGATGATGGGTCGACTGGGCATTGGGAACCAGGTGGGTCACGGCCAAACGCACGGGGCCGCAACCCATGGTCCGGGCGGCGTCCACGTAGGGCGTCGGCAGCAGGGAACCCACCAGCCCACGGACGGTTCTGGACATACCCAGCCACTGCACGGCGGCGATGGCCCACAGGGTGAGGACCATGGAAAGCAGGGTCTTTACGACGCTTTTAAGCACGGCCCAGAGTGTAGCACGGCGAGAAACCGCTTCATCACCGTCTCTTCGCCTCGCCCTTGACGAACCTCAGTCCCCGGCGGTCCCTGATCACGGTCACTCCCCGGGGGAGATGGACTTTCCCCGGACCGCCTCCCTGGCGGCCCAGGCGAACCACGGCTTCAATATGCGAGCGTGACAGTCCTAGCGGAGATTCGGTGACCTCCTTGAAGGCCGCCCGGACCACATAGGGCAGGAGAGCGGTGTCACAGGTTTTCAGGTGTGCGGCCCCGACCATGCGACCCCCTTCCCCGTCGGGTACCACCACGTCGGCGGCCATCCCGTCCACCCAGCCGGCCAATGCGCCCGCGGATTCGGCCAGTTCGGAAAGGGTGAATTCCACCCGGGGGTTCATCCCTACCAGAAGGGGCAGCAACTGCCGTCGCACACGGTTCCTCAAATATCGCAGGTCCCGGTTGGAGGGATCGTCCCGAAAGGAGATGCCACCACTGCGTGCCTCCTGGCGCACCTCCTCGCGGGTCACACACAGAAGCGGTCGGGTCAGCCCGTCGGGCCTGGAGGGATCGATGCCGCCAAGGCCCAGCGGTCCCGTTCCCCGCACCATGCGCATCAACACCGTTTCCGCCTGGTCCGTGGCGGTGTGTCCCGTGGCAATCAAGGTCGCTCCCGTTTCCCGGGCCATGTCACCCAGGGCGGCGTATCGGTCCCTCCGACCGGCGTCTTCGAGAGACAGTTTGCCCGCCCGCGCGGTTGCCCGCACGTCCACCCGGCGCCCTACCGCTTTCAGCCCCATCCCCGACGCATGGTCCAGGACAAAGGCGGCATCCTCGGCTGAATCCTGTCTCAGGCCATGGTCCACGTGAGCCACCACGGGCGTAATCCCGAGTGCTTTGCGCCCCTGATGGAGGCAGTGGAGAAGAACCATGGAATCGGCCCCTCCCGACACGGCGACCAGGACCCGGCCGTTTTCGGGAAACAGGCCACTGACCTGGCAGTGCTCCAGCACCCGGGACTGCAGCGTTCGCTTACGAGACGTCATTTACCATTCGACTCCACGGCACCGGTTTTCGCCGGGGCCAGGACAGCGGCCAGGGATCGCGACGGCAGGTCCGCCGCGGGCCGGATCACCAGGGCCACCACGGCCCCCTCCAGATCGAACAGGGGTGTGCCGAAAGGAATCCTGCCCTTCACCACCACCAGACCTTCCATGGTGGGATCGGCCGTCCCTTCCACCCGCGTACTGGACACCACGAGTCGATCCCCGTCGGCCGGCAGCACGAAATACAGGGGCTGGCCCGATTCCCCGACCATCACCCCCAGGGGGACGGGAGGCGGCGAACAAGGACCGTCCCCATCCCCGGGCCCTCGACCCGCCCCGTCCTCCGGCAGGCAATCGAGTATGGCGAGGCCCTCCTTTTCCAATCTTTGCGTCACCCGTGCGGGGACCGAGCGCCGGGACACGGGCCGTACGATTTCGATCCCGCCGGACTCCTCTACCAGGGTCAACGAGGTCATCACCACTGGTTTGCCGCCGTGGAACGTGCGAACCCCCAGGCCGAATCGTCTCGTCAGGAAGCCCGGGTCCTGGAAGGGAAGGGGTTTCGGGGTGACGGTGACCAGGAGAATCCGGCTGCCCAGTCGGTCCCTGAGAGCCGCTTCGCCCTGCAGGGTGGCCATGGCGCCCGTCTGGAACGGATCCCCGTCCGCCGGGGAGGCCACACCGGCCAGGGCAAGGAACCAGAGGACGACGGGAACTCCGGTCCGTGAGCAGGGATTCACCACGTCACGCGCCTCGCACCCGGGTCAGATTCTACTTGGCCGCCGGGGCGCCCGCCAGCCGGGCCAGGCCTTCCTCGGCCTGCTTCTTCATGCTGTCCATCAGGGTGACGGGCAACTGTCGATGGAGCTTCGGGATCAGCTCGAGCGCCGCCTTGTACAGGATCCCGGCCTCCTCCACCTGCTTGAGTGCCTCGTGACACGCGGCCGCCACGATCATCGTGCCCGGACCCGCGCTACCGGAGCGCAGGAAGGATTGGAGCACGCCCAGGCATTCCTGCGGGCGGGACTGGGCGGACAGGGCGCGTGCCAGTCCTGAAGCGGCCATTTCGTCTTTCTTCACCTGCAGGGCCCCGGCAAACGCCGATTCGGACCGTTTGTAGGCACCGACGTTGAAGTAGAAGTTCCCCAGGGCGGACAGCACTTCGTAGGACTGGGGGTTCAACTGGTAGGCCCTGTTCAGTTGACGTTCGGCGTTCTGGTTTTCCTTCTTCTGGGCGTAGGCGATGCCCATGCTCAAACGGAC
>JADHTP010000245.1 GCA_016784945.1 Deltaproteobacteria bacterium | reverse complement strand
ATCCGACCTCACTGAAATGGCGATCCGCAAGGCCACGGAAGCAGGCGTGGGGTCCCTGCGGGTGACCGTGTGCGACCGGAGTGTCCCCCGGCCCGCATCGGATGCGCTCCAGGTCAAGGCCGAACGGTTTCGCCGCGTGGCCGCCGAAGCCGCCCGCCAGTGTGGGCGCGCCACGGTTCCCACCATCGAAGCCTTTTCCAATCTGGACGGGGCACTGGAATCCCTGCCCCGTGATTGGCCCTGTATCACCCTGCAGGAAGCCCCCGGGACGCAACCGCTTTCCCGATTGCTGTCGGGTCTCGACACCACCGGGGTGACCCTGGCCGCAGGCCCCGAAGGTTCCTTCACTCCCCGGGAGACGGACCTCATGGAAAAGGCAGGATTCCTGTCGGCCGGATTGGGGCCCAGGGTATTGCGCGCGGAGACGGCGGTCATTGCCGCCGTGGTGGTCGCCCAGGTTGTCCTGGGTGACATGGGATGAGGGTGTCCACCGTCTACCGTCCATCGTCTACCGAGAGGCGAACGTACAGAACCCAGGATTCGGGACAGGAACCGATTCGGTGGACTGTAGACTACAGAAGTAGACGCCCCAGGCTGATATAATCGCGCCTCCCGTTTCGAAGGAAGACCATCAGGGATGCCCATGGAAGACCGCACAGCACAGACCGGGTTCCGGGCGGCGCCGTTGTGGCTGCGCTTCCTGGCAGGCGGGCTGGACCTGGGGCTGGTGGCCGGTGTTTCCGCCTCCCTGACCCTGGCATGGTTTCACTGGAACCCCACGGAATTCCCCCCGAGATATTGGAATCACCTGGACTACCTGGTGGACGTGATCAACACGCGGCCCGACCTGATCGGGCCGCCAGTCATCCTGTTCGTGGTCGTGTTTCTGGTGTGGGAGACGCTGTTCGGCTGGGGTCTCGGCAATTCACCCTTCGGGCGTCTCCTGGGAATGAGGGTTTGTACCCCGGCGGGCCTTCGCCCCGGCCCCCTGCGTTTTGCGATTCGGGCCCTGCTGAGCCTCGTGGGTTCGGTGGCGGCGATGGCGGGTCCCCTGGTAGCCTTGGCGCACCCCGAAAGAAAGATGCTCCATGATATAGTGACCGGGTGCTACGTCCTGACCGGGCCGGTGCCTCGTGGATGGGAGCGCCCCCTCAAAGGCGCGACGGATCCCGACACACGGGCATCCCCTCACCGGTATCAGGACGGTCCAAGGAGGTAGGCATGCGATCTGTTCGATTGGCGGCGATAGCCGGTTTGGGATGCGCGGTGGTCCTTGCTTCTTCTTCCGTGGCCCTTGGCGGACCCCGGGGAAAGCCGGCGAAAACGATGGCCTACAAGGGCAAGATGGTGGACGAGGCCGGCAAGCCCGTCAGCGGCATCTTTCCAATGACCTTCAAACTGTTCAAGGGTGTCAAGTCCCGGAAGGCCCTGTGGACGGAATCCATATGGGTGGCCGTGGACCGCGGCGTCTACACGGTCCAACTGGGCGAAAAGAGGAAACTCCCCATACGAAACGACCTGTCGAAACTGGTACTCGGCGTGGAGATCAAGGGGGGGGGCGAAGTGGCCCGCGAACCCTTCCTGGCCGAAGCCGGCGCCGTGCCGCAACCCAGGGTCCTGGCGCCACAACACACCACGAAAACACCTGGTAGCGGAGTGAAGTACGCCGATACGGCCGGCTACGCCGTGGAAGCGGATCATGCCAAGAACGCGGATCGCATACAGAACCTGTCCGTGGACGACATCACGCGCAGGGTCCTGGAGGAAGGGGGAGGCGGAGGAAAGGCTCGCATTGGCAAGACGCGACGGTACGGAGACCGGGTCGGCGGGCCCGGAGGCACCTCCGAATACAATTCGAGTTGTCCCCGCGGCTACGTGATGACTGGAATCCGCGGCGGGGCCGGCATCTACCTCGATTCCATCCAGATCGTCTGCTCACCCATCGAGTAGGGGCGTCTACCGATCGGGGTCCATAGTCAATAGTCCATGGTTCGTCTGCAGTGGGGAGTGACGACGGAGTCGATACGACCAGGGGGGGTCATAGGGGGGCGGCGCCCCCCTTGAGTAAGAGATGCGCAAATCGCAGGGAAGTCCATAGTCGATAGTCAATAGTCCATGGTTCGTCTGCAGTGGGGAGTGACGACGGAGTCGATACGACCAGGGGGGGGCATAGGGGGGCGGCGCCCCCCCTTGAGCAGGAGATGCGCAAATCGCAGGGAAGTCCATAGTCGATAGTCAATAGTCCATGGTTCGTCTGCAGTGGGGAGTGACGACGGAGTCGTCGCGACCAGGGGGGTCATAGGGGGGCGGCGCCCCCCTTGAGTAAGAGATGCGCAAATCGCAGGGCGGCACGCCAGTGCCCGCCCGAGATTGGCGCCTTGTAGGGGACGGACACCCGTCCGTCTCACCGGGCACGTTCACGTTTAGAAAGGTGACGGGGGGCGAGCCGTTCAACGTTGGATCTGGAAGGCCTTGCGGATCCGGCGGGCTGCCTCTTTCACGCGGTCGAGTGACGGCACCAGGGCAAACCTCACGTGTCCTTCACCCGGGTTCGTTCCATCCGCCAGGGTTTCGCCCAGCGCAGCGCCGGGCGTGGTGACCACGGCAACGTCAGGGACCAGCAGGCGCTTGGCAAACTCCAGGCCCGTCATGCCCTCGGGAACCCTGGGCCACAGGTATAGCGTCGCTTCCGGCGGTGTCATGGTGCACCCCACGTCCCGCAGGGCCCCTACCAGCACATCCCGTTTTTCCCGGTAGGACGCCCGCATGGCTTCCACATGGGACTCGTCGCCAAGAGCCGCGGCGGCCCCATCCTGGATGAAAGTGGCCGTTCCGGAGTCCACGTTGGTCTTCAGTTTCTTGAACAGGTCCAGGATCCGCGAGTCGCCGCAAACCCAGCCCACCCGGTAACCAGTCATGGCAGACCGTTTCGACAGGGACTGGAAGACCACGACTCCGTCCCGGCCGAATTCCAGTGCACAACGGGGCGGGTGGTCGTACCAGATCTCCGAATACGCCTCGTCGGAGGCGGTCACCAGGCCCCATTTCGCACAAAAGGCCAGCAGGCGGGGCCAGAATTCATCGGGCGCCAGGCAGCCCGCCGGCGAGTTGGGGTAGTTCACCCAGATCAAGCGTGCCCTTTCCAGCACTGCTTCCGGGATGGCCTCCAGGTCGGGCAGGAAACCGTTGTCGGAAACCAGCGGGTAGTGCCAGGGCTCCCCACCCGCGAAAACCGTTCCCCGGTTGTAGGGCGGATACCCGGGGCTGGGGCACAGCACCACGTCCCCGGGCTCCAGCAGGGCATTGGGAAAGTTGAAAACGGCTTCCTTGGAGCCCACGGTGGCACATATTTCGCGGTCCGGGTCCAGCGTGACCCCGAACCGACCCAGACTCCACCGGGCCACGGCCTCCCGATATTCGGGTGATCCCACGTAGCTGGGATACCCCGATGACGCCCGGCGGTCCGCCGCTGCTTTCATGGCCTCCCGCACCAGGGGAGGCGTCGGTTCCGTGGGATCGCCCACCCCGAAGTCGATGGGCTCGACTCCGCTTTTCTTCAACTCGTCCACCATCCGGTCCACCTCGGCAAAGGGGTAGCCCGGCAGGTTGGCGATCTTCGAGGAAGGTCGTATTTCCATTGTGTCTCCGTCTGACCGTGGACGAAGGACGGTAGACGGTGGACGTCTACTGGTTCATGGAACTGAGGAACTGGCTGTTCGAGTCGTATCGCGACAGCTTGTCCAGCAGGAACTCCAGGGCATCCACCACGTTCAGCGGGTGCAGCAGCTGCCGCAGGACCCACACCCGGTTCAAGCTCATGGCGTCCAGGAGCAATTCTTCCTTCCGGGTGCCGCTCTTGTTAATGTCCAGGGTGGGGAAGATACGTTTTTCCATGAGCTTCCGGTCCAGGTGCAGCTCGCAGTTGCCCGTGCCCTTGAACTCCTCGAAGATGACCTCATCCATTCGGGAGCCCGTGTCGATGAGCGCGGTTCCGATGATGGTGAGCGAACCGCCCTCCTCGATGTTCCGCGCAGCGCCGAAGAAGCGCTTGGGCTTGTGCAGCGCGTTGGAGTCCACACCACCGGAAAGGATCTTGCCGGAGGGAGGCACCACCGTGTTGTAGGCGCGGGCAAGGCGCGTGATGGAGTCGATGAGGATCACCACGTCACGCTTGTGCTCCACCAGGCGCTTGGCCTTCTCGATGACCATCTCGGCCACCTGCACGTGACGCGCGGCAGGCTCGTCGAAGGTGGACGAGATGACTTCGCCGTGAACCGACCGCGCCATGTCGGTCACCTCTTCGGGACGCTCGTCGATGAGCACCACGATGAGGTAGACCTCCTTGTGGTTGGCTTCCATGGCGTGGGCGATATCCTGCAGGAACACGGTCTTGCCAGTCCTGGGCGCCGCCACGATCAGGGTGCGCTGGCCCTTGCCCTGGGGGCAGAGCAGGTCGACGACGCGCATGGAGTAGTTCTTCGGGTCGAACTCCAGCACGAACTTTTCGTCGGGATACAGGGGGGTCAGGTTGTCGAACAGGGTCTTGGTCTTGGCGACTTCCGTGTCCTCGAAGTTGATCGCCTCCACCTTCAGCAGCGCAAAGTACCGCTCCCCGTCCTTGGGCGGCCGGATCTGACCCGACACGGTGTCCCCGGTCTTCAGATTGAAGCGCCGGATCTGCGAAGGCGACACGTAGATGTCGTCCGATCCAGGCAGGTAGCTGGAATCGGGCGCCCGCAGAAAGCCGAAGCCTTCCGGCAGCACCTGCAGCACCCCCTCGCCGTAGATCAGGCCGTTCTGTTCGGTCTGGGCCTGCAATATGGCAAATATGAGCTCCTGCTTGCGAAGCCCACGGGCGCTTTCGATGTTGAATTCCTTCGCCATCTCCAGAAGATCCGCGATCTTCGTGTCCTTGAGTTCCTTGAGATTCATGTTCCTTTTTCTCCTCCAGTCCTGTTGATGCCGGGGTTTTTCCTTCCCGGTTTGCCCCAATTACTCTCGATCAATTGAATATCTACCCACCCACAAGGGCAGAACAAGGTTTCAGCAGTATGGCAATCATGCACGGGGGTTAAAACAGGATCCCCGGGCCTTGTCAAAAAATGCGAGCCA
>JADHTP010000244.1 GCA_016784945.1 Deltaproteobacteria bacterium | reverse complement strand
TGACATCGAAAGTGAACTCCGGGTTGTCGTCGGGATCCCTGGGGATGACAATCCGGTCGGTCCCTTCGCCCTTCACGACCCAGATCATCAGGCGATCGGCTCCTACGTCTTCACTGGCGGTCACGGTGACGTAAAGGGTTTCATAGGTCGTCGATCCGCCGCAGCCCCCCGCGGTCATAAGAACTGCCATCACCGCGAAAAGGAACAGGCTGAGTCCGGTGCAACGGGAAGAGGCACACCTGGAAAGCTTCGATAACACTGCACATCCTCACGCAGATCAACCATGGTTCCAGAAGACAGTTTACCGTCTGTTGTCCGAGGATGACAGGACCCAATGGTATTCGCGTTCCATCGCCAATCAGCGAGGGGCTATTGGCGACGATCAGGGATCTGTCCTAAGGGGCCGAGAGAGGCTACACTACTTCCATGAAACGGCGGCTCGGGCAGTTCGCGGTCCTGCTTCTCGCGACCATTGCCTTCCTGTCCCCTGCCCCGAGCGCCGCCCAGGACATCAAGCGGGTCGGGCCCATCGAAGAGCCCATCCCCATCCAGATTGAAACCCAGACACATCGACTCATGGCATCCATGCGCCGCGGTGACCTCCGGTCGGCCCGTTCCCGGCTCGAACGCCTCGTCAGCCTGCGCGTTACCGGTCACATCGCAAACCTGACACCCGTGGCCGCGGCGTTTCTGTCGCGTTTCGACCAGGTGGCCGTGGACGAGTCCACGGAGGACGTGTACGAATTGGCCGCACTGGCGGTGCAACTGGCGCCCGACTACCCGCAGATCCACTTCAACCTCAGCAGTGCCTACCTGGCCCACGGGGTTCAAATGATTGGGAGGGCGACATCGTCCTTCGTGAGCGGACTCCTGGCCTACGCGCGCTATCCGCGGGGGCTCGTGATCCTCGTTTCCAACATTGCCTTTTATCTTACCTTTTCCATCCTGATGATGGTCCTGATCGTGTCGGTCATCCTGCTTTTACACCACGGTCGAACCCTGGCCCACGACGTGGGTGACCTTTTCCCGTCGGCACCGGCGGCCGCCTTTTCCGCGCCCGAGGTGGCCCGCTCGCGCAGCATCCGTTTCATCATCCAGAGCGGCCTCACGCGAACGCTGGCGCTCTTTGTCATGCTGCTGATGCTCTTCCTTCCCGTGGCGGCCGGTCTCGGTCTCCTGCTGGTGGCCCTGATCTGGGCCCTTTTCACCGGGGTCTATGCCCGGCGTTCGGAACTGGCCGCGGTGACCCTGGTCCACCTGGGCATCATCTGCATCCTGCCCCTGAGCATCATCACCCACCTGCCGCTGGACGCCGAAAAGGCCGAAGGCGCCACTCTGTGGTCCTGTCTGCGGGAATACTGCTGGTCCGAAAAGGTAGAGCAACTCAACCTCGCACTTCTGAGGGAACCCGACGATCCCTGGGTCGCGACCGCCCTGGCCCTCCACAAGGTCCACGACGGTCTGGGGGAAACCGAATCACTGCGACGGGCCTCCCGCCAGCTCATGGGGGTCCGCCTGGATTCCAGGGGTTCCATCGCCACCCTACGCGGCAACATACAGATCCTGCACGCCCTGTCCCTTTGTCCCGACGGCAAGCCGGACGAGGGAATCCTCAACACCGCCAGGCAATCCTTCCAGTCCGCCATCCGTTCCGTACCCGACGCTCCCGAGGCCCACCGGGGGCTCGCCATGACCGAGGGTCTGTTGCGAGACCGCGAGGCACTGGAGGCCGGTATCGCGCGCCTGGTGGAGGTTTCGCAGGAAGAGGACCTCACTTTCGTGGCGAGGATCCGGACCTTGTCCGGGTCGTCACAGGTGTGCACCCAGCTGCCTTCCATTTCCGCCATGCTGCGGACGCCGCCTCCGCCCAACCTGTCCACGTTCTTCCGCGGTCTCGACGTGGTCAATGCACCCGAGGCGCTGGCCTTCCGCGAAATCATGCTGGGCCAGCTGCCCATCCGCTGGTTGCCCGCCGTGGCCGGGATTTCGTTGATATTGCTGCTGGCGGTCCTGGTGGTCCGGAGACGGTTCAGTTTCGCCTACACCTGCCCCCGTTGCGGCGGCGTGTCCTGCGTGAGGTGCAATGTTGGCGCATCGGGTTTCGACTATTGTCCGACCTGCCTCATGGAGCAGGTCCGACCCGCTTTCCTCGACCCCCTCGACCTCGTGGCGCTCCAGCGCAAGCAGGACCGCAAACGAAACTGGCAACGGCTGTTCTCGCCCATGGTTTCCCTCCTGGTTCCCGGGTCCCGTCAGATCATGAGCGGTCGCCCCCTTCGCGGCCTTTTCATGATCGGATGCCTGGCTTTTGCCGTGGGTTTCGTCCTCAATCCCACCCCTTCCCTGGTCGATCACCTCGCCTACGTGGGTCGCCCCGGAAGCGATCTCCCCACCCTCCCGCCGGTTCTTCTCGGCATGGTATACTTCTGGTCGGCTCTTGATATATGGCTGACCCGCCGACGATGACGGACAATGCCCAATTCGGCCATTCCATCGAATTGTCTTCGGTCAAGGAAGACAAACTGCCCCTTTATGCCGCACTGAATCGCGTTTTCGACGAAAATCGTTCCGGTGTCCTGACCATCGCCCACGACGACACGCGCACCGCCGTGACGGTGATACAGGGCCGGGCCGTCAGCGTGAACCACGAAAACACGTCTGCGGCCTCGGTGATGAGCCTTCTGGAGCGGTCCGGACTCATTGCGGAAAGGGACGTGATCAGGGCCGAAAGGGAGTCCCGGAAAAAGGGAATATTCCTGGAAGACGCCATCCTGTCCCGGGGGCTGGTTTCCGAGGGCACCCTGTCCAGCACCCGGGAGAAACTGTGTCTCGAAGTGCTCATCGACCTCATCATCCGTCCCGACATCGGCGTCACCGCCGTCTGGTCCTTCCGAAGGGGCACGCGCGAGATGTGTTCCCTGCCCATCCCGTACCTCCTGCGAGAGGCCCAGAGGAGACGGACCCACCTGCCCACCATTCAACGGTCGGTCCCTTCCACGGAACTGGTCTTCGCAAAGACGTCCACCATGTCGGGAAAACCCGGCGATGAACGGTGGGAGGACCTCCAGCTCAGCGTGGCCGAGCGGCAAGTCTATTTCTTCGTGGACGGCCGGAGGACAGCGTCCGAGGTGGCACTGGCGACCTGCCAGTCCGAGTTCAACGTGTCACAGTCGGTGCAGGCCCTCCTGGAAATGGGCCTTTTGGAGACCGTCAAGGACAAGGCCCCCGCGTCGGTCGGGCCCCTGGCTTCCCGGGCCGCCGTGCTGCGTCTCGCTTCACTGGTGCTGGCCATCGTCCTGTTGCTGGGTCTGACGGCCTTTTCACTGCATCTGCGTATGGGCGACGGCAACGCAACGCAGCGTCTGATGCAGTCCGACCCGTTCAAGGAGGTCCGCCTGTCAGGCCCCAGGAACCGTCTGAAAGGGGCGATCCGGCTGTACGAAATGTCCTACGGCGAGCCGCCGGACTCCTTTGAAACCCTGTTCCGCGAACACTTCGTGCTCCGCGAGGACCGCAAGGCCGCGGCCACCTTCCCCATGGGCGAAGGATACCTCCTTCAATCCCAGGAGATCCCCGAAGCGCCACCTTCCAACCCGGAGTGAAATGCACGCTGACAACGGTGACGGTATTTCCCTGACATTCGATGACATGGACACCTTCATGACCCTGTGTGGTCAACACGACGAGAACCTCAAGAGGCTCGGGTCGCGCCTGGGCATCAAGCTCAGCATCCGGGGCAATTGCGTATCGCTTTCGGGCGAAGAACAGAAGGTGGAACTGGCCCGCACCCTGCTCAAGCAACTCTACGACATTGCCGGTCGGGGAACCGCCGTCGGCATCGAGGAAATCGATCGCGGGGTGGCCGTGCTTTCCAGCGATCCCTCCGCTTCCCTGTCCGAAGTGATGAACCACGGTCTTCGCCTGCCTTCGGCCGCCGGCCGTGTGGTCCCAAAGAGCCCGCACCAGAAGAGTTACATGGCGGCCATGAAGGACCACGAGATCGTCATCGCCATCGGGCCGGCCGGTACGGGCAAGACCTACCTTGCCATGGCGACGGCGGTTGCCGCACTTCTCAAGAAACGCTACAAGCGCATCGTGCTGACCCGCCCGGCCGTGGAGGCCGGTGAAAGGCTGGGCTTCCTGCCCGGGGATCTAGCCGACAAGGTGAATCCCTACCTGCGCCCCATGTACGACGCCCTCTACCACCTGCTCGACGTGGATCGCGGCAACCGACTCATCGACAACGGCGTCATAGAGATCGCCCCCCTGGCGTTCATGCGGGGGCGCACCCTGAACGATGCCTTCGTCATCCTCGACGAAGCGCAGAACTGCTCCATTGACCAGATGCTCATGTTCCTGACCCGCCTGGGCTACAACTCGAGGGCCGTCGTCACCGGTGACATCACGCAGACGGACCTCCCGCCCGGACGCCCCTCCGGGCTGGAACACGCGCGAAGCATCCTTGGCAGCATCCCGGGAATTGCCTTCTGTCACCTGGACGACCGGGACGTGATGCGCCAACCCGTGGTCAGCCGGATCATCCGGGCCTATCAAGAGGATCGCAACGGCAAGGGTAAGACCTCATGAGCCTCGCCCTTTTCAATCGACAGCGCAAGGTTCCATTCGATACGGATTCCGTCCGCGGCCGGATGGAAAAGCTGATGGACGACGCCGGAGTGTCCCAGCGCGAGGTTTCGGTGGTCCTCCTTTCCGACCGCGCCATTCACCTGATGAACCGGAAATGGCGGGCCGTGGACGCACCCACCGACTGCCTTTCCTTCCCCGCCTCCGAGGGAGAGGACGCCCGGTTCGCCGGTCCCCTGCTGGGTGACATCGCCATTTCCCTCGAAACGGCCATCAGGCAGGCGCGGGGCAGTCTCCAGGACGAAGTGGTCTTCCTGTTCGTCCACAGTCTGCTCCACCTCATGGGGTACGACCACGGGACCGATGCGGAATCCGATGCAATGAAGAAGAAATCAAAGGAACTGCTGGGCTAGTCAGGAGCCTGTCGCCCATTGCGATCTACTGCGGTTCCGACTGCATCCCGACATGCTGCGTCGCTTTCCCCGAAACGTCCTCGACGCGGGTTCCAGCTACGCCTGTGGCGTTGCGGGGCCCCTGCTCCTTGCCTGACGGGCGCAT
>JADHTP010000243.1 GCA_016784945.1 Deltaproteobacteria bacterium | reverse complement strand
AGCGCGTAGATGGAATCGCCCATGGCCAGGGCACGGACCGCAGCCCCGGGAGACCGGAATGGCAGTTCCGCGCGTGCGGCCTGAGGCGCTGACACCAGGAAGGCCAGAACAACACCGACTCCGAGCAGGACCCGATGATTTCCGGTCATGAAATGTCCTCGCGGCAAGCTTTCACTACTGCAAAGGTATTCTTTGACCGCTGGGGTGTCAAGAAAGGCGGCGGCCCCTGCAACGGCCTTCAATAATCCGTGATCGGCCTTTCACGATCGACGATCAACGATCGACGATGTAACGATCAACGACCCGCCCCCATTCCTGAACGGCTGCTATAATAGGTGGGTCGTCTGCAAGGAGATCCCGTGTCCGCACAGCGATCAGTGGTCGTCATCCCGACCTACGACGAGGCCAACAACATCCTCCGCCTCGTGGAGGAGATCCACGCCGTGGTGCCTGACATGGACATCCTGGTGGTGGATGACAACTCCCCCGACGGCACCGGGAAGCTGGTGGAAGAACTGGCCGAACGGGACAAACGGGTCAGGCTCATGTCGCGCCCCGGCAAGCTCGGACTGGGCACCGCCTATGTCCAGGGCTTTTCCGATTGCCTGGAAAAAGGCTATTCGATTATCTGCCAGATGGACTGCGATTTTTCCCACCAGCCCCATTACCTGGGCGATTTCCTGAGGGAGATCGAGGACGTGGATCTGGTCCTGGGGTCCCGCTATGCCCGGGGGGGGCGCACCGAAGACTGGAGCATCAAGCGCAAGGCCCTCAGCATCGGGGGCAACATGTATGCGCGGATGATCCTGTCCGTCCCGTTCCGCGACCTCACCGGCGGTTTCAAGTGCTTCAGACGGGAGGTGCTGGAGGCCATCGACCTGTCCTCGGTCACCGCCGAGGGCTACGCCTTCCAGATGGAGATGACCTTCAGGGCGTACAGTCAGGGTTTCCGGATCATGGAAATCCCCATCATCTTTCCCGACCGGACCCTGGGACAGTCCAAGTTGTCCGGGGGCATCTTCTGGGAGTCGCTGGCCATGCCGTGGCGTCTGCGCATGAAGAAGCGATAGCCTGTCGATGTCCCTTGTAGGGGCTACCCACCCGGGTCGCCCTGTGCCCTATGGGATGGACGGGTGTCCATCCCCTACAAACTCCCATCGAATCTTGTTCGGTCAACAGTAGGCGGTAGACTGCAGACGCCCCTCTAGAACTTCACCGCCATCATGAGACGAAGGGCCGCCGCCACGCGGGGGTCGCTGCTCGATCCGGGCAGTTTCATGCCGGTCAAGGGGTAGAGGACCGCACCGTCGGCCTTCACGGTGAGGTGGTTTCCCATGCGATAGAGGAGGTGGATGCCGCCCTCCAGGCCCAGGGGACGCTTGCCGCCGGGCACCCCTTCGGCCACCGTTGCGAAGGCGGCCATCAGGCTGAGCCCGCCCCGGATGAAATGGCCGGGCGTGCGCAGGAAGGCCCGATGGTAGGCGGGCTTGAAATAGAAGGCGTTGGTGACCGCGCCGATGACCTCCCTGAACAGGATGGAGTCCACGCGGTAGTCCCGGTTGAACACAAAGGTCCCCACGGACGTGTTTTCCGACACGGCCGGGTCCCGTTTCTGTTCGTTCCGGTACTCCATGTCGTTGGGCTGGACCAGGGTGTGATTGTCCAGGATCCCGAAGTTGTTCGAGGTGCCGTCGCCGGAGGCCACGCCGAACAGGAACTCCACGAGGTTGTCGCCGAACTCCACGTCCGCTTCCAGGGCCGCGCCCACCTGGAAGAACTCCTTCCGGGTCTTGTCTTCGCTGGCGTCCAGGAAACTCTGGGTGTAATCCACGTACCCGTACACGGCGGCCAGCTCGGCTTCGATGCGGATCTTGAGGTCCTCCCGCGGGTGATAGAGGAGGCGCCCCCACAGGGCGGGGGTCCAGAAGAAGGCCTTGCGGGGCGTCAGGGTATAGCAGTCGTAGTCCAGGCCGAAGGGTTTCAGGGTGCCTTCCCCGCACTGGGAGGATATCTGTCCGCCGATCTTGTCCGATGACATGCTCTGGGTGGTCAGCGAGTGGTACATGCCCCAGTCGAGGACCGTCTTTCTTTCCACGTTCAGTTCGTGCTGCCGCGCGTTCAGTTCCTCTTTCTCCATGGGGGACGAGTCGAACACGAACACCCAGCGGGTGATGTCGTCGGTCTGTTCGGGATCGTGGGGGTCCCAGAAATTGCGTAGCGGGGACTCGGCGGTGGTGCCTTCGCCGGGGAACTCCATGCCCGCCCTCACGTAGGCCGCGGGCAGCCGGATCATCACATGGACGCCGTCCGAGTAGTCGCCGAAGTCCGAATCGGGGTCCGATCCGTCGCTACGCACGATGCCCAGCCCGAACCTCTGGGGGATGCGGCCGCCCCAGACGTGGAACCGCTGGAACAGGCGCAGGTCCGCCCAGGCCGCCTTGACGCGGATGGCGTCCCGGTTGCCGTTGGAACCCGCGGACGGCGAAGACTGGCTCCTGCCCAGGAAGGGGAAGGGGGCGTAGTAGCCGCCCGTGTCGGGATGGCCTCCAAGTACCACGTTGTCCAGGAAATCGATGCGTGCATGGACCGTGAGGAACTCACCCACCAGCAGAGAGGGCTCGTAGCGCAAGCGGATATTGGCGGATTCGGACGTTGTGCTCGATGAATCGGGGTTGGCGGCCACCCCGGAGGCCCCGTCAGCACCCAGGTCCATGCGGTGGAACAGGTTGAAACGGAACCGGAAATAGCCGTGGTTTTCCAAGGTGATGAGAGGCGAGATCCGGATGGCGGTGTCGGACCAGTTTTTTGCGGCCTCGACCTTTTCGGTTGGTTCCGCGGACTCCTCGGCCGTGGCCCGCAGGGGCAGCAGGGCCAGGAGCGCGACGGCAGCCAGGTTTGATCGGGACAGGGGCACGGAAACCCTCGTCGAGGTCGGGCGATGCTATTGCGAATGCGGGATGGTTGTCAATCGAGGGAATGGCCCATTCTCCAGTCGCTTATCGACCGTCGTTGACGGGGACGGATTGTAGGTGACGGTCACCCGACCGTCCCACCGGGCCGGAAGAGCGACCCGGCCTGCCCTGCGTAGCCTTGGCGAAGCAGGGGTGATTCGCCCCTACAAGGGTGCGTCATCCGAATCCTTGCGTGCTAGACTCGGGCCGACCGGTGGCCCCGGAGGTCGGATGGGCATCTCGAATACGTGGCGGAGGCTCCTGATCACCCTGGCACTGGTCCCTTTGGCGGTACTGGCGCTGGAGGCGGGCCTGCGGTTCGTCGCCCTGGACGATCCGGGATCCTGGCGGGACCTCAGCGTGATGCCGCGGGACCAGGGCGTGCTCCAGGAACAGTATGCCTTCGACCCGGTGGTGGGCCATACCGCGGCTCCCCACTACCGTTTCTACGACAAGGTGGGATGGCCGTTGCACCCCATCCGCATCACAACCGTAGAGCGCGGGATCCGCGTCAACACGTCGGAGAGGGGCCGGGAACACGACCTGAAGGGCCGGACGGGCGGGATCCTGGCCGTCGGCGAATCCTTCACCTTCGGCAGCGAGGCCGACGACCACGAGACCTGGCCCGCATTCCTGGAGGGGACGCTGGGTTTTCCGGTGATCAACGCTGGCGCGGACGGCCACGGGATCGACCAGACCTTTCTGCGGGCCCGGCAACTGGTGAAGGCGACCGGACCGCGATGGATCGTCTTCGGCGTGGTGCCTGACAGCGTTCACCGCAGCCAGTTGTCCATTAACGGCGGATTCCCCAAGCCGTACTTCGACGTCGAGGAAGGGGACCTGGTCCTCCACGACCCCCGTCTGGACGGCCAGGAGGCGCCCCTGGGGGCGGCGGGTTACAGCTACCTGTTGTGCCGCCTGGCCGACCTGACGGGCCTGGTGACGCGGTGCCCGAGGGTCAAGTTGGATTTCCAGGTGGAACACGACCGCGGCGTGCAGGTTTCCTGCGGGATCATGACCCGGTTGAAGGCCCTTTCCCAGGCCCACGGGGCCCATGCCCTGGTTTTCGCACAGTATCCCGCGTTACAGGCGCTGCCGCCCGACTCCGGTTTCGAAGAGGATCCCAGTTTCGACCGTGAAGGTTTTCGCGAAGTCCTCGACTGCGCCCGCGGGGCCGGCCTGGAGGTGGTGGACAGCCTGCCCGTGTTGCACCGGTATTTCAAGGACAGCTTCCCAGGGAACCCGGACAGGTTCTGGGGCCTCTTCGTGCGTCACGAGCACGACGGCGCCGTGCCCACGGGCCACCTGTCCGCGGCCGGGAACCGGATGATGGCGCAACTGCTGGCCAGCGCGTTGAAACCCCGGCTTGAATCACCATCGCCCTGAGATGCCACCCCTTTCAAACTTGCCGTCCCCATTGCGAAACAGTACGATCCCGGGCATGAAACGGCTTGCCTTGACGACGGTCCTCCTGGCTTTCCTGCCCTTCGAGGCGGGGGCCTACGAGTTCGATCCCGAGGTCTGGCAACTGGCCGTGATCGCGGAATTCATGCCCAGCCCGGTGGGCGTGGAGGCGGCCACGGGGCAGTGGATCGAGATCCAGAACGAGGGCGCGGAGCCGGTGAACCTCCAGGGGATGGTGCTCATGACACTGTCCGGCGGATTCCACGTGGTCAGCCCGGCCAAGGCCATGCTCCTGGGGCCTGGCGGCGCCCTGGTCCTGGCCCGGGCTGGGGACATGGGAGTCAACGGCGGCGTGGACGCCGACTACGTTTACGGCGGTGAACTGCTGCTGGACCAGGAAGAGGACGTGCTGTTCCTGCTCAAGGGGAACACCCTGGTTGATATCGTGGCCTACGGTCCCGATTCCCTGGACGTGAAGGCCGGCGCCACCTTTTCCCTGGAACCCCCTCCCATCGGGGTCCAGGTCGTCAAGCAGTGGTGCTACGGGCGTGCCCTGTTCGGGGCCCTGGGCAACCTGGGCACCCCGGGTCAGCCCAATACTTTCTGCGACGGGGACGCCGACGGACTGGCGGAGGACCAGGGCGACTGCGACGACGGCAACCCGGCGGTCCATCCCGGCGCCCTGGAAGCCTGCAACGGCCTGGACGATGACTGCAACGGTGATGTTGACGACGGCCTGGCGGCGCCCTTCGGGTGCCAGCACGAGGGCCTGTGCGCCGGTGTCGTGC
>JADHTP010000014.1 GCA_016784945.1 Deltaproteobacteria bacterium | reverse complement strand
GACCTCCAGGACGTGGTGAAGCATGACCTCATCGTCATCGACGGGATCATTGCCGGGGAAGGTCGCATGCTGACGCCCAGACCCCTGCCCATGAACCTCCTGGTGGTGGGAAAGAACCCGGTGGCCACCGACGCCGTGAGTTGCCGGATCCTGGACATCGATCCAAAGGACGTTCGCCACCTGCGGTTTTGCATGGACCGTGGGCTGGGCCCCTGGAAGCCCGAGGACATCGAAATGCGGGGCGACGTCACCCTGGAGGATGCCCGCGAAAGGGCCGGTGTCGTGGCGAACGCCATGGTGCGGGTCGAAAAGTTCTTCGAAGGCACCACCATTAGCGCCGTGACCGGGCCGCCGCCGGACCCGACCCACTCGGACTATTGCTGGGGAGGGTGCCCGGGGGCCATGGAAGAGGCCATCGACATCATCGTCCAGATACAGCCCGACGCGAAGACCAGTGGGCGCAGGCTGCGCATCGTCTACGGCGACGTCCGGGGAAAGGATCTGGGCGAACAGCCGGGCGAAACCGTGGTCTTTCTGGGGGACTGCACCCGGTTTGACGGCACGGTGTTCGGCAAGCCGGTGACGGTGGATTCGACCTACGTGACGCGCCAGAACAAGAATCCCCACAGCGCCAAGGCAAAGGACGTGTTCGTCCGCATGGCCGTGGTCTATCTGACCGTGGGCCTGTCCATGCTCATGCGCCGCCGCCACCTGGTCCTGCGGGGGTGTCCGGTGAGTGCCGCAGAGCACGTGCTGGTGCTGGCCTCCCTGGGGGGTCTCAAGAATCCCTATTTCGACTACAGGGTGGTGGTTCCCTTCGTGTGGAACTGGATCCGGACCAAGGTCAGAAGGCTCCTGGGCTGGCTGACCGGGAAGTCCCGTCCCCGCCTGCTGGACAATCCATGAAGCGACAGGGTCCAATGGCGGTCTACGGGCTGACCGGGGGCATCGGTTCGGGAAAATCCGAGGTGGCCCGGGTGCTGGGAGGCGCGGGCATACCGGTGATCCAGGCGGACCACATTGCTCGGGACCAGTTGCGGCCTGGAACGGCCGCCTATGACGAAGTCGTTGAGGCCTTTGGCGAAGGGATCCTGGGCCCCGACCGGGAAGTGGACCGCAGGGCGCTGGCCGCGGTGGTGTTCGGTGACCGGGAAAAACTTGAACGGCTGAACGCTATGACACATCCCCGGGTCATGAAGGACGTGCATCGGCGTCTCGGGTTGCTGGCCGGGATGGGCCACCCGGTCGTCGTGATCGAGGCGGCGCTGCTCCTGGAATCCGGCGCCCACGAGGGACTGGACGGCCTGGTGGTGGTAACCGCGCCCGAGTTCCTGCGCGTGCAGCGGGTGGTGGACCGTGACGGGGTGTCCGCGGGCGAGGTGAGGGGGCGCATGGCCGCCCAGTTGCCCCAGGCGGACAAGGCAGCCCGGGCGGACTGGATCATCGAAAACGACGCCGGCCTGTCCGAACTGCGCGAGGCCGCGGCCGGAGTTGCCGTGGACATGGTACGGCGAGGGAGCGATTGATGGCGAAAATCAGTGGAGCCACCCTGGTGACCGGCTTCCCGGCCTTTACGGCCCGCAGGCTGGCGCGGCTCCTGCTGGAGCGTGGCGAAAAGGTCTTCCTGTTGTGCCAGGCGAAGTTCGAGGACGCGGCAAAGGACCTGGTGAAGGACGCCGGGGAGAGGGGCCTGCCGGGGAAGGCCGAGATCCTTCTGGGCGACGTGCTGAACATCGATGTGGGCCTGTCGGGAAAGGAACTGAAGGTGCTGTCGCGGGAGGTGAGGCGGATTCACCACATGGCGGCCATCTACTACCTGGGCGTGGGCTCCGGACTGACCGAGCGGGTCAACGTGGACGGCACCCGAAACGTGCTGGACGTGGCCTCGGACCTGGACCACCTGGATCGCCTGGTCTTCCACAGCACGGCCTTCGTGGCGGGGGATCGGACCGGCGTGATCCTGGAAGAGGAACTGGAGGCGGGGCAGACCTTCCGCAATGCCTACGAGCGCACGAAGTTCGAGGCGGAGCGGCTGGTGCGGGCCCGCATGAAGGACCTCCCCATCTCCGTGGTCAGGCCTTCCGTCATCGTGGGCGACTCCGCCACCGGGCGGATCGATCGGCTGGACGGCCCCTACTTCCTCATCCGGACCATCGTGAATTTCCCAGTGGACGTGGCCCTGCCGTTGCCCGAGGGCGGCGCCTATCCCCTCAACATGGTTCCCGTGGACTATGTGGTCGCGGCCGCTGACGCCATCAGCCGGGATCCCGGGGCGGCGGGAAAGACCTTTCACCTCGTGGACCCGAACCCCCTGTCCGCCAGGAAGGTGTTCGACATAGTGGCGGACAACGCGGGTCGCAAGCGACCCAAGGGGTCGTTCAATTCCCTGGCGGTCCGGTACCTTTTCCGCCTGCCCGGCGTTGAGATGATGCTGCGTCCACAGCGGCATTTTTTCGAATACTTCAGCCGCCTGAACATCTACAACTGCATGAACACCCTGTCCTGTCTTTCGGGCACGGACATCATCTGTCCTCCCTTCCCGATCTACGCGGCCTCCCTGGTGAACTTCGTGAAGAACCAGGCCCGCCGGCAGGCCCTTGCGAAGTCCGAACCGGAAGTGGAAGAAGACGCCTTTTACTGATCGGGACTCATAGGCAGGGGTGGCGTGGTCGGGCAGGGGTCTCAGCGCTTGCCGTTGATCATTTCCTTCAGGCCCAGTCCGGATTTGAAGAAGGGGAGGCGCTTCGGGGGCACCTGGACCTTCTCGCCGCTCTTGGGATTGCGGCCGATGTAGCCGTCATAACGCTTGACGGTGAAGTTTCCGAAGTTCCGTATTTCGATCCGCTCGCCACGCTTCATGGCGTCGACCATCTGCTCGAATACGGCATTCACCACGATTGCCGCGCGATCCAGGGTGATCTCACTCTGCTTGGCAACCGCTTCGATGAGTTCTGACTTGGTCATTTCCAGATCCTCCAAAAACCGTCAACAGCGCTAGATGATATCCAAACCGTACCTAGGGTCAAGTTGAATTTTTATTTTCGGTCTGTTACACCGTTCCGGAAGAGGAAACTCGGACGGTCGAATGAGCGAAAACGAGCCTTCCCGCGGATCGACCCCACCATTCCCTTTCACCCTCGTCACATTGGTGGATTCCGGCGGACCCCCGGAATGGGCCCGGGTCTGGAATGCCCTGGAGCGGTTGCTGGACGATGCCAAAGGCCCCGCGGCCTTCCTGGAGGTGCCCGCCGACGGTGCGGCCCACGATCAGGTCCTGGCGGCGGTGAGCGCGGTTCCCCCGGAAATGAAGAAGGTCCTGGTCCTGGGCATCGGGGGATCGGGACTGGGTGCGCGAGCGGCGCTTTCGGCCCTGAAACCCCTCCAGCGGGGGCCGGGTGCGCGGGAGGTCCGGGTCCTGTCCAACGTGGATCCCGTCACCGTGGCCGACGCCATGGCATGGTTCGACCCGGCGGACACCCTGCTGAACGTGGTCACCAAGTCCGGCGGCACGGTTGAGACCCTCAGCCAGTTCGCCCTTTTCGCCGATCGCATCCGGTCCCGGGGTGGGGACGACGCCCTGGCCCGAGGCGTGGTGGTGACCACCGGTCCCGGGGAAGGGACCATGAGGAAGGTGTCCTCGTCCCTGGGCTGCCCCACACTGGATGTGCCGCCCGCCGTGGGGGGACGTTTCAGTGTGCTGACGCCGGTGGGGCTTTTTCCCGTGGCCCTGGCCGGTCACGACACGGAAAAACTGCTGGCCGGGGCGCGGCGCGTGGTGGACGGGATTCGGGGACCCGACCGTGCGGTCCAGCCGGCGATCCGTTCCGCGGCGCATCACTTCGACCTCATGGGCCGGGGGGTGTCGGTGCGGGTGCTCTGGCCCTATTGTGACCGCCTGGCCTCCCTGGGGGACTGGTTCTGCCAGCTGTGGGCCGAGTCACTGGGTAAGAAGGGGGACTCGGGACGGGTGGGACAGACGCCGTTGCGTGCCCTGGGTTCCACGGACCAGCATTCCCTGCTGCAGCTGTTCATGGAAGGGCCCCGGGAGCATTGCCTGACCTTCATGACCGTGGGTGAGCCCTGGCCCGCCATGCCCGTGCCCGACTTCACGTCGCTGGAGCCGGCCCTGGGCGAGTTCGCGGGAAAGGACCTGTGCCAGGTCTTCGATGCCCTGGGACAGGGGACCATGGCCGCCCTGGTCCAGGAGGGCAGACCGCTGGCCAGGATTCACGTCCCACGGCTGGACGAAGAGTCCCTGGGCGCCCTGTTCGCCCATTTCGAGGTGGAGACTGCGCTGGCCGGCTACCTGCTGGAAATCAATCCCTTCGACCAGCCGGGGGTGGAGACCGGAAAACTGTTCGCCCACGGCCTGCTGGGACGGCCGGGCATGGATGACTACCGGCGGCAGGCTCAGGCGCTGCTTACGGAAGAAAAGGAGTCGTGATGGCTGGGACCTGCTACCGGGAAATAGAGCACCGGTATGGTGACAACATCCACATCCTGGATGACCCGTACATGCACACGTTGCTGGCGGAGTTGTCCATGTCGGGGACGGTCCAGCCGCGGCTGAACTGGCTCCTGACGTCGTTGTACGATGGTCTGCTGCGGGCTGTGCTCAACAACGAGTTCCCCCGCCAGGTCCGATCGGTCAAGACGCGGATGGGGGCCGAATACCGGGGCGATCTCCTGGACCGCTCGGCCCGCGTGGTGAGCGTGGACATCGCCCGCGCCGGGATCAAGCCTTCCATGATCTGCTTCGAACTGCTGTCCACGGTCCTGGACCCGGCCGTGGTGCGCCAGGACCACATCGTGATGGAACGCACCGTGGACGAGGACGGCACGGTGACGGGGGCCGCCATATCCGGTACCAAGATCGGGGGGCCGGTGGACGGGCGGATCATCCTGTTCCCTGACCCCATGGGGGCCACGGGATCGTCGCTCTGCGAGGTTCTGAGTTTTTACGGCGATCGGACCGAGGGCCGGCCCGCGGCCCTGGTCACCTTGAACCTGATAGTGACACCGGAATTCATCCGGCGGATCCAGCGGGACGCGCCGGGTGTTCAGGTCTATGCCTTCCGGGTGGACCGTGGCCTGTCCTCACCCGACGTGCTGGCCAAGGTCCCTGGCGAAGACTGGTCCCGGGAACGGGGGCTCAACGACCACGACTACATCGTACCCGGGGCGGGCGGCCTGGGCGAGGTGCTGAACAACGCGCTGACCTGACGCCGGCGACGGAGGAAGGATGAACGGAGACGATCGGTTCAAGATCCTGGTGACCGAAGATGCCATTCAGGAAAGGGTCCGGGAACTGGGCGTCGAGATCACACGGGACTACCGGGGAAGGGACCTGGTCCTGGTGGGGGTGCTGAAGGGGTCGTGCCTGTTCATGGCCGACCTGTGCCGCCACGTGGACCTGCCGCTGACCATGGAGTTCCTGGGCCTGTCGTCCTACGGGGACCGCACCGAGTCCAGCGGAGTGGTCCAGATCACCCAGGATCTCACCCATCCCGTGGAGGACATGGACGTGCTGCTGGTGGAAGACATCGTGGACACGGGGCTCACGCTGGACTTCCTCATGGACCACTTCCGGGTGCGAAAGCCCCGGTCCGTGGGGATCTGCACGCTGCTGCACAAGCCGTCCAACACGGTGAAGGACGTGCAACTGGATTACGTGGGCTTCACCATCGAAAACCGGTTCGTCGTGGGTTACGGATTGGACTACGAACAGCGATTCCGGAACCTTCCCTATATAGGTTACGTGGAAGACTGACGAATACCTGATCTTGACCAGCGGGCGGATCCGGTTTCAGATCAGGATGCAGCCGTCGGAGAAGATGATGGGCGGGGGAGATTACCAGTTCGAAAGCCTCGAGGAGGCCGCGAAGCTGTTCGCGGTGGTGGAACATGCCAAGAAGGAATGGGAGACGACCTTCGACTCCATCGAGGACGGCATCGCCATCCTGAACATGGACGGGACCTTCAAGCGCGTCAACGCGGCGCTGGCCAGCATGGTGGGGATGGACGTACGGGAGATGCCCGGGAAGTCCTGTTGCGACGTCTTCCCCTACCACAAGGAAAGCGGTTGCCCCGCCAGCCTGAACGCGGGCCACCGGGAAGTGGAATACGAGGTGTCGGTGCCCTGGCGGCGGGTCTATCGCGAGGCGTCGTTCACGGTGCCGGGCCTGAATTCCGTGGTGGCCATCATCACCGACATCACCAAGGCGCGCCTGGACGAGGAACGGATCAAGCGACTGGCGGACGAGGCCGTGGAGGCCAACGAGGACCTCAAGTCGTCCATGCGCGAACTGACCTCCACCCAGGAGAAACTGGTGGCCAGCGAGAAGCTCGCGTCCATGGCCACCATGTCCGCGGGACTGGCCCACGAGATCAACAACCCGCTGGGGTTCGTGGGCAGCGGGTTCGGACACCTCAGGGACTGGTTTCGGCGGGTGGAAGGGTTCCTGAACGAGTTCAAGCAGGGGGCTGCCCGAAGCGACCTCACCCTGTACCTGAAGAGGAACAAGCTGGACCGGTTCGGCAAGGAAGTGACCCCCGTCCTGGCGGATATCCGTACGGGCCTGGACCGGATCAAGGGCATCATCAAGGCCATCACCAGCTTCGTGGAGCACGGCCCCCTGTTCACCGAACCCCAGGACCTGAACGCCGTGGTGCGGATCGTGGTGAAAGAGATCGGCGAGGAGCTGCCCGTGGGGGTCAAGATAGAAGCCCGGCTGAAGGACATCCCCATGGTCCCCGGATCCAACGAGGCCCTGGATTCCGTGGTGCGACAGCTGGTGGAAAACGCGGTGTTCGCCGTGACCAGCGCCGATGGTGAAGGGAAGGTGCAGATCACCACCACTGAAAAGGACGACGGCGTGCGGGTGACGGTTCAGGACAACGGCATCGGCATGGACGAGGAAGTGGCGCTGCGTGCCCTGGACCCGTTCTTCACCACCCGGGCGCCGGGACCCCACGTGGGCATGGGGCTGGCCGTGGCCCAGGCCGTGGTGCGGCGCCACGGGGGCGACCTGGAGATCCGTTCATCGAAAGGCGAGGGCACCGTAGTGGAGTTCTACCTGCCCGGGCAGGCCCCCGAAGACGAGCCCGCCACCGAAAAATCCGACAAGCTCAAGAAGGCCTCCCGCACGTAGAAGCGGTAAGCCCTACCCCCTTGTTTCCCAACTATTGACCATGGACTATTGACTATCGACTTCCTTCGATAGGCGCTAAGCCTAGTGCGTGGGATCCATCACAAGGACGCGGGTGGGCTCGGGCAGCTTGTCCTTGTCCAGGTGGACCGGTTGCCGGGGCGCCCTCACGTGGTTGGGGACCAGGCGCAGGAAGTCGTCTAAAGGGCCGATGCGGATATCCACCTTGGGCGTGCGGTAGTGCATGGGCACGGCCACGGCCGGTTTAAGGGTCTGGATGGTGCGCAGTGCCTCGGCGGGGCCGATGGTGAAGGTGCCGCCCACGGGAACCAGCAGCAGGTCCAGGGGCGTGATCCAGTCGGACTCGGGCCGGGTGGGATGGCGACCGATGTCCCCGGGATGGAAGATCGTGATGCCGTCCACCTCGAACCGCAGGCCCGTGACGGTGCCGGCCGCGTGGCCGGGTTCGGACCCGTGGGGCAGTTCCAGGCCCATGAACTCGATGCCCCCGGCCTTGCCCGTGCCCTTGATTTCCTCCGGGTCCCCGAAGGCCGGGTCCATCCAGTAGTGATCCGCGTGGCTGTGGGTGCTGGCCACCACGTCCACCTTTTCCTTGAAGGGCAGTATGCCGATTCGGCCCCCGAAGGCGCCGGGCTGGAAAGGGTCAAGGAGGATGCGCAGCCCGTCGTCCGATTCCACCAGGAAGCAGGCGTGACCGATGTAGGTGATGGTCATGGGTCAATGGTCACAGGTGTGTGGAGATTGGTCAAAATTTTGTAGGGCCCGGTGAAACCTAAGTTTCCCGTAGCCCTAGGATTCCCGTGGCCTCCCAAACGTAAACGTGGAAGATTCCTTGTAGGGGCGACTCACCCGAGTCGCCCACCGTTTCTCAGAAACTGCCGGTGAAGGTCATGCGGACCCAGTAGGGCGGCGGCAGGAAGTGGTCGAAGTCCACCACGTCGGGCCGGCCGTGCCAGGCCACCAGGGCCGATGCCCCCGGTCCCGAAACACTCTCCACGCCCAGGGCGAACTGCGCGGACTGACCCTCGAAGGGGACCGGGCCCTCCACCAGGAGACCCTGGTCGTTGAGTATGAAGCGGCTCAGGGTCATGGCCGAGGCATCGCCCTCCAGGTCCATGGTGGCCACGGGACAGGCCATGATGTACTGGTCCTTGCCCAGGTGGGACAGGGTGGCGAACCCGGGGAAACATGCCTGGTATCCCCCCTGGGGATCCATGGCGGTTGACTGGATGATGGTGGGCGGGCTGTCGGGTACGCCGGTCGCGTCCACGAACCGGGACCACAACTGGAGCGCGGCCTGTTCCTCCGAGCCCATGGAGGTCACCAGCATCATGTAGACCAGGAGGAATCGGTCCCCGTCCAGGGAGGCCACGCAGGCCGGCGGCTGGACCAGGTCCCCCTCGAAGGACGCCAGTTCCTGATAGTCCCCGACGCCCGTGGGCGTGACCGGGACCACGCCGATGCTGGACTGGTGGGTGATGGTGCTCGTCCGCTGGCCCAGGGTCACCATCACGGCCTCGTTTCCGGCGCAGGCCTTGCCGAGCACGGCCCGTGACTTAGGTTCGCAGGCACCGGCCATGTGCGTGTGCGCCACGGTGAGGAGGCTGGCCGGGCCCGCCACCACCGGCGCCACCCAGGCTTCCCAGATGGACATCTGGTCTGGGCATGTGGTCCGGGTTTCCCAGGCCACGGCGGAGACATCAGGATGGGCACCCACCCGGATCCGGCCGCTGGGAATGGCGTCGCCCAGGTCGAAGGCCCCTGTTTTTTCCAGTTGCACGGCCCCGTCCCCGTTGAGGACGCGGAGGTCCACCGACCCCGGGCCGTAACTGGCCAGCAGGAACACGCCGCCCGGGTCCACTGCGCCCAGAGCCGGGGCAAAGGTCTGGAAGCCGTCCTCACCAGGGGCGTCGAGCAGCGTGAGGGGGGCTCCCGTCTCGGCATGGCCATCCACGGCCCGGGTTTCAAGGCTGAAGCTGCCGTCGGGGTGGATCACCTCGTAGGCCACCAGTCCCCGTTCGCCGGTGACGGACCAGGCCACCGTGGGGGACCGGCCGGAGTCGGGCGGGGACGCCAGGGTGATGGGCTGGAACCCGCAGTCCGGGGAACATCCCTGTGTCCCCCCGGGACCTTCATCGCAGGATTCCCCCTGTTCCAGGATGCCGTTGCCGCAACAGGGGACAAGGAGCGGGTTGGCGCATCCTGTCTCCGGATCGCAGGCATCCTCGGTACAGGGGTCCCCGTCCTGGCAGGACAGGGGCGCCCCGGATTTGCAGACGCCCTTGTGGCAGGTGTCCGGGCCCAGGCAGATGTCGCCGTCTTCACAGGGGCCGCCCGTCTCCGGTTCGTGGTGGCACCCCTGGGCCGGGTCGCAGGAATCGGTGGTGCAGACCTCGCCGTCGTCGCAGTCCAGGTCGTGGGCCTTGCACGCGCCCGTTTCGCAGATCCCCGGTCGACACAGGTCTCCGTCTTCGTGGCAGGCCGTACCGTCGAGCCGTTCCTCGTAGTCGCAGGTCCCGGATTGGCTGTCACAGCCCTGGGACTCGTTGCAGGCGAGAGGGGGGCACTCCAGGACGGGGTACTCGCAGAAACCGGACTGGCACCGGCCTTCGCCGGTGGCGCAGGGGTCCGCGGGATCGCAGGCGTCGTCCTCGGCCTTGCCCAGGCAGTGGATCTCGGCCAGGGGGCGGCAACCGGGCAGGACGGAACCGGCGTCCTGGCAGGTTTCGCCCACGGCACAGAGATCGTCCCGGGGTTCGTACCAGCAGGACCGGACCTGGTTCACACCGACCACGCAGAGGTCCCGGGTACAGTCCAGGCCGTCGTCGCAGTCCTTGTCCCCCATGCACTCGTTGCCCGCGGGCCCCGTGTCGGACGCGCCCTGGCCGCCACCGCAGGCCAGGAGAAGGACCAGGAAGGGCAGGGCCCGGGATGAAGGTGGTTGACTCAAGGGCACCACCCCGTGGCCCCGGGGAAGGTCACGTAGGCGGGGGAACCGAAGCCCACGCATACGCCTGGCGCCGAGGGCTTGGTGCAGTCCACGGGCCCTTCGTCGCAGGCGGTCGACGTGTAGCCCAGGTACAGGCCCTTGTCCGCGGGGTTCCAGGTGTCCACGAACCCGAAGCAGGCCATGAACGGGCCGCAGGCGGCCAAGATGGGCGAGGCCGTGGGCTTTTCAACTTGATCTGACACCTTCACGACATTGGTCACTGCCCCATCCCCGGACACCCGGACCTGCACCACGTTCACGTCCAGTCCGTCCACCCGGGTGACCATCAGGAGGGCGCCGGACGTCAGGACCACCAGGCTCGGGTCGTACTGTTCGCCACCCACGCCGGTCAGGTCCACGTCGCCCATCGGTGCCAGATCCCCGTCGAGCACCGTGCCGCCAACCGAGCCGTCGGAGGTCTGCCAGACCAGGTAGAACAGGTCGTCGGACCGGGCCAGGGCCAGGTCAAGGAATGTCACGTTCCCCTCGGCTTCGGCCACCACCACCTCGGTGTCGGGCGTGGCCGCCAGGGGGAGGCGCCGGGCCTTGACCACCTGGTCCGCGCTCGTGACCCAGGCTGCGAGTCCCGGCGTGCCGGCGGACTCCGACCACTGCACCGGTCGACGCTGGTCGCCTTCCACTGCTACGTTGACCTTTTCCACGGCGGTGAAGGGTCCGATCTGGTCCCCGATGATGGAGATCCCGGTGCGTGCAATGCCCAGCCCGTCCCCGTCCACCTGGCTGGAGGCATAGACCAGAAACGCCCCGCCGTCGGCCAGACGGGCCAGGTGGGGCTCGTACTGGTCGTCCGCCTGGGGCGCGAACAGGTCCGGCACGCCGGACGACACCACCTGTCCCAGTTCGTCCAGCAACACCAGTCGCACCTGCTTGTCGGCGCCGCCGTAGGCGAAGAGGTATAGGCCGTCCTCCAGAGCCACCATTGACGACCTGAACCAGACTGCATCAGGATTGAAAGTTGAATCATTGACCTTGGTTGGATCCTGCAGGCCTTGAAGAAGGCTCATTGATGACGCGTATCCGTCTTTGCCTATCCGATATCCCGCCACCATGCCCCGCAGGTTGCCCGCCAGGGCCAGGTCCGTGATGTCGGTTCCGGGGGCCACGGCCACCTGTCCCAGGGGTCTGCACCCCGATGCGGCCCAGGCCAGGTACGTGACCCGGCTCACCACCTTGTCGGGCTGGACCGTGATCTCCACGTCCACCAGGTCCGCGGCCGGGTCCGTCCAGGAATAGGACACCACGGGGGCCCCCTCACCGGGAACGCACCCGGAGGAGGTGACCTGAACCCCACCCACCGTGACCGCCGTTGCCTCCGTTCCGCAATTGCCTCCCTGGGCCAGGTGGAGGTGCAGGACCTTGATGCCCGCCGGGGCGAAATGGGATGGAAGTCGGAAGGACCCGGGTTCACCCGTGGGGCCGCCGGTGCCCTTCGGACCCATGACGCCCCCCGCCGTGGTCCACCGGAAGCCGGCGGGCGCGGTCCCCTCGGTGAGGTCCCAGTCCAGGAGGCCCCGGGGCATGGTCAGGTCGAAGGTGTCGCAGGTCCCGGTTGCCATGTTGCAAAACCCCGACTGACAAGCGCTGCCCGGCACGCAACCGGTCTCCGTGTCGCCGGGTGATTCCCCCATGTACTGGCAGGCCCCGTCCACGCAGTCCTCTTCGGTGCAGGGATCCTTGTCATCGCAATCCGGTCCCGAGTGACAGCAACCGGGCACGTTCAGGCCGGGCACGCAGATCGAGCCGGTGCACGAATCCCCGGTCGTGCAGGGATCGCCGTCTTCGCAGGGGGCGGTGTTGTCTCCGTGCGTGCAATCGCCGGTCACGGGATCGCACCCGTCGTCGGTGCAGGGATTGTCGTCGTCGCAGTCCTTCGGGTCCTTGCCCACGCAATCGCCCGAGGCGTCGCACAGGTCCGTGGTCGTACACGAGTCATTGTCGTTGCAGGCCAGTCCGATGTCCGGTTCCATGGTGCAACCGGTGGCCGTATCGCACCCGTCGGTAGTGCAGGGGTTTTCATCGTCGCAAACGGTATCCGTGTGGGTGCATTCGCCGGTGAGAGGGGCGCAGGCGTCGTCGGTGCAGGCGTTCTGGTCGTCGCACCTTGGGCTTTCAAGGCATTTCCCGTCTTCGCAGGTGCCGTCGGAGCAGAGATCTTCGGGCTGGCAGTCCGTTCCGTCCAGGGCCTTGTCAGTCACGGCCTCGCATTGTCCAGAGTCCACGCTGCACACCGCTACCTGGCAGGAGTCCACAACGAAATCCAGGCAGTCTTTCTGGTCCTGGCATGGGACCATCGGGCCCGAATCCACGTCCGGTCCCGCGGTATCTCCGGCCACGTCCGACGGGGACGAACCACCGCCACACCCGTGGGCCAGAACGACCGCGGCGATGACCCATGGGATCAGGGATCTTCCGGAAACCGCCCTGGAATCTGAACAGCTTGACATCATTCCCCCATCCGACCCTTGCGCGTGCCAGACGATTCTAATGTTTTATCGGAACACAGGCAATATTCGCTACATGGCGGGGTCAGGAGGGACGGACGGGTGTCCGTCCCCAAGGGAACGGAGGGGCCGGGAGGCCCCGCCCTACATGGGGGGGATGACCTGGTTGGTGTTGTCCGCGAAGCCGCCGTCCCGGGGGAAGCCCGTCAAAGGCAGGGATTCGTCGGCCAGGGTCCAGGCCAGGAGGCGCCAAGACGAGGTCAGGGGCAGGATGAGGCGGCCCGACCGAACCGTGGGGGACGCCGTGGTGGGGAATTCCAGGTCGAAGCGCAGACCCTCGGACAGGGTGATGGTCCCGTTGTCGTCGGCGCGCAGCAGGCTCAGCACGGACAGGCCCCCGTCGCCCAGGGCCACTAGGCGCGGATGGTCCGTGAGCAGCGGCGTGGTGTCGGCCAGGGGCTCGCCGAAATCCCCCTCACCCACCATGGAACCCTTTGAATCGAAGTCCCGGATCACCAGCACCCGGCCGTTCCGCCGGGCCAGCACCAGGTCCCCCCCGGCGTCCAGGAGCGGGCGCCCCGCGCAGGGTCCTCCCAGGTTGTATTGCCACTTGAAATCAAAGGAAAAATCATCGTTTGCACGGTAGGCGGTCAGGAAGTTGTTCGCCGTGACAACGAAGACCCGACCCCCGGACTCCACCGGCGGTCCCGCGGGCAGGGATGGCAGGACCAGGGAGGCCACCGGGCCCAGGGGATCGACCCCCACTTCCACGGCGACCAGGTGGCCGCTGTCGGCGGTCACGTACAGGCGGTGTCCGTTGCCCGAGATCACCGGGGCATGGAAGTGGGCCTTGGCCAGGGGCGGCGCGTTCAGGATTTCCACCAGGTCGTGGGACACCACGGATCCCCCGTCTTCGTCGTAGGTGACCACCACACCGCCCGCCGTGGGCCACGCGACCACGGACCGGCCCCCGTTGGAGGCGAATGCCAGGCCGCCTTCGGGGGCCTTGGATTCGATGCCCGCGACCAGATCCAGGGTTTCGGCGTCGTACCGGTTCACCCCGCCGTCGAAGGCCGCGTAGACCGACACGTTCCGGGTGATCATGGGGGCCAGGGTGGACGCCCCGGGGCCCACTTCCACGGGCACGGGCCGGTTCACCGGGTTGGACTGGAGGTCCGCGGGGGCCAGGCGCTCCAGCAGGACCATACTGCCCTTGTCGGGGTCGAGGGAGGCGTAGGTGACAAACAGGTTGCCCTGGGCGTCGAAAGCCGGGACGCTCACCTGGTCGCCGAAGTACTCGGCCATGACCAGGCAGTCCGTGTCACCGGTGCGATCGCCCTCCATGGGCGGGCAGCAGGAGTCGTTGGGCTTGAACCCGGCCTGGGCGCATTTTCCTTCCTTGAAGCAGTAGCCGTCTTCGCAGGAGTTGTACGCTTCGTCGGGGGGACAGTCCGCCAGGATCACGCATTCCGGCGCGTCGATGGACTTGATGCAACCCGCCGCCGCGATCAGCGCAGGCAACAGCAGCAGATGTGTGAGGCGCCTGGGCATGCACTCGTCCTTCAACCGGCAAAATGATACCAGCTTTTATCCCCTCATGGTCGGGATATCGGTCTGAGGCAGTCAACGACAACGAAGCCCGATATCCCGGACATAGTTTGCCGGCGGGAGAGTGGGCAAACGGGCGGTTCGTGTTCTCTCCCACCGGCAGGGGAAAGGAACATTGGAGGGGGCTGGCAACGCCAGCAAGTTAATGATAGGTTTCCACAGGACGCGAGTCAAGTATATTCGTGGGCCCGTCTCCGACGGAACTCCAAGCGAATCAACGAGGTAGCCGACGTGGCGGTGTGGCGCGAAATGGCCCTTGTGGGCCTGGACACGGAGACCACCGGCCTGTCCATCCAGGAAGACCGGATCTTCGAAATCGGTCTGACGACCTACGAGAAAGGCGAGCTGACGGAGACCTGGGGCGAACTGGTGGATCCCGGCCGGGAACTGTCGCCCATCACCGTGGAAAAGACCGGCGTGACCCAGGCGGAAGTCACGGGCAAGCCGCTCCTCGCAACCGTGGTGGGCGAGGTCCTCAAGCGGATCGAGGGCCAGGTGGTGGTGGGCTACAACCTGCTGGGCTTCGACCTGCCCCTGCTGGAAGTGGAACTGGGCCGCCTGAACCTCAAGATGCCCGAGTGCTTTCCCGTGGACGCCCTGGTGTTCACCAAGGGCCTGGTCAAGAAGGGGCGGCACCGCCTGGTGGACATGGTCAAGCACTACGGGATCACCATGGAGAACGCCCACCGGGCCACGGCCGACGCCGACGCCACGGTCCGCCTGCTGCTGGCCATGGCGCCGGACCTGCCCGAAGAACTGGACGACCTCCTGGTGCTGCAGGCCCAGTGGTCCGAAGAAGACCGCCAGAAGAAAGCCACATGGCGGAAGATGCGCGGTCAGCAGCCCGAGGCCGGTCAGAGCACCCTGCTTCGCCAGGAGTTCGCCTCCACGGCCCACCTGGTTTCCGATGACGGGAAACCCACCCTGGGACCGGGCTACCTCTACGGTCGCGAGACGGACCCCATCCGTGCCTTCATCGAGGCCTACCTGGCGCTCACCAGCAAGGGTCGCTGAACACTTCGTGTCAGACGGGTTCGAAGGTGGACGTGAAGTGGCGCAGGACCTTCGCCTCGTGCACGAATCGCATGCCCGGGATGTTGTCCTTGTTCCGCACGATGGATTCGAAGACCTCCACCACGTATTCCACGTGGCTCTGGGTCAGGACCCGCCGGGGGATGGCGAGGCGGACCAGTTCCGCCTTGGCGTTGTGCCCGAACATCACGGAGCCCACCTCCACGGCGCGGATGCCGCCTTCCACGTAGAGGGCGCTCACCAGGGCCTGGCCGGGGAACCGGCTTTCGGGGATGTGGGGCAGGAAGCGTCCGGCGTCCACGTAGACCGCGTGTCCGCCAGTGGGCTGGAAGATGGGGACCCCGAGGGACAGCAGCCTTTCGCCCAGGAACTCCACGGAGCGCACCCGGTAACGCATGTAGTCTTCGTCCAGGATTTCGATGAGCCCCTGGGCGATGGCCTCCAGGTCGCGACCCGCCAGGCCCCCGTAGGTGGGGAAGCCCTCAGTCAGGATGAGGAGTGCCCGGACCCGCTGGGCCAGTTCGTCGTCATTGACGGCCAGGAAACCGCCGATGTTGGCCAGGGCGTCCTTCTTGGCGGACATGGTGCAGCCGTCCACGTGGCTGAACATCTCCTTTGCGATCTCTTCCAGGGTCTTTTCGGCGTAACCGTCCTCCCGCATCTTGATGAACCAGGCGTTTTCGGCGAACCGGCAGGCGTCCAGGAACAAGGGTATGTCAAATTGCCTCAACAGCGCCTTAGTGTCCCGAATATTGGCCATGGAAACGGGCTGTCCGCCGGTGGCGTTGTTGGTAACGGTGAGCATGCACACGGGCACGTTTTCGGGCCCCACGTCGCGGATCAGCGCCTCGAGGGCCACGAGGTCCATGTTTCCCTTGAACGGGGCAAGCACCTCGGGGTCGGTGCCATCGGGGGCGATCACGTCGACGGCCCGCGCGCCCTCGAATTCGATGTTGGCGCGGGTGGTGTCGAAGTGGGTGTTGGACGGGATGATGCGGCCCTTGCCGCCCACCAGGGAGAACAGGATGCGTTCGGCGGCCCGACCCTGGTGAGTTGGGATCACATGTCTCAGACCAGTGAGGCTTTTTGTCACACTTTCGAAACGGATGAAGGACCGGGATCCGGCGTAGGATTCATCGCCACGCATGAGCCCCGCCCACTGTTCCTGGCTCATGGCGGAGGTGCCGGAGTCCGTCAGCAGGTCGATGAGCACGTCTTCCGCCTTGACCAGGAACGGGTTGTATCCGGCGGCCTCGATGATGGCCTGCCTTTCTTCTTTCGTTGTCATTCGGATGGGTTCCACCATCTTGATGCGGAAGGGTTCGATGATCGTTCTCATTGGTCACTCCTGGGTGTCACAGTCAGGCGGTCCCGGATGGCGGACTTTAGCGCGATTCGCGAAGGAGTTTCAACCTCATTCCTTCCCGATCCTGAGGGGTTCCGAATCAGGTCATGACACCCTGCGTCAATTGGTACGGTGATTGCAAAAAGGGATGGCCAGTTGATTCGTAGAGGTGGATTCAATGACGTACACAGATCGACTTCACAAGGTTAGCATTTTCGAGGGCCTGACCGAGGCCCAGATTCTGAAGATCGAGGAACTGGCGGTGGAGGAGGAGTTCGCCAAAGGCGACTACATGTTCCGCCAGGGCGAAACGGCCGAGTGGCTGTACATTCTGCTGAAGGGGCGCGTCAAATTGATCCGCCATGCCCCCACGGGCGCCGCCACCATCATCGAGATCTACTCGGTGGGTGACGAGCTGACCGCGGCGGCCCTGATCGAGGGCAAGCCCTACGCGGCCTCGGCCAAGAGCCTGACCGACGGACTGGCCATCAAGGTGTCCCAGAGCAACTTCAAGAAGATGCTGGGCGAGTGGCCGGTGATCGCGGGCAACATCATGCGCGAGATGGGTTCCCGGTACCGGGAGCTGATGGAGAACCTGTCCTCCCTGGCCGTCTACAAGGTGGAAGGGCGGCTCTGCAAGGTCATGGCCAACCTGGCCCGGCGTTACGGTATCTTCGGCGATTGCCGGGGCGTGATCCTGGACCTGGCGCTGACCCGCCAGGACCTGGCCGACATCACCGGCACCACCCTCGAGACCACCATCCGCACGCTGAACCGCCTCAAGGGTGACGGCCTCATCACCTGGGAAGGCAAGCGCTTCTTCATTCCCGACGTGGGCGCCCTGGAAGGCGTCGTTCTCGCTTCCTAGTCGGTCGCCTGTCCGAACAAGTCGTCCTACTGCGGCTCCGCCTACATTCCGGCCGACTGCATCTCTTGGCTGATTGCGATGTGCTGGGTGTCTCGACCGGGGACCACCCTCCAGGGGACCGCCGTTCTTCTCGGGGAGACTCTGCCCCCGCTCAGCCGCCTCCTCTCTCAGCCTCGTCTGAACCGCCCCCCCCCACAGGGAAGACTCGGCTTCCGAGATGTCCCCTGGCGGGTATCCCCGGCCTCGCCATGAAAGATCACTTGGGTACCAGAGAAGATGACCTTTAGATCGTGGGACGAAAACAAGGAAGTTTCAGGCCATACGTAGCGAGGGGCCGGATCGCAAGGCAAAGGCGAAGCCGATGCATGGCGATCCCCCGCAGCGAGGTCCGAAGGCTTACTGGTGGTAAGTCGAGGGGCGAGCGAGGAGGTACGGTATGCAGTGCCTGCAAGACGGTCCCGCAGTAGGATGGCTCTGAAGCTTCCTTGTTTTCCCTACTGTCCGCAGCCGCCCTGGGGGCCCTTGACGTCGCTGGTGAGGGTCTTAGCGCAGCCCTTGGCGCCCTTGTTGTACGAGCAGAAGTTGGTCTTGATCTGCTCAGGGGCCAGGCCCGAGAACTTGAACTTGTTGTTGGCGAGCCACGAGGGGCTGGCGCCAATACCCAGGGCCTTGGCGATCTTGATGTCTTCGGAGTGGAGCTTCTTGCCCTCTTCACCCTCGGAGCACTTCTTGATCCTGCCGGCGTCCATCTTGGCCTTCTTGGCGCAGGGCTCCCAGTCCGCGGACTTGTAATCGTCGTTGCGACACCAGATGTAGTCCATGAACTTGTTGTTCTTCGGATAGTACTTGGCCGCGCAGAGCTGGCGGATGTTCTCGGCCACTTCCTTGGGGCCGTGAAGCGCCTTGAACTGGCCGGGGGCCGTCTCGTCGGCGATGAAGTGCAGCTCGAAGTTCATGTCCTTGCCAAAGGCATCCAGGACTTCCTTCATGGCGTTGCCGGCCTTCACACCGAAGGGGCACATGCTCATGATGAAGAGCTTGAGGTTGTTTTCGACCACGGGGCGGCAGACCAGCTGGCCCTTGCATCCGGGGTCGTCGCAGTCGATCTTGCCGTTGGCGTCATCGTCGGCCTTGTTGTCGCAGATCTCGGCGGTGGGGTCGAACTTGGCGCCAATCTGGAGCAGCTTGTACTCGCCGGCGTCCTTGGCGAACCGCTTGATCTGGTTGAAGCCCGGGTCCTCGGCCACGATGGGATCGAACAGGAAGGCCGGGAGCATCTTGACGCCCTTGGAAGCCATGGCGTCGTAGAGCTTCTTGCCCTCGGGGGTGCCGTAATCCAGGGTGCTGTCGTCGAGCCCGGGGAACATGTTCTTGAGCTGCTTGACGATCCGGTCCGGGTAGCACTCCTTGCAGCGCTTGTCCGTCAGGACCTTCAGGGCGATCTTCTTGGGCTCGGGGATGTCCTTGCAAGCTGCGGGCTTTTCGCCCTTGAACTTGTTGCAGATGGCCCGCATGAACTGGGCTTCCTGGCGGCCGCCACGGTACTTTTCACCGGCCAGGAATATGGTCGGCGACCCACGGGCGCCTTTGGCCTGGGAGCGCTTGTAGGACGCGGACAGCAGGCCCTTGCCTTCTTCACCGTCGGCGCAGGCCTTGATCTTGGCCTTGTCCACCTTGGTCTCGTCGGCGCAGGCGTCGAAGTTGCCGGGGATGCCCCGCATGTTCTTGTTCATGCAAAGGATGACATCCATGTACTTGTCAGGTGCATGCTTCACGCTGCAGAGCTGAAGGATGTTGCCCTGGACTTCGGAGTCGCCGTGCATGGAAGTCAGCTTGCCGTCCTTTTCGTTGCCGATGAACTCGAGCTTGAAGTCGATGTTATCGCCAATTTTCTTCAGGACGGGCGCAATGCCGTTTTCGACTTGGACGCCGAATGGGCACTGTGACATCACGTGAAACGCGACTTCGACCTTCTCTCCGGTTGCCGCGGCCTTGGGAGCGGGAGCGCCCGGCTCGCCAGCCTTCTTGGGCTTCTCTTTGCAACCGGCAATCGCTGCGACGGCAATGAGCGTCACACCGAAAAGGAACATACGGTTCTTCATCATCTACTCCTGGTTCAAACCTCGTTACCTAAGCGACACGGAGGAGAATTTTATTCCTTGCTACGTGGAATGCAAGGTTTTTTTCGACTGGCGGTCCAGTGCCGAGACGCAAGCCATTGCGAACAGGAGGATGTTTGCCGAGTAGAACATCCACAGGATCAGGAGCATGGGGGTGGCCAGGGAACCATAGAGGACGCCGAACTCGGCCAGGCTGGTGACGTACCAGGCGTACCCGTTGCGTGCCACCTCCCACAGCACGAAGAAGACGGCCGCGCCCACCAGGGCGTGGGTGATCCTCGCCCTCACGATACCGGGAGCATAAAGGGACGCCAGGAAGCCCAGGGGCACGGGGAGGTAGGTGACGATCATGTCCACAGCCTCGCTGTGGCGCAGCCACTGGACCAGGGTGTGGCCCTCCCGTGCCAGGAGGAAGGAATCCGCCAGGGTCATGGCGTAGTGAAGCAGGAAGATGAAGGACCCCGTGGCGATGAGCACCACGGAAAAGATGGCCCGCGACACCAGGAACCGCCGCCGCTTCCGCAGGGCGAAGATATCCGACATGGCGTGTTCCAGGGCTCCGAAGACCATGCTGGCCCCGAACAGCATCACCAGGCCGCCGAAGATCCCGAACTGCCCCCGGCGCCGGACCAGCTTTTTGACGATGTCGCGGACGGTGTCGCCCTCCACGGGGGTCCATTTCTGCAGGAAGGCGGTGACCTCGCGGATCATCCCCTCCATCAACTCGGAGGCGGGGCCCATCAGCACTGCCACGTAGCCCGCGGCGGACACCACCAGAATCAGGAAGGGCGCCACGGACAGCAGGGCAAAGAAGGAAATGGAGGCGGCGTGATCAAAGGCGTGGGATTCCAGCCAGATGCGGACGGACTGGCGCGGGATCTCCATGAGTCGCCCGAGCATCTGTCTGATGGGTATCACGGTGGGTAGGATAGCAGAGGTTGCGTTCATCGTAGATCGTCAGTCGTTGATCATGGGGAATCATCGAAGCGACCAACGATCATCGATCAACGACCCCAATCGGGGGTGGCGTAGGCCGCGGCTTTTTTGGTGATGGGGAACTGGTAGCGCCCGTCTTCGGTCATGATCCAGACCTTCCAGCCGCCTGTCCGTTTCGACAGGAAGACCACGTGGCGCCCGTCGGGTGACCAGGAAGGATCCTTGTTGCTGCCCTGGTCCTGAGTGAGACGTGCGATGTTGCCTTCCATGTCCACCACGAAGATGTCATTGACGAAGTCGTCCATGCCCGTGAACACGATCCGGCCGTTGGGTCCGAAACGCGGCGCCGTGTTGTAGGCGCCGGCCATGGTGAGGCGCCTTTCGCCGCTGCCGTCGGAGCCGATCACATGGATCTGCGGGTTGCCCGCGCGGCTGGACATGAAGGCGATCAGCGTTCCGTCCGGCGACCAGGATGGCTGCACCTCATCCCAGGCGCTGTGGGTCAGGTTCCTGATGATCCGCCCGGACTTCGGGGCGACGATCACGATGTCGGACTGGCCGCCCATGTCCACGGACGCGACGATGCTTCCTCCGCCGGGTGAATATTCCGCGCCCCTGTATTCGTGGTCGTCCCTGGTGAGCCGCTTCTTGCCCAGGTAGAGGGACGGGTGCCCGGGCAGGAACGAGGTGTAGAGCACCTTGCCGCCGGGCCCCCACCGGGGAAACATGTTCGAGTTTCCGTTGGCCACCAGGGTCGTGCGGCCCGATCCGTCCATCTCCATGGCGATGATGGCCCGTTCCCAGGCGGCGGTCTTGACCGACATCACGATCCGGGACCCGAAGATACCCGGCTTGCCGGTCACGGCCTCGATCACGCCGTTCACGAAATCGTGGGCGGCCTTGCGCACGGCCGGGCCCTTGAGCCCCTTGTGGGACTGTCCCTTGACCGGTATCGCGGCCTTTTTGACCACGTTGAACAGCCGGAACTCCACGTCGAGCCCCGATTTCAGGACCTTCGCTTCGGTCTTGACCAGGTACTTGGCGCCGATGTTGGCCCAGTCCGGCCAGACGGTGGACACCATGGATTCGCCGGCGGGGTGGGCCAGAAACGAATCCCGGTCCAGGACCTTGAAATAGCCCGACAGGTTGAGGTCCCGCAGCACGGTCCTGTCGATTTCACCGCAGGGCCTCGTCCCCTTGGGGCACATGGGGCGGGTGACGGCGATGGATTCCAGTTCCCGACCCGACGGTCCCACTACTACGTGGATGGAATCGAAAAGATCGCCCGAAGAAGGTCCTACGGAGGGTGCAGGGGATTCTTCGGGGGTTTGGGCGAAGGCCGTCGCCGACAAAAGGATCGTCGCCAGGACCAGAAAAGGTGCTGGTTTGAAGGGAGTCACGATGATGTCACCTGGTTATTCTTTGATGTAGAAGGGGTCGGCCTGGTACACGATCTCGACCCGATCCAGGTATTCCAGGGGGTCGGTGAACTGGATCGCGTTTTCGGTCCGGTACCCCAGGGTGGCGTCGAACTTGGGACAGGTTGGGAAGTTCTTGACCATCTTGTAGTCGTTGACTTCCATGTCGGTGTCCGCCACCTGCAGGAACCGCTCGTTGAACTCGTTCACCAGGTACACCTGCAGGAATTCCTCTTCGGACATGGGTCGAGGCAGGCAGATGGCGGTCAGCAGCGGGATCACCAGGTTGGCGATTTCGGTCAGGGCGCCGTCCAGGCCCTGGTCGTCGCAGATGTTGGACACCTGGCCGTACCGTGTACCGAACCCGGCGGCCACCTGCATGTACCGGTTGCCGATGTCGGCCTTGCCCTGGGCAGACAGGCACCCGTAGGTGAACGGGGCGTACTGGCCCTTGTCGCACTTGCACTCGTAGAACCGGTCGCGAATACCGTCTATTTCAAGGGCTTCATCGAGCTTGCATTGTTCCAGGCAGGATGCGAGTTCGTTATCGAAGATGCAAGTTTCGCATCGATCTTCTCCTTCTACGTCAATAAAATATTCAAGGTTGTCAATTATTTCGTAGTTGCACTGATCCTTGCACGCCGGGGCGCAGGACGGAAGGCAGGAAAGGTATTTTATCGAATAACATTCAGTAGAATCTTCAGGATTACAAGTTACCCATACATGGCGCGGAGACGTCTCGGATCCGGGAACCACGTCGCCCACGATGGCGGCCACCACCACCTGGGCCGGGTCGGGCTTGACGGACTTCAACCGGTTGATGAAGGTGGAGGCCGGATAGAGGGGACCATCAGCGGCATCGCACTTGCCGTCGGGGGTGCATCCGTTCGTGTCGGCCTTGCAGGCGCACTGGCCCGCCTCGATGGCCGGGATCTTCGTCACTGAGGAGCAGTCGTCTTCGTCCGACACGAAGATGATCAGCAGGAAGGCGTCGTCCCGCAGGAAGGAGGCGGCCTGGGCCCCGTTTTCACCGTTGCGGTCCAGGGCCATCCAGGCGGCCAGCAGTCCCTGTTCCTGGCTCCCGCAGATGTTCTGCTGGGCCCCGACGGAGGCCATGCAGATGAACAGTTGCTCGAAGATCAGGTCGCGGACGGTGTCGTGATCCAGGCCCTGCCAGTCCGGGTTGCCCGCCCACTTGAGGTTCTTCCAGTCGTCGAAGTACCGGTCCGCCACCTCCGCGTCCAGCATGGTGGGGCCGTTGGCGGGACACCAGGCGGTGGCGGGCGGCAGCACGCAGCCGGCCCGGGTCTGGTCACCCCCGGGATAGAGACAGCGGTAGGACGCGTCGCCGAATTCGGCGGTGCATTTGTCGTTGCAACTGTACGAGCCGTCGCAAACCATGGAGCAAAGGAAATCCTGCTTGCTGAACGCATCGTTGGCGCAGGTGTCGAAACAGTCCCCTGCCGAGCAGACCTCCCCGCACTTGACGGTGTCGAACAGGTAGGCCTCGCAGGTTTCCACGCAGTTCCAGCCTGGCTCGCAGATGTTTGAGCAGTCCGGCGCCTTGACGATCTCGGCGCAGCGGGGGAAGCACTTTTCGGGCTCCAGGGCACAGATCTCCTGGCACTGGGCAGCGTCCTTGAGGATGTCGTTGCACTTGGCGTCGCAGTCGGCGCCCACGGCGCACAGCACGCCGCAGCTGTTGGCCGTGGTCAGAGAGGTGTCGGCCTGGCAGGCCGGGATGGAGCAGTCGGGCTCGCAGGTCCCGGTGCAGCCCTCGGGTTCGCCGAAAACACGGGCGCAGGCGGCCGGCGCGCCCTCGCGGTCACACTTGTAGCGACAGATGGAGTTGACCGTGTGCAGAATGGGGCCCGGGTAGTCATCCGTACCGTATCCCGGGGGTTTGTCACAGGTGTACAGGTACTGGGCTGGCTTGGATTCGCAGACCCAGTTGGCCTTGTCGGGCAGCGCCGGGTTTTTCTGGCACTCCTCGTCGGCGAGACAGGGGAACACCCGCTTCTGAACGCATTCGGGCGGGAAGGCCTCGGCCGGCTGGTAGACGAACTTCCCCCGGATGGCGCCCGCCTTGTCCGCGGCGCAGACGTTGGTGGTGGTGACGGCCAGCCGCATGTCGATGGCGGCGAACTCCTGGAACACCGACAGGAACGTGTCGAAGCTGGCGGCCAGGCTCTGCTGCTCCTGGCACATGGACGGTGAGTCGTCGATGACCCACACGATGTCCAGCTTGGCCGGGCTGCCGTGCTCCCTCAGTTCCTCGATCTGGACCACGTATGAGGAAGTGAGATTGCCTACCGGCACTTCGTTGCAGGCCAGCGCCAGCAGTGCGGCGGATAGTCCCAGCAGGGAGGTGGTTCTCGTCATCCGACATGCCCCCATTCATACGCGCTAAAAGGTATTCGATCCATTAGATAGGGTCAAGAACAGCCGTCACTGGCAGACTTTGTCTGCAGCGACGGCTGGCGGGGATGGAACGGACAGGCTCCGCCCGCCGCTCATCCCCGCCGCTGCCATCCAGGTCCGGTATATCTCATTCCGACGATCCACGATCCGGCGTGATTCATTCCCCGGTACCCAGGGTTTTTTCCAGTTCGTGCTTGCCACCCAGGAGGCGGCTGCACACTGGGAAGGCTTCCCGGGCCAGATTCGACATGTCCGTTGCCACCGCCCGGATGTCCCACTGGGCGTGTTCGTCCTCCCGCAACCGGCTCACGTGGTACATCTCGCGCAGGTTCAGGGTCAGGAGCACGGTGCGTCGGTTGGCATTGAGCATGGCGTATTCCGCCGCCGGCGTCCCCCGGCCTCCCAGCCTGTCTGCCAGGTCGGCTGCATCGGCGGCCGCGTCTTCCAGTTCGCTTTCCAGGCCCAGGCGGCTGATGGCGGGAGGAACGGTGATCCCGAGGGCCGTGTCATAGGGCAGGGGTGTCTGGGAACTCATGCGGTGACGCTTCAACTGGCCGTAGGCCGCCGAAGACAGCACCACCTCGAAGGACATGACGCCGTGCTCGAATTCACGGGGCGGCGCGTCGTGGATGGTCATGTGTCGCGTGGCGGTCTCGAACAGGTCCATCCGCCCCTTCTCGTCCAGGGCCGTCACCCGCTCCAGTGCGGAATCGAAGTCGCCGCCCAGGGCGGGCAATGCCAGTGCGGCCAGCACGCGGAGGTCGCCGTCCGGCATGGTGACCGCCATGGACACGTCACCGGACCGCTGAGCCGGCGCGTCCCTGTGGGGCCACAGCCGGTGCACGGCCCGGGCCAGGTCCTCCTGCCGCCGGACCTGGTAATCACCCGGTTCGAAGAAGAGCAGGAGGGAAGGGGCGATGCTCATGCCCCTGTCCAGCAACTGTTGCCCCAGGTCGCGGGCCTCCGCCAGGGGATGGGCGGCCAGCCGGCGGATCATGTACTCCAGGGTCCGGCCGTTCACGGTCATGCCCAACTGCGCCGAGGTGGCCAGGGGCAGCACGTACCGGGCATCTTCGCCGGCGAGGCCCTTGTCCACGCCGCCGGCCAGCAGGCCCTGCAACAGGACTTCATAGCGATGGAAACAGCGGTGGACGAATTCCGTGAAAGGGCCTTCCAGGCCGGCCTTGACGACTTCTTCGGGCACCACGAAGTCCGTGCCCAGCTTGATATAGCGCTGTGATTTTTCCGTATAGGAGGCGAGCCGGTGGGACTCGATGGACTCCACGGCCAGTCGGGACACGTCCAGCAGGTCGAAGTTGAAGGCCGCGTGCTCGGCCACGGAGTGGGGCCCGTATTTGCAGACGATTGTGGTCATGGACTGGCGAGCCCGGGCAACGGCCTCCCGGGAATCCGCCCGGAGTTCGGTCACCGGGCGGGGATCTCTGGAGATCCGGGCGTAGGCCGCGGACAGCGTTTCCGGCGTCAGCGGCGGGGGGTCGGGCCGGTCCCCGACCACTTCGTCGAGGATGGATTTGTCCACGTTGTATCCGGCAAGCAGAACCC
>JADHTP010000242.1 GCA_016784945.1 Deltaproteobacteria bacterium | reverse complement strand
GGAAAGGCGGCACCTCGTCGTGAAGCTTCTTCAACTCCATGACCAGGCTCATGGGCACCAGGTCGGGTCTCGTGCCCATCATCTGACCCAGCTTTATGAACGTGGGGCCGAGTTCCTCCAGCGCCAGCCGGATCCGCTGTTCCACAGGGACCCGCGGTTCCCTGTCGGAGCGGCGGCGACGAAGGGCCAGCCACAGGGTCCTGAGTCGGCCCACCCACCCCAGCCTGGCGGCCACGTCATCGAACCCGTGTCGAACCAGGACACCGGCAATACGCCGGATCCTGCCCAGGTCACGGAGCCGCCAGGGCGCCATCAGTAGGGTGCTGAGTCTCATATTTCGTCCTTGTCGGGCGGTTCTTTCGCCTGGGTCTGATCCGACGCCCGGTCCAGCAGGTCCACCAGCACGGCAAGGACCGATGTCCCGGAACCCGCAGCCTTGCCGATCAGGTCGTCCACCAGGCGCCCCACGGTCGCCCGGTCGCCTTCCCCTTGACGTTCGATGGAATCCAGTCGTTCCATTACTTCCTCACGGAGACGCTCCAGGTCCTCAGGCTTCATGCTGCGGCGGATCCCGTCCCTGGAAAGGAGGGCCTCCGCCACGTGCTTGCGGAGGAATCGGGCCACGTAGGACTCGATCCCCCGGCGCAGGGAATCGTCAATCATGGGCAGAAAATAACACGAGTTCACGGCGCAGGGCCAGCATCTCGTGGATCACGCCGGCCACCCCCGAGGCAGACAGGACCTTACTGCGCCCGTGGGCCCTGTCCACGGCTTCGATGGTCACCATGGCCGGCTCCACGCCCATCTTCATCAGCTTGAGGGGCACCTCCACATTCACCATGAAGGTGTCGGAAGCCAGGCGAAAGCGTTCCAGGAGTGCCCGTCGGAACACCATGGTGCCGGTGAACCGGCAGGTGTCGCCCAGGATCATCCAGGCGATGGACTGATAGACATGACTCACGACCCAGCGAGCCGCTCCGTCGTCCCGTCGGGAGTAGGTGGACAGCACAAGGTCGGTGTCGTCGAGGTGGCCCAGGAAACGTTCCAGGGTCCCCGGGGCCACCTGGCCGTCTCCGGGAAGCTGGGTCAGATATTCCATCCGGGCTGCGTTGTACCCGCTCCGGATGGCCACCCCCATGCCCAGGTTGCGGGGATGATGCACCGGCCGGACCCGCGGCTCATCCAGGGCCAGCCGATCCAGCAACTCCCCGGTCCCGTCGGTGGAGCCGTCGTCCACGGCCACCACTTCGCCTTCCAGTCCCTTGCGGTCCAGGAATGTCAGGGTGTCGCGCACCTGGGCCTCGATAGCCCCCTTTTCATTGAAGGCCATGATCACCACGGACAGCGACACCGGTCGTGATCCCATCGGACGTTCCGTGCACAGGCGTGTGTATTCTAACAGGGTCTGCTGCTAATATAGCCGCTCGGGCTGATTGGGTGGCCCGTGGAGGAATGACATGAGACACAGGCTGATGCTGACGATGCTGGCCACCCTGCTGGTGGCACCGGTCGCCGAGGCCGAGGTGAAGTTACTCAAGCACGACCAGTTCGACGACAACCTGGGACTGGCGGTGGCGCAGATCAACGGCAAGAGCCTGTCTGTCCAGCCGGTGTTCGCACAGGGCGAGGCCTTCGGCATGGTCTTCAAGCTGTCCCCAGGCGAATACCCCGTGTCGATCCTGGGGCTTCAACTGGTGATGGCGGCCCCCCCCAACGACACCAATCTCAAGACCCACATGGCCATCGAGTTCTATTACGACGGTTCCGAGGGGCCTGTGCCCGACAAGGCCGAACCCGACTGGGTCATCGACACCACCGACCTGTTCGACCCCAACACGGGCGCCACTGGCGTGTCCATCCAGGGCGGAATGGGCATCCAGATCGATTTCGACACGTCGGATCCGGCCAACCACCCACCGGCCATATCCTCGGGAAACCTGTGGATAGTGATGCGATACATCCTGCCCACCAACGACCTGCAGGACCAATGGGGCACGTTGACCTGCATGAAGAACCTGGACATGAATATCTGCGGCTGTCAGAACACGGGTCTCCTGCTGGACGAGGCCACAACACCCAATGCCGGCGTCATCAACTACTACACGGCGGGGTGCGGCGGGACCCAGGCCTGGACCTGGTTGAGCAGCCTGGGCGTCAACGGCGATCCCATCCTCCGGGTGAAGGTGGACACGGCCGGCGTGTGCACTCCCGACTGCACGGGCAAGGACTGCGGCACCGACGGTTGCGGTGGCGATTGCGGCGACTGCACGGGCAACGACACCTGTGTCAACGGCGTCTGCACCGGCCCCTGCGTCCCGGACTGCACCCAGAAGGAATGCGGCAACGACGGCTGCAACGGGTCCTGCGGCCAGTGCGGCGTCGGGCAAGCCTGCAAGAACGGCAAATGCGAGGATTGCACGCCCGATTGCACGGGCATGCAGTGCGGTTCCGACGGCTGCGACGGCACCTGCGGGAACTGCGCCGCGGGAGAAACCTGCCAGGCCGGACAGTGCGTGGGCCCCTCCCCCGACGTGGAGGTGCTCGACGTGTCGCCGGACTCCGGCTACAACGACGTGGAAACTCCCGTCAGCATCGTGGGCAAGGGATTCAAGGCCGGGCTGACGGCCAAGCTGGGCGCACAGGATCTGGGCTCCATCCAGGTGACCGGAGACGCACTGGTGGAGGCCGTGGTGCCCGCCGGCATGGCGGCCGGGACCTACATGCTGGTGGTGGTCAACTCGGACCAGACCACCGGATTCCTTGGGGATGCCTTCGAGGTCAAGGACAGGCCGGCCGTCATTACCGACGACGGCCCCGGCCCCACGGACGAAGGACCGGGCTGCGGTGATGCCTGCGCCGAACCGGCGCCTGACGAAGCGGCCGCCACCGGTGGAGACTGCAGCCAGGGCCCCTCCCCTTCCCACGGGGCACTCGTCCTGCTGTTCGCCCTGTTGGCCGCCGGACTGCTGGCCAGGAGGAGACCGGTTTGAATGACGACACGTTCCAGGTCTTCGACGCCCACGTCCATGTGGGCCGCTGGAAGACTCTCGACTTCGCCGGGCGGACCAGTCACCTGGAGGACGTGGCGGATGTCCTGACCGGCGCCGGTTGCACCGGTGCCCTCGTGATGCCCACCGACGAGGCCGACAACCAGGGCCTGCTGGACGCAGTGAAGGCCTGGAAGAAGAGGCCCTGTTTTCTTTTTGCCGCCTGGATCAATCCCGAGGTGACCGGCCTCGAGGGTTTCCTGTCGGATCACCTGGCCGACATCCGGGCACTCAAGTTCCATCCATCTTTCCAGAGACGCCCCATCACCGACATAACCTACCGTCCCTTCCTGGATCTGGCGGGCCGGGAGGGCCTCCCCGCCGTGGTCCATTGCGGTCGCTGGCGTGAAATAGCGGGCTATGAACTGGCCCTGGAGGCGGCGGCCGCCCATCCCGACGTTCCCTTCATCCTGTCCCACATGGGCGGTGATTCACCGGGCCTGGTCACCGGCGCGGCGACGGCCATCCGTGACGGTCGGATGGACAACGTCTACCTGGGCACGGAGAGCATTCGCGAGTACTGGCTGGTCCGGCGGGCCCTGGAAATCGTGGGACCCGAAAAGCTGGTGTTCGGCAGCGACCACAACCTCAATCACCCGGCATCGTTCCTGGCCGTGGTGGATGCCCTCGATCTCTCCGACACCGATCGCAAACTGGTGGTTGGCGGCAATGCTCGCCGAATTCTGGCCTCACACGACTGATCAACGGGACTGACTAGCGGGCTTTCTTGATGGGGGTCTTGACGGCCTTGCGGATGGTGATGAGTCCGTTGGGCGGACCGGGAACCGAACCGCGAATCAGGATCATGTTCTTGTCGGGTAGAACGGCAGCCACCTTGAGGTTCAACGTGGTGATCCGCGCATCTCCGTAGTGACCGGGCATCTTCTTGCCCTTGAACACGCGGGCCGGATAGGCGCAGGCGCCGATGGAACCGCCATGACGAAAGTATTCGTGGGTACCGTGCGTCCTGCGGGCACCGTGGAACCCGTGCCGCTTCATGACGCCCGCAAATCCCCGTCCCCGTGAGTTCCCGATGACGTCGACCTTTTCGCCCCGCTCGAAGAGCGACACGTCCACGGCCTCGCCAGCCGGGTACTTTTCGGCCTCGGCCGGGGTTACCCTGACCTCGCGAACAAAGCGTGTCGGCTTGACGCCCAGTTTCTTGAACCGGCCCAGTTCCGGCTTGGTCATGGACTTTTCGCGACCTTCACCGAAGCCCAGGACCACGGCGTCGTACCCGTCACGTCCCTCGGCGGTCTTGACCTGCAGGACCGGGCAGGGGCCGGCTTCAATCATGGTCACCGGAACACGGTTTCCGAATTCGTCGAAAACCTGCGTCATTCCAATCTTCTTTCCCAGGATCGTAATAGACATTTCCAACTCCAGATGCGGCAGTCCAGCGACCGGGCGCGAACATTAGCCCAGTTTCATGTTTTCGTCAATGGCCCGCTGGTGCGTGGGCGGTCTTCTTCGATTCGGAAGCAGCGCCGGAACCGGAATCGGACTTGCTTTCAGACTTGCCTTCCGATGGGGTTTCAGGCTTTTTTGACGTTCCGGAATCTTTTCCGTTGCCATTTTTCTTGTGGCCCTTGGAGCCGTTGGAACCGTTGCCGTCCTTCCGTCCGTAGTCGGTCACGTACCACCCCGAGCCCTTCAGGACGAAAGAGGACAGTGAGATCAGGCGATGGGTGTCGGACGACCCGCAGGAGGGGCACACGGCTCCCGCCGGTTCCGTGATCCGCTGTTCCTTTTCGAATTCGTCACCGCAGCCATCACACTGGTATTCGTAGGTCGGCATCTTCAACTCCGGAACGCCTGCCGCCAAGCAAAATAGAGATGCGACCCCCGTTTGTCAAGTAGACTGGGAATGGTTTATCCGGTGGGATTGCCGTTGAACTCCCCGTCGAACCGCCCTTCGAAAACCCGGACGGCCGGCCCTTCGAGGACCACGTCCGACTGATCGGTCGCCACGGTCAGGGTGAGCGTGCCGCCCGGCAGGTCCATCCGCAAGGGATCGCCGGCCCTGGATCGACCGGTGAGCACGGCTGCAACGGCCACCGCGCCCGCCCCGGTGCCGCAGGCCAATGTCAGACCCACGCCTCGTTCGTAGACACGGATGGCGTAGTGGTCGGGGCCCCGTTCTTCGGCAAACTCGATGTTGGCCTGTCGT
>JADHTP010000241.1 GCA_016784945.1 Deltaproteobacteria bacterium | reverse complement strand
GGCACACCTTTCCGGGTGGTTCGCAAGGACGGTGTGGTCGTATCCTGTGCCAGCGCGGACCTGGTGCCCGAGGCCCGGACCGCTGAACTGACGGATTGTGCCACGCGGCCCGACCAGCGTGGAAAAGGACAGATGCAGGCCATCCTGTCCGACCTGTTGGATGACCTGCGGGCCATGGACTACCCCACCGCCTTCACCCTGGTCCGGGCCACCATCCCTGGCGTCAACCTGGCCTTCCAGCGACTCGGTTTCGAGCACCGGGGACTCATGACCCGTTCTTGCCGGATCGGTGGCGGGATCGAGGACATGAACGTCTGGAGCCGATTCCTGTGATTCACGGCTCGCACTGAGCGAACCCATGCATGCCATCGACTACGCAGTCATCACCCTCTACCTGGCAGGGGTGATCGGAGTCGGTGTGTATTTCGGACGCCGACAGACCCGAACCGACGAATACTTTGTCGGGGATCGCCGGATGGGTGCGGGCCACCTGGGCCTGTCCGTGGTGGCTACGGACGTGGGCGGGGGGTTTTCCATCGGCCTGGGGGGTCTCGGATTCCTCATGGGAATTTCGGGAAGCTGGCTGCTCTTCACGGGCCTGGTGGGAGCCTGGATCAGCGCCGTGGTCATGGTCCCGCGGGTCAAGGCCCTGGGCGACCTCAACGGCTGGACCACCTTTCCCGAGTTTCTGGAGCATCGGTTCGACGGCCGGGTCCGACTGGTGGCGGCCGTGCTTTCTGGCCTGGGATACGCCGCTTTCGTGGGCGCTCAGATCCTGGCGGGTGCCACCCTGGCATCGGCGGCTTTCCATGTGGATTTTCAGGTCGCCCTCTGGGTCATGGCTGCGGTGGTGGTGATCTACACGGCCCTCGGCGGCCTCCAGGCCGTGGTGTATACGGACACCGTCCAGTGGGTCATCCTGCTGGCGGGCCTGCTCGGCGTGGCCTTGCCCCTGGCGTGGATCGAAGTCGGAGGCCTGGAAGGGCTGCGGCAGGCGGTCCCGGAGACCCATGTTTCCTTTACCAACCTCGACGCCCTCGAGACGGTGGGGTGGTTCGTCACCATCCTGCCCATCTGGTTCGTTGGCATGACCCTGTACCAGCGAATCTATGCCGCTCGGGACGTGCGGACGGCAAAGCGTGCCTGGTACCTTGCGGGTCTGCTGGAGTACCCACTGATGGCCTTCGCCGGGGCGGGTCTGGGCCTGATGGCACGGGCACTGTACCCGGAGATCCCGGCGGAACAGGCCGAAACGGCCCTGCCCACGCTGCTGCGGAATGTGATGCCCGTGGGGGCTGCCGGGTTGGTGATCGCGGCCTACTTCTCGGCCATCATGTCCACGGCGGATTCCTGCCTGCTGGCATCCACGGGCAACGTGGTTGAGGATTTGTACAAGCGGCATGTGCGACCGGACGCCCCTGATCGGCGAATCCTCGGTCTGAGCCGGTGGCTTACCCTTGCCATAGGGCTTGCGTCCGTGTCGGTAGCGGTCCTCGTGCCCCGCGTGCTCGACGCGGTCCTGTTGTCCTACACCTTCATGGTGTCGGGGCTGTTTGTCCCCACCCTGGCGGCACTGTTCTGGAAGAGAGCGACGCCGAACGGGGCCCTGGCCGCTGCCCTTGCAGGTGGCATCGTCGGTGTCGGTCTGGAACTGTTCCCGGCGGCAGACCCGGTTGGACAGCCTTTGCTCCTCGCCTTTCCCGCTTCGCTTGCCGCCCTGGTTGCAGTCAGTTTCTGGCGACGGCAACAGGACAACCAGGGACAGCCATCCCGGGGCAGGGACCGGATCTAGTCCGCGCGGGCACCAGCGTGAAACGCTTCGAGGGCCAGTCTCGCGGCGGCATCCGCACTCACGAGTTGAACGTTCGACGGCAGTAGCTTGAGGGGAACCAGGCACTCCTGGAGGATCTGCAGGTCGTCGAAGCCGTGCTGGTTCATGTAGTAGCCCGTGGTTCCGCTGTAGCCGATGAAGCCGCCCCGGAAGTCCATGCCCGCGCACCGTCAGGCCAACTTGTCCTTGCGTTCCATGGCGCGGCGCAGGGCCTCGGCCATGGCCGTGTTGCCCTGGGACTCGTCCCGGGGCGCGGTACCTGGGGACATGAAACGTTCCTTCAGGTCGTCGGTCACGTCGTCTTCGGCGGCCTGGATGGCCTTCAGGGACAGACCGATGCGTCGTGATGTGGCGTCCACGGAGGTGACGGCCACGGACACCTCCATGCCGGGCTGGACGATGTCGTTGGGATTCTTCACTCGCTGCTTGGCGGACATCTCCGAAATGTGCAGAAGCCCCTCGATCCCGGGCACGATTTCCACGAAGGCCCCAAAGGGTTTGACCCGGGTCACGGTGCCCCGGACGACCTGTCCCTCCACCAGGTTGCCGGCGGACGTGTCCCAGGGGTCGTCACCGGCCTGGCGGAGGCTGCAGGCGATTTTGGGTCGTTCCTCTTCCCGTTCGATACGCAGGACCTTGACGGTGATGGTCTGACCGGGCTTCAGGGCCGCCATGGCCTCGTCGGGGCGGCTCCAGGCGGTTTCCGATCGGGGGACCAGAGCGTTGAGGCCGCTCCCCAGGTCCACGAAGGCGCCGAAGGACTCCAGCTTGACCACCTCCACCGACAGGATCATGCCTTCCTTCAGTTCCTCCAGGCGCTGGGCCCGCTCCTCCTCGACCTGCTCCTTCTGGATAGCAGCGCGGGACAGGACCACGTCCTTTCCGCGGATTTCCAGGACCAGGAACCTGAATGTCTGACCGATGTATTCCGACGACTGCTTGTTCCGGCCGTATTCCATCTGGGAGTGGGGGACGAAGCCGCTGCCACCGGGGAGATCCACGGTGAAACCACCCTTGTTTTCGGATGAAACCCTGCCTTCGATGGGGATCCTCGATGCGGCGGCTTCCTGCAGACCGGCCAGGTCCAGGCTCTTGGCGAGGAGGGCCCGGGACAGGATGGTCCCCTTCGGGGTGAAGCGAACGACCCACAGGTTCAGGACGCTCCCGACGGCGATGTCATCCATTTCCTCGTCGGAGAACTCGGCCCGGTCCACGATCCCTTCGGTCCGTTGTCCGATGTCGACAATGATGTTCGATGAAGAGATGGCCACCACCGAGCCGTCGATCTTCTCGCCGCGCTCGTACACCTTGAAACCTTCGGTGAAGGTGGCGTCGAGCATCGCCGAGAAGTCCTCTTCGTTCGTGTCTGGGTTGCGGTCTTCGGCCATCGGGTCACCTCGTGGTCGCGGGCGGAATCATACACCGAGGGTGTTTCAAGGCAACATCACAATGGGTGTTTCAGTATCGACGGCCACGGCGGTTGTTCGGGCGCTGGTCGGAACGCCACCGGCGAAGGGGTTGGTTGCCGCCATCGTCCCGGTTCGCAGGCCGGTTGTCGCGACGGGAATCGCCCCGGGCCGGTCCAGGCTGCGGTGTGCCCTGCTGACGAGCGGCCCTGCGTTCGGCGTTTTCCCGTGACCGTGCCCGATCCTCGGCTTTGCGCTTCCGGATCTCGGCGATTCGTTCCGCGATGGGGATTTCGAACCGTTCGTTGGGATTTCGCCTGTAATCGAAACCATCCAGCTTGATACGCCGGATACGGGTGCGAATATGGCGCTCAATGCTTCGCAGGTCCTTCTCTTCCTCGGGGGACACGAGGGACAGTGCGACTCCCTTTGCATCGGCGCGCGCCGTCCGGCCCACGCGGTGGATGTAGTCTTCGGGCAGGTGGGGCACGTCGAAGTTCACCACCAGCGCCAGTTCCTCAACGTCGATACCCCGCGCCGCGATGTCCGTGGCCACCATCACCCGGTAGGTTCCGTCCTTGAAGCCCTTGAGGGCCTCGGTGCGCCGGTTCTGGCTGCGGTTGCCGTGGATTCGCGTGCAACGCACGCCCCGCTTTTCCAGCAGGTCGGCCAGGCGGTTCGCACGGTGCTTGGTCCGCGTGAACGCCAGCACGCTGTCGAAGTCGTTCCTGGCCAGCAGTTCAACCAGCAGGGACGACTTCAGTTTAGCGGGCACCGGGTAGACCTGGTGGGTGATTCCCTTGGCCGGTTCGGACTTGCGGTCGATGTTCAGCGCGAGGGGCTCGTGCAGCATTTCCCGGGACAGCTTGACGATGGGTTCCGGCATGGTGGCCGAGAAAAGCATGGTCTGCTTCGGCCTGGGAATCTGGGAAATGACGCGCCGCACGTCGGGCAGGAATCCCATGTCGAGCATGCGGTCGGCCTCGTCCAGCACCAGGACTTCCAGGCCGCTCAGACGGGCGTAATCGTACTGCATGTGGTCCAGAAGCCGGCCCGGGGTCGCCACCAGCACGTCCACTCCCTGGCGGAAGGCCCGCTCCTGGGGGCTGGGATTGACCCCACCGAAAACGGCCGCGGCTGAAAGCCGGGTGTGTCGGGCCAGCTCGTTCAGATGCTCGGCGATCTGGGCGGCCAGTTCGCGGGTCGGCGCCAGGACCAGGGCCCGTGTCGTACCTCGCCGCATGCCCAGGAAACGGTTGAGGATCGGCAGCCCGAAAGCGGCCGTCTTGCCGGAGCCCGTGGCTGCGGCCGCGAGCACGTCACGGTCGTCGAGCAGGGGAGGGATTGCCAGTCCCTGGATGGGTGTGGGCTTGACGAAGCCCAGGTCGTCTATTCCGCGAACCAGGTCGCGATGCAGATCGAAAGAATGAAAATCGGAATGTGGAACACTAGAGATCAATGGACAAACTCCTTTGACATGCCCCTCAGGGGTCATGCACTTCTACTGGCCCTCATGGGCCTTGTTTTTCCGGCTGGTGTATGTTGAAAAACGGTGGGATCGCCGGATGAGGCCGCCGTCCGCTCCGAGTAGCAATTCCGGGAGCGACGCTACATTATGCGCATTCCGAACCGTCTTGGCAAGTTTTTCAGGTGCCATCCAGGGAGAACGTCACGTCAGAAGGGTCGACCCGGCCTGCCCTGCGTAGCCTTGGCGAAGCAGGGGTGGGCCGCCCCTGCAAGGGGGGTCATAGGGGGGCTGCGCCCCCCTTGAGCAGGAGATGCGCAAATCGCAGGGAAGTCCATAGTCGATAGTCAATAGTCCATGGTTCGTCTGCAGTGGGGAGTGACGACGGAGTCGCCCCTACAAGGGGGCTCAAGGGGGGCTGCGCCCCCCTTGAGCAGGAGATGCGCAAATCGCAGGGAAGTCCATAGTCGATAGTCAATAGTCCATGGTTCGTCTGCAGTGGGGAGTGACGACGGAGTCGC
>JADHTP010000240.1 GCA_016784945.1 Deltaproteobacteria bacterium | reverse complement strand
GCGCCCCCCTTGAGCAGGAGAAGCGCCAAGCGCAGGGCCGCGCACCAGCGCCGGCCCGAGATTGGCCCCCTGCAAGGGGGGTCATAGGGGGGCTGCGCCCCCCTTGAGCAGGAGAAGCGCCAAGCGCAGGGCCGCGCACCAGCGCCGGCCCGAGATTGGCGCCCGTAGGGGACGGTCTCCAGACCGTCCCACGTAGCCTGACGACGCTGCAATACAGCACACAAGGATCCGGATGCCTATCGGTATTCGTTCCCTTGAAAGGAGGGGACATCGACCTTGTTTCAGGTCTTGACCCCCCCGGCGGTCAGACCGCCCACAAGGAAGCGCTGCAGGGCAAAGAACAGGGTTACCACGGGGATGGACACCAGGATGCTGGCCGCGGCGAAGAAGCCCCACTGCACCGTGTGTTCACCGACATAGTTCCGGATGATCACGGGCAGGGTGAAGGCCGTCTCCTCAGACAGGAACGTGTAGGCCAGCACGAACTCGTTCCAGGCCGTCATGAAGCTGAACAGGGCGGTAATGGCCACCGCAGGCATGGACAGGGGCAGGACCACGGACCAGAACACCCGCGCGGGGCTGGCGCCGTCCATGATGGCGGCCTCCTCCAGGTCCCTCGGGATGGTGTCGAAGTAGCCCTTGAGCATCCACACGGAAAAGGGCACAGACGTGATGCTGTAGATGAGCACAAGCCCGAACAGGGTGTCCAGCAGGTGAAGCATCTGCATGATCACGTACAGGGGCACCATCATCAGGATGCCCGGGAACATCTGGGACACCAGGAACAGGAACATGCCCGACCGGCGACCCTCGAACCGGAAGCGGGAAAAGGCGTAGGCTGCCGTGCAGGCCACGGAGATGCCGATGATGGTGGTGAGAACGGACACCAGGACCGAATTGAGCAGTTGATGACCGAAGAGCCAGTGGCCCTGGGCGTCACGGGTGGACACAACGCTGACGAAGTTGGCGTCGGACACCACGGACGGGATGGGGCTCAGTTCGGCGCCCCCGAAGGTGTTGCCGCCGGACAGGGCGATCTTGAAGACCCACAGCACGGGTAGCAGGGTGACGACTACCACCAGCGTGAGCACCAGGTATTTTGGCCACCTGTTCAACGTCTGCCTCTCGTGGGACGGTCTGGAGACCGTCCCCTACAATCGTTCGGGCCCCTTGCAGGGGCGACTCTCAAGAGTCGCCCACCCAGCTATTCGAACACGTTCTCCGCCGCCTTGGTCATGCGGTTGGTCAGGGCCGTGTACACCGCCAGGATTACGAAGATGATCAGCGAGTACGCGGCTGCCATACCGAAGTTCTTCAGGACCCTAAAGGCCCGGTAGGCCTCCGTGATCAGGATGTTGGTCTGGTTGTCCGGGGCGCCGCCCGACACCAGGTACACCACGTTGAACATGTTGAAGGTCCAGATGGTGCCCAGGATGATGGCCGGGAACAGGGCCGGCTTCAGCAGGGGCAATGTCACGTTGCAAAACCGGGCCCAGCGCCCCGCCCCGTCCATTTCGGCCGCTTCGTAGAGGTCCTTCGGGATGCTCTGCAGGGCACCCAGAGCCACCACCATCATGAAGGGGAAGCCCAGCCAGACGTTGGTGGCCAGGTTGGCCGTGAAATTCGTGATGAAGGACCGTCCGAGCCAGTCCACGGGGTCCATGCCCAGCAAGGCCAGGAAGGCGTTGGCGGGACCGTACTGGGTGTTGAAGATCCACTTCCATATGAGGGCCGTGATGTAGTTGGGAATGGCCCAGGGCACGATGAGAAGGACCCGGAACCAGGATCGGCCCCGCAATTTCGAATCCGACAGCACCAGGGCCAGGGCCAGGCCGATGGCCACGTGCAGGCTCACGTTCAGCGAGGTCCACAGGATCGTGACGCCCAGCGTGAGGTAGAAATTGGTGTCCGCGGTGTCGCCGGGGAACAGGATTTCCGTGAAGTTCGCCAGGCCGACGAAGTTCCGGTCGCCGTCCATGAACGCGAGGTACACGCCCATGAGGAAGGGCACGAAGATCAGCAGGATCATGCCCACCATGGCTGGTGCAATGGCGGCATAGACGAGGGGGCGGTCACGGAGGTTGCCAAGAAGGCGTGCCGTGGGCCCGGCGAGGCAAAAGACCAACCCGGCCGTGGCCCCGGTCGCGAACAGGACGAAACCGGCGCCCGTCGCCGTGTCGTGAAGGGGAAGCTGACCCGCCGCCGTCCCCAGTTGGCCGGCCAGGATTGATTCGAGGATTCCGGACGCGTCCACGAGGGAGGCGGTCCCCCAGGCCAGGGACGCGGCGCCGACCAGGGTTGTGCCGGCGCCAACGGTCGTGATCGCCAATGGGAGGACGCGGCCGGACAGTCGTCTGGCGGCCAGAAACCCGGTGACTGTCCCCAGGAAGAGGATCGCCAGGAGAACGAAAGGCGAAAAGCCCATGTCCGCCCGTTCCATGACCACGCCCGAAACGCCCCCGAGGGTCCGGACCCCGCAGATGACGTGGGCGCCGTCGCCGGAGGTGCAGGTGCCTGCGTCATCGGCGGGCAGCGATCGCACCACGCCGGTGGCTTCCCGCAGGCTGGAGTTCATGGATGAACCCGCGTCCAGCGGTGTGCCGCGGGAATCCGTGACCGCCAGCCGGCTGTCCTTGGCGATGCCGAACTCGTCCACCCCGCCCTGGGTGGCGGAAAAGACGATCTGCAGCCCAAGGGTGGCTTCCCGGGAGAGGGCGCCCGGATCCAGTCCGCCATGGGCCAGACCCCGGGCCAGGGCCAGTCCGCGCCATTCCTCGGACAGGGCCTGTTCCCGGGCCGCCTCCATTCGGGCAAAGAAGTACGCCGGCGCCAGCACCACGGGCACGAGCACCGCCATGGCCAGGGCCCAGTCCAGTGGTTTCGGCGATGGTTCCGATGCTCCCGTCATTGACCCATCTTCGCGATGTCGGCTTCGATCTTCTTCCGGGCCTCGGCCAGGGCCTCGGCCGGACTGGTTTCGCCGAACACGGACTTGTTGATGGCCACGTCCATGGTGGACCACACCACCTGCATTTCCGGTCGGGAGGGCATGAGGACCGAGTTTTCGGCCTGTGCGCGGAACAGGCCCACCAGGCCGGTCTCGCGGGCCTGGTCTGGGGCGAAGGCCGCCTCGTTGGCCACGGTCTGGCGACCCTCCTTCAACCTCAGGAGGGCCATTTCGTCGGACGTGAGGTACAGCATGGCCTCCAGGGCTTCCTTTTTGTGCCGGGAATAGCTGCTCATGAACACCGCTTCGGAACCCAGGAAGGGTCTGGCCCTGACCTCGCCTTTCATTTTAGGAAGCAAGGCCACTTCATACTTCCGGCCGGGGTCGATTTCACCCACGAACCAGGGGCCGCTGATCACCATGGCCGCATTGCCCGCGTTGAACAACGAGGTCACCATGGCGCTGTTGACACCCCGTGGGAGAGCCCCCGCGGTCACCAGGCGTTTCACGTAGCCCAGCGCCTCGGCCACGGACGGGGAATCCACCTGGGGCCTGCCCGCGCCGTCCAGGATCACACCCCCGAAGCCGTGGATGAAGGGGGCATTGAAATAAAGCAGTCCAGCCTCGTAGGCCAGTCCGTACCGTCCTGCGGCCTTGTCCGTGGCTTCCACGGCCATCCGGGCCAGTTCCTCGCCCGTGGCGGGAGGCGCGGCGATCCGTTCCGGGTCGTAGAACAGCGCCAGGGACTTGAAGGCCATGGGCAGGCCGTACAGGCTCTGCTTGTAGACCAGGGCCTTCACGGTCTTGGGCACGAAGCGCTTCAGGACGTCCTTCGGGACCTTCTGACTGATGGGTTCCAGGATGTGATAGTTGTCCACCCAGTCGCCCACCAGGTTGTGGGCAAAAATGAAGACGTCGGGGCCCTGGCCCCGGGGGGTGGCAATGGTGACCTTGTCCACGAAGGCGTCGTAGGGGACGTTCAGCAGCTTCAGCCGGATCCGGCCCTGGGATTCGTTGTACCTGGCAGCCGACTTTTCGAGGGCCGCCTTTTCGTTCATGCGGTAGGAATGCCAGAGCACCACTTCCACGGGATCGGAGGGCGGCGGCTCCGTGACGATGGCGGGTTTCCCGGGCGTCTGTTTCACAGCCGGCGCGGGGGCCTCCTTTCCCTGGCAGGCCCACAGGGCCACCCACAGGCCCAGGGCCAGCGTCATGATTGCGCGTTTCTTCATGCATCACCTCTGCTGAGTCTGTCGCCATCGGGACCGAACAGGTGGAAATGGTCCGGCCTCACGCCGAAGGAGGCTGTCTGCCCTTCGTCGACGGGCACCTCGGGAAGGACACTCACGGTGATAACACCGTCATCCGTCCTGACGTAGGCGTACTTTTCTGTCCCCAGGTGCTCCACAACCTCCACCTGGCCAGTGACCGTGTTCGCGGCGCCGGTGTCGTCAACCGGCTGGAGGTCGCCGGGGCGGATGCCCACGGACACAGCGACACCATCCATGTCGCGCAGTGCCTTTTCCACAACCCCCGTCGGGGTCACCGTCATGGTGTCGGTGGCGATCCGCGCCCCCCTGTCATCGACCTTCACTTCGCCCGCCAGGAAGTTCATTTCGGGCGAACCGATGAATCCGGCCACGAACCGGTTCGCGGGCCGGTCGAACACGTCCTCGGGTGCACCCACCTGGCGGATACGGCCGTCCTCCATCACGGCGATGCGGTCCGCCAGGGTCATGGCCTCGGTCTGGTCGTGGGTCACGTAAAGGGTGGTGGTGCCGAGCTTGCGCTGGAGCATCTTCAGCTCCAGCCGCATGGCCACCCGGAACTTGGCGTCCAGGTTGGAAAGGGGCTCGTCGAACAGGAAGACCGCCGGGTTCCTGACGATGGCCCGGCCCATGGCCACCCTTTGTCGCTGGCCACCGGACAGGGCCTTGGGCTTTCGGGCCAGGAAGTCCGCCAGGCCCAAGGTATCGGCCGCGGCCCGTACCCGGTTCTCGATGTCCGCGCGGGGCATTCCCCGCAGTTTCAGGCCGAAGGCCATGTTGTCGTATACGGTCATGTGGGGGTACAGGGCGTAGCTCTGGAACACCATGGCGATGTCACGGTCCTTCGGGTGTACATCGTTCACCACCCGGTCGCCGATGTGCAGGGTGCCCGACGTGATGTCCTCCAGGCCGGCCACCATGCGCAGCGTGGTGCTCTTACCGCAGCCCGAGGGCCCCACCAGGACCAGCAACTCACCGTCGGCGATATCCAGGTTCACGTCACGGACGACTTCC
>JADHTP010000239.1 GCA_016784945.1 Deltaproteobacteria bacterium | reverse complement strand
CATAGGGGGGCTGCGCCCCCCTTGAGTAGGAGAAGCGCCAAGCGCAGGGCGGCACGCCAGTGCCCGCCCGAGATTGGCGCCCGTAGGGTGGGTCGCGCCTACAGCAGCGCGGCCTGGACGAAGCGATAGACAGCGGACTGCTGGAAGAGCTGGAGTCCGTCCTGGTTCAGGCCTTCCACGGTCCTGAACACCCAGGTGCCCACGAACAGGAAGACCAGCAGGACGCAGAACCGGTTGAACACCCGCGCCGGGACGCAGGACATGAAGGGACGACCGCTTCCGACTTCCACCACCAGGGTCAGCCACAGCGCCACCATGACCGGGAACACCACCACCACCAGGGGGTGAAACAGCACCGCCGCATCCACATCGCCATGGAGAAGGGCGGACAGGGCCCGGGTCATTCCGCACCCGGGGCAGTCCAGTCCCGAAACGAGCTTGAAGGCGCAGAAGGCCGGTCCCGCCGCCATCTGGTCCGCCGTGAACACGAAACCCAGGGCGAGTGCGAGGGACAGCCCCCCCAGAACTATCCACTTCCTGCGCGTGCTCACGGGCGTTCCCAGATCTCGTTGAGGTCGTTCTGGATGATGGCCATGGACACGATGGCCAGACCGAATACGGCCAAAATGATGTTCAGGACGCTCCGATCCTCGGCCCGGATGCCCACCCGTTCCTGCGATTCCATCACCAGTCGGGACACCTTGTAGATCCAGTAGAAGCAGTACGGGAAGCACAGGATGCTCATGAGAAGTTCCACGCCCGGGTTCAGGTCCCGCTTGTCCAGGAAATCCCTGAGTTCCCTGGTCACCCAGTAATGCCAGAACAGACCGTAGATACCACAGGTCACCAATGTCAGGATGATGGTCACCGGGATACCACGCGTCTCGCCTTTCATGGCGGCCTCCTACGACAGGACCGTCCGCCGGACAGTCCCCTCTCATCAGAAGTGGGCGTAGTGTCTCACGACAATACAAAGCGCACCAAGAAGACGGTACACGGTAGACGCTATTTCAGTTTGAAGAACTGGCGGTAGGTGGAAAGGTAGCGGCGCGCGTCGCCGATGTGGAGGTCGTCCAGCTTGCCCTTGGCCGGTCCCTTGCCCTTGCCCACCAGGCCTTTGATGCTGGCGAACACGCCGTCGTGAAGGGCGGTCAGGCTGTAGCCGCCTTCCACCACCACCACCATCCGGCCGTCGCACAGGCGGTCGGCCGCCGCGCGCAGGTAGGTGGTGATACGTCCGAAGCCCTGTGCAGTGACATCCATGAGTCCCAGGGGATCGCCGCCGCCGATATCGTAGCCGGCCGAAACAAAGATGATGTCGGGCTTGAACTGCTCCAGGATCCGCGGGATGAGCCCGCCGTAAATGGCCTCGTATTCGTGGTCACCGTGACCCGCGGCCAGCGGAATATTGATGGACGTGCCCACGCCGTCACCCTCGCCCACTTCCTCCGGGGCGCCGGTGCCCGGGAAGAAGGGGTACTGGTGGGTCGACAGGTACAGGACGCTCTTGTCCTTGTAGAAGGCCTTCTGGGTTCCGTTTCCGTGGTGCAGGTCGAAGTCCACGATGGCGATCTTCTTCATGCCCAGGGCTTCCTTGGCATGCATCACCGCAACGGCAACGTTGTTGAACAGGCAGAATCCCATGGAGCGGCTGGGTTCGGCATGATGTCCGGGAGGCCGGGGAATGGCGATGGCGTTCTTGACCCTTCCACCCACCACGGCATCGGTGGCCACGATGCCGCATCCGGCGCCCATCATGGCGGCCTCGAAGCTCCGGGGGCCGGCGGTGGTGTCGAGGTCCATCACGACCACGCGCCCCTGTGTGCCCATGACCCGGCGGAAATAGGCCTCGTCGTGAACCCTGGTGATCTCTTCCTGCTCCGCGGGCCTTGCGGTGATGGATTCCACCGAAAGCTTGGTCACATCCTTGGAACTGACGAGATCCAGGAGCACCTGAAGGCGCTTGGGCGTCTCCGGGTGAAGCCGTCCCATTTCGTGTTCCAGGCAGAGGGGGTCGGTAACGATTCCTGTCTTGGCCATCCGGGTCCTCCATAGGCGGGTTCCGCGACGCGCATTGATAGTCTTTTCCGCGTCTTTCGTCAAGGACGGGGGTCCCTTCCGATGGCTTGCCGAAGTTTGATCGGGAATATTCCGGTTGACGAATCTCTTTAATTCCGTGAATATCACGCCGGTTTCGCACCATTTCGGAGGAATCGATCATGACCAGAAGGATTTTGACCCTGGTGGCTGTCGCCATGGCATTCAGCGCCACCTCGGCCTTGGCCCAGAACAAGATAGGGTACGTGGACCTGCAGAAGGCCCTCATGTCCGTCAACGAAGGCAAGAAGGCCAAGGCCAAGCTTGAAAAGCGGGTTCTGGCGAAACAGAAGGAATTCGACAAGAAGCAGAACGATCTCAAGCGGCTCAAGGACGAACTGGAGCAGCAGGCCGCCATCATGAAGGACGACCTCAAGCGCCAGAAGGTCCAGGAGTACCAGCGCCGGCTCATGGAGTTGCAGGACTACTACATCAACAACCAGAAAGAGCTGGCCGACGCCGAAGGCAAGCTGACGAAGCCCATCTTCGAACGCTTCGAGCGGATCCTCCAGGAGATCGGCGCCAAGGGCAATTTCACCGTGATCCTGGAAAAGAACGCCACCATCTATTTCTCACCCGAAATAGACCTGACCGGCCGCCTCATCCGGGACTTCAACGCCGGCAAGGGCAAGTAGCCGCCCAATGAGCCCACGCTTCGGACTGCGCCCCTGGTTCACCAAGCTGACCCCCGGAGTCCGGGGACTCATCACCATCACGGCGGCCATCCACGTGGCGCTGCTGGTCTTCCGGCTGGCCAACGAAGACGCTTTCTGGGCCCTGTTCCCACACATTGCGCTGGTCCCCGGGAACGTGGTGGAATTCGAGTTCCAGGGGCTGTTCACCACCCTGTTCGTCCACGACCCCTTCAGCATCTTCCACGTGATCCTGAACCTCATGGTCCTGTACTTCCTGGGGCCCATGGTGGAAAAACAGATGGGCGCCCGGCGGTTCGTCACCCTCTACCTGGGTGCGGGCCTGTGCGGGTCCGTGGTCTACACGGCCTGGGCCCTGCTCTTTTCCGATCCTTCGTTACCGGCGGTTGGCGCCTCGGGCTCCATCCTGGGTGTGCTGGTGGCCTTTGCGCTCCTTTTCCCCAACGCCATGCTCAGATTGCTGATGTTCGCGCCCATGCGCGCCAGGAACCTTATCTGGCTGGCCCTGGCCCTGGACCTGGTCATCCTCTTTTCCGACAGCAGCGTGGCGGTTCCCGCCCACCTGGGCGGCATGCTGGGCGGCTTCCTGATCATCCGCAGACCCTGGCGGCCCGCCTACCGACGTCGGGTCATGCGCGACTTCCAGACCTGGCTCCGGAGGCGACGTTGACCGCGACACCGACCATCCGCAAGGCCCTTGCCCTGATGGCGCTGCTGCTGGCTGTGACGGTGTCCTACCACCGGGCCTTCGTGAACGACTTCGCCTGGGACGACAACTACATCGTGCTGGACAACCCCGCCATCCAGGACCTGTCCGGTGTGGGCGACCTGTTCCTGAGTCCCTGGGCCATGGGCGTGGGTTACGAGCTGGGGGACACCCAGAACCGCGCCTACTATCGACCGCTTGCCTTATCCAGCATGGCCCTGGACTGGGCCCTGGCCGGCCCGGATCCCCTGGTGTTCCACACCACCAACCTGGTCATACACCTGCTCACGTCGGTGCTCCTCTTCCTGTGGCTGACCCGGGTGTTCCGATGGTCGGCCGGTCCGGCGTCCTGGCTGTGGCCCCTTGGAGTGGCCCTGCTCTATGCCGTCCACCCGGTCCATACAGAGGCCGTCAACCTGATTTCCTACCGAACGACCCTGCTGTCCGGCCTGTTCGGCTTTGCCCTGTTGTGGGTGCTTTCCGTCCGGGAGGGAGGGCTCCCGACAATCGCCCTGGGCATCCTGTTCTTCGCCTGCAGCCTGCTGTCCAAGGAAACAGGACTGGTCTTCGTGGGCCTCCTGGGGCTCCACGACCTGTACCGGGACCGCCTGAAACCCGGCCGCCTGGTCCGCGTGTATGTCCCCCTCGCCCTGGTGGGAGCCGCCTACCTGCTTTTACGGTCCCAGGTGACCGGAGGCGGGGTCTATTCCTTCTTCGAGGGACTGGACGGCTTCCAGATGGCCCTCATGGTGCCCCGGGTTTTCTTCCTGTACGTCCGCCTGTGCCTGTTTCCGGACCCGCTGTGCCCGTTCTATGACTGGAACGTCCTGGGCGTCCCCACGGGCCTCCTGGAACCGGACATACTGGCCGGCATCCTGGTGATGGCGGCCTGCCTGGCCGGCGTGTTCCTGCTGCGGCGACGGGCGCCACTGGCGTCTTTCGGGCTGGCCTTTTTCCTGGTGGCCCTGCTTCCCGTTTCCCACATCGTTCCCTTTTTCGACGCCGCGGGAGAACGGTTTCTGTACGTGCCCCTGGCGGGTTTCCTGGTGGCCCTGGCCGGACTGGCTGCCGCCCTACCCTCCACGCCGGTCCTTCGCAGCCTGGGCATGGCCGCGACGGCCCTCGTCTTCCTGGGTTTTTCGGGTCTGACCATGGTGCGGACCGCCGAGTGGCGGGACAGCGAAACCGTGCTGAAGGCCACGGTCAGGGACTTCCCGACCTCCTTGTCCGCGCAAATGGGACTGGGCCGACTCCTGCTGGAAGACGGACGCCCGAAGGAAGCCGTGGAAAACCTGGAGTCGGTCACCCGGATCGCGCAGAACCTGGCCGTGGGACACGGACTGCTGGCCGTGGCAAAGGCCCGTTCAGGCGACGTGCGCGGCGCCCGGGCCACCCTCATGTCGGCACCTCCTCCCCAGGCGCGCCTTCCCTCCGCCGCCCAGGTGGCCCGCCAGGAATTCATCGACAAACGCGAGGCCCGCCTCCTGAGGGCCATGGACCTGTGACCGTGTGCGCCCGCTGTCTCGTGGTAGGATTCCGTACCGACGGAGGTGTCCTTGAAGATACTCGGAATCAACTTCAGCAACGACGCGGCCGCCGTGATGGTGGTGGACGGCCGGGTGGCCATGGCGGTCCAGGAAGAACGGTTCAGGCGCGTCAAGCATTACGCGGGCTTTCCTTCCATGGCCGTGGACGCCTGCCTGGCGGCCGCCGGATGTCCCATGGAGGGTCTTGACGCCGTGGCATTCTTCTGGAACCCCGCGATCCACGCCGGCACGCCGTCGTGGCGCATGTCCGCCACACCCCGTCA
>JADHTP010000238.1 GCA_016784945.1 Deltaproteobacteria bacterium | reverse complement strand
GCGATCGTAGGATTACTGTCGAGGATCTCGCTGATGGCCTCCAGCTCTTTGGCATGCTCGTGGGCGCTCCAGACCGGGGTCAGCGTCTGCTGTTTTTGGTGGATTTTGCGCAAGTCTGCTCCTCTGTGTTTCCCGACTCACCAGTGAAATCGGGGTGTTTGATGTTTCGAGGATACTGCGGACCGGCGAATATGTCGAGCAGATTTGCGCAGTTTTCATCAACTAGATCAAGTAGTTGCGACTTTCCGGATGGGAACCAGCTAACAACAATACTCGGTCTCAGGAGACAAATCGCGGATGGAAATTCCTAGACACTTGGTGGATCAGATTACACATGGAGTCCCACTGGGTTGCGTCAGAATGCTTCGCAACACTCTGGATCGCGGTCCAGGGTGGCCATGTCAAGTGCCTTGCGCTTTTCGGGACTGGATTTCAGGCGTCAACATTGATCGGACAGTCTCTGATGATGGCAGGGATTTAAATCACTATCGCCCGGAAGAGCCTGACCGTCTTGCGCAGGATTTTACTGGTGAAGGACTATGCACCAGAGGGCGATCAGAACGTATTGGAGGACGATGTCTATGAACAAACGTAACGTGAGATGGCGAGCGATCTGGCTGGGTGGTCTATTGACCTTTCTCGGTCTCTGTTCTTGGGGGTGTATTGAAGAAGCATCCGAGGCACCTGTCCCGGTGCGCATGATGATGGCTCTAGAGGACGGGGTCCTTCCAGTGGAGCCGCATGTGAAGGCGGTCTTCGAGGAGGACTTCGATGAATATGCGTTGAGCTTCTGGCTTACCGCTGATCCGGATCGGGTTCAGCAAGGGAGTGGCGGGATCGATGGGTCGATGGCCCTCTCAGTCACCCTGGCAGAGGACGCTGCCTATGCGAAGAGAAAAGACTCGGGACGCTTCGAGGAGGCCTATCTGGCTTTCGACTTCAACCCGAACGGGGCATCGATCCCCGACGAGGGCGCTTCATGGATCCCTGCCGCTTCGGTCGAAATTGCCCGATTTCAGGCCGTGGACCCGTGGGTCCCTGTCGCGGCGCTCTACGTTCGACAGACCCATGAAGGCAACTACCGCGCGTTTCTCCGGTGGCACGGCGCTAACGACCAAACCGAGTCAGACTACACCGACGGTGAGTTCGATCTGGCGGCGGGCTGGCAGCGGATCATCCTGGGCTTCAAGATCGACGACTCCATCTCGGTTTGGGTGGACGGGAATCTCGTGCGCAAGGTGGAGGGCGTGGATCACTTTCAAGACGCCGCCCGCGACATTTTCCTCGGGCAGATCTCGTCTCCGGATTGGAGCACCCCAGCTGGCGTTTTTTTGTTCGATGACGTCAGCGTTTCGGTTCCCTTCCGAGAAGATGTCTGGGTGGACGGTGTGAGCGGAGACGATGCCAACGATGGCAGCACGGAGGCGCTTGCTGTGCGCAGCATTCAGCGTGGGCTGGACCTGGCGGGGCCTGGCACTACCGTTCACGTGGGGTCAGGAGTATACCGCGAGGGTAACATCCGACCTGCCACCAGTGGCCGCGAAGGCGAGCCCGTGCTACTCGCCGCTGAACCGGGGGCGATTGTTCGCGGATCGATAGCGGCTTCGGATCTCAGCTGGACGCCGATGTCCAGCAACACCATCGACCTACCCTCCGAGATCGACCCGACCTTGATATTCGTCGCCGACTTATCATCTGCAGGTGTAGAGACGACGCCGCGCTTTGTAGTCAAGTTGGACGCCTCAGATGTTGGTGGGCAACGCCTACCCCTGGCCAGGGAGCCTGACTGGGAGCCGAAGACCGAGTGGAAGTATCACGAGTACTGGTGGGCCGCTGAGGGAGGTGCGACGGCGGCTCCTTGTACGCCGGGACCGGGTGCAGACTCCAACTGTGACAAAGATAACCGTTCGACGACGCAACTCACAGACGGCAGTGATGACACCTCACCCGCGGACATCGAGGCCGGCAACCTCAGCACGCTGGGATCATTGATCGGCGCGACCATTGTGGTCATTGACACCTCGCAAGGCCACAGCACATTCAGGCGCAGGATCAACGACCACGATATCTCGACCGGAACGGTTCATGTGGATGAGACCAAGATGCAGTGGAAATCAGCGCTTGGCTGGGGCTCGAAGTACTTTGTCGAGAACCTGCCCTCCCTTCTGGATCAGCCGGGCGAGTGGTGGTTCGATGAAACGACCAAGGAGCTCTACCTTTGGCCACTGGATGGGGAAGATCCATCAGCGTCGTCCATCGAGATTTCGACTCGGGAGGATGCGATGGATCTGTCCAATCGATCGTACATCACCGTTGACGGGCTGCACTTCCAACTCTTCGAAAGAGACGTCATTTCGCTCAAGAATGGCGATACTGAACTTTCTCTGCACGTTACCTTGAGTAATCTCGGATTGCGCTGGGGAAACACCGGTGTGTCCTTGATGCAGGGCACGCAGGGGCCCGAGCCCTATGTCCTGGACTCGTTCACCCTGGTGGACTCGGAGATCGCCTATATGGACACCAAGGGGGTGATGTCGAGCTACTGGTGGGGCCCTGGAGCCCTTACCGACGCGTTCACCCGCCCCGGGGTTACTAACCAAAACTATCGAAACAACGAGTTTCACCACCTCGCCTTCCGCTCCGACTCAAACCATCCGGTGGGCCTCTCCTTCAGCTACGCGGACTCGATGCGCTTCGAGAACAACCACGTCCACCACACCGCGCACTGCGGAGTCACTTTCTGGGCGGCGATGGACACCACGGACAAGATCTACGACTTCGAGCCGGAGGAGATCCGGACCGGTGAGATTCTTGTCCGAAGTAACATCTTCGAGAATGCCTGTCAGCTCAACGCGGACTGTGGTGCCTTGAAGATCGGTGGGAACCCGTCTCACCAACACGTCTTTCGAGACTTTCTCGTCATGGAAAACGTCTTCCGAAACACCTACGGCTGGAGCTGGGTGTCGGAGAAACGTGGCCTGCGTTGGGCGGGAACCGATAGCGATCGAAAAGGCATGGGAGGATTCGGATTCTACACCGACTATGCCAGCGGGATTCACGCCTATCGCAACATCGCCTACAACAACGCCTACATCAACTACAGCATGTACGGGTTTTGGCGGGATGGTGAGATGGTCTACTGCAACAACGTGGCAGCAAACGCCGTATACGGCTTCTATTTGAGCCGAAACACTAACAATGAGGTCGATGCGGTCAATACGCAGATCGTCAACAATATCATTCTCAACCACGAGGCACGTGGGGTCTATATCGCGGACCAGGACCAAAGTCTGGATAATGTGCTCTTCGACTACAACCTGTACTTCAACAACGGCTGGCGGAGCGCAGAAGAGGGTGGCCTGAGCAACCCCGGCCCCATGGCGGTTACCTGGGATCATGGTAAGACGAGCGTATACACGGATTACTTTTTCTCCCTGGAAGAGATCCAGAGCAATACCGAGTGGGAGGAGCACGGCGTGAGCGGCGATCCACTTCTTGCGTACTACGATCTTACGGATCACGATATGTTCGATGGTTCGTGGCCTGACCTGGCCTTGACCGAGGCGAGCATCCTCGCCCTGGACCAAGGTGCGGAGCTTCCCGATTCCCTGCTGAGTCTTCTGGAGCTATTCCAGATCGAAGAGCATCAGATCAACGGCGCCTGGGACCTGGGATATCAGGAGTGGGACGTTCCAGAGCCCGAGCCAGACCCGGATCCCGACCCAGACCCGGATCCCGACCCCAATCCGGATCCCGACCCTGCGGGCTCCGACACGAGCGATGATATGGGCTCGGACACCTCGGACGCCGGCTTTGACACGAGTGCTGACACGACGAGCGACGGCTCGGGGAGCGATGGGGAAGCACAGGGCGAGCCAGAAGCGGGAGCGAATGGTAGCTCAGATGGTTGGAGCTGCAACCTGTCCCGGAACGTATCTCAGGTGCCCGTCGCTTGGCTGTTTGTGTTCCTGTTGAGCCTACCTCTCTGGATCGTCCGCAAGCGGAGCTGACCGTTTTCATGCCACTTCCTGATTGTGCCGTGATACCAGCAACCCAGCAACCCGACCCAGGTTAATTTCAGCAATCCGACCCAGGTTAATTTTGACCCAGCAACCCGACCCAGGTTAATTTCAGCAATCCGACCCAGGTTAATTTTGACCCAGCAACCCGACCCAGGTTAATTTTCGGCGTGGACCCGATGGAGCGTACGGTTGGACACTTCGTCCAAGGTCGGTGGCCATGATCACGGCCAAGGTCATGCGTTCCATGTCCCGACAAGTCGTTGATTCGCCTGTAATATCAACATGTTCCCGACCCGGCCGTCTGAGGTGACGACTCACGGCACGGCAATTGCCGGTACGGGCCTTCATGCCTGGTGCTGCCTGCCATACAAAAGGACACTCACGCCCCGACCTCCCTGCCATCGCCTTCGAGCGGGAGCCGGGTGCGGCAACCAGGCCCATATTCAATAAATACCGCCGCCGTAGGCCCGAGGACACCGCCTTGTACAAAGTGGTGCAGAATCACATCGAGACGCTCATCGACGACGCACACGAACGCCACGAGTCGGGAAACGGTTATCCCGGATTCGTGGAAAACGAGCTCCGCAAGTACCTGGACTGCGGCATCCTGGCACGCGGCTTCGCACGCCTGCGCTGCCCTGACTGCGGATTCGAAAGGCTTGTTGCGTTTTCATGCAAGGGAAGGTTGTGCCCTTCATGCTGGGCACGTAGAACAGCGGATGTCGCAGCCCACCTTGTGGACCGGGTCATGCCAAAGGCACAGTACAGACAGTGGGTTCTGACTTTTCCGTGGGAAATGCGGTTTCTCCTTGCAGTGGACCGCAAGTTCCTCAGTGAGATGCTTCGTACGTTCCTTCGCACGGTATTCGCCTGGCAGCGCCTGCGGGGCAGACAAAACGGCATCAAGGACGGACAGCCCGGCTCCATCGCTTGCGTACAGCGATTTGGCGGGATCTTGAATTTGAATCCACACGTTCACGCGGTACTCCCGGACGGGCTTTTCGTGGAAGATGAAAAAGGCGGGGAGCGGCTCGTGTTCAAGCGCCTGCCCCCACCTACGGACGAGGATATCCTGCGCCTGACTGTTCGCCTGTCACAAAGACTCGGCAGGATCGCGAAGCGCAGGATGCAGCAGGTGGAGCTCGACCCGCCGTGGGACGACGACGAGCAGGCACTTGTCCATGACTCGGCCGTAAAGGCCTTGCGCGTGCCTTCGTCAGAGTTGTTTCAGGGACCGGCACAACACGCATGGGCGCAGGACAAGCCCCTGTGC
>JADHTP010000013.1 GCA_016784945.1 Deltaproteobacteria bacterium | reverse complement strand
TCTCTGGTTACATCACAGACCGCAAGAAGTACGAGTCCGACGTCCCGAAGGCCATCCTCCAGAGGTACATGAGGATCCAGAAGGCCTGGCAGGGGCTGGCCGTGGCTCTGGTGAACCACAAGGGCAGTTGCGGGGGTTGTCACCGGCAGGTCCCGCCCCAGTTGTACAACACGCTTCTTCGACAGGACTCCCTCGAATCGTGCCCCTACTGCAACCGCTTCCTTTATGTGGATCCCGAGGAGCAGCAGGAAGTTGCAAACGTGTGAGCCTCGAATCCTCCTGAACCGACTGTCAGCCTGCGATTTGTGTCCCCGGTGCTGCCACGTGGACCGGACATCCGGTGAAACGGGTTATTGCCGCACCGGGTCTTCCGCAAAGGTGAGTTCGGCCTTCCCCCACTTCGGAGAGGAGCAGGTCCTGGTGGGTACCCGCGGTTCGGGCGCGGTGTTCTTTTCCGAGTGCAACCTGCGCTGCGTCTTCTGCCAGAACCACGGGATCAGTCACGGTGGCGATGGGCGGGAGGTGACCGTCGAGGAACTGGCGGGCCTGCTGACCGGCCTGGAAGCCGCCGGGTGTCACAACGTGAACTTCGTGACGCCTTCCCACGTGGTGCCGCAGGTGTTCGATGCCCTTCAACGGGCCAGGACCCGGGGCCTGGCCATTCCCGTGGTCTACAACACATCGGCCTATGATCGAGTGGACACCTTGCGGCACCTGGACGGACTGGTGGACATCTACATGCCCGATTTCAAGTTCTGGTCCGTTGAATCATCCACGGCCTGGATGGACGCCGGGGATTACCCCGAGGTGGCTCGTGCCGCCATCGCCGAGATGCACCGTCAGGTTGGCGACCTGGAGCTGGACCGCTTTGGGATCGCGCGCCGGGGCCTCATGGTCCGTCACCTTGTAATGCCCGGCGGGATCGAGGACACCGTGGCGATCATGGGTTTCCTGGCGTCCCTGTCGCCGGACACCTTCGTCAACCTGATGGCGCAATACCGACCCTTCGATGGCACGGCCCGTCACCAGGAACTGGACCGTCGTCCCCTGCCCGAGGAGATGAACGCATCCCGCCGGGCCGCCCTGGACGCGGGACTGCATCGCCTTGCGCGCTGACCCCCTCGACCCCGGTCACCCGGTCATTGACGTATATTTGCACTGTTCAGAAAAACCCGTCTATGATCGCAAGGGCCTGCATATCCCGGATTCGGAACGCAGGTGGGGGAATCAATGATCTGCCCGAACTGTGGTTCCGAACAACCCGAGTCTTTCGAGTGCGTCAAGTGCGGCATCATCTTTGCGAAATACGAAGAGCACCAGGCCCGGATTCGTGACGGGCTGGTACCTGAAGAAGACATCGGATGGTCCCGGAATATCGGCCCCACGGCCCGGATCGGGCGAATCGTGGCTGGCGTGGCCGCCCTGGTGCTCGCCGTCATCATGTTCCTCAACGGCACCGCAGCCCGGGCCTTCGGCCCCTTCATCGCCTTCGTCTTCTTTGCCGGGGCCGGCCTCTATTTCCTGATTTCGCTTCGGGAGAAGATGCCCGTCTGGCGTTTTGCAGTGGAGGCCGCGGCCGTTGCCTCCGTGTCCGTGGTGCTCTTCATGTCGCTGCCCGACGTGTTTTCCCTGGGCAGGCCCATGTACAAGTCCACCGTGGCCGTGCGTCCGCCGAGCGAAGTGCGGATCATGCTGTCCTCTTCCCGCGACCGCGTTCTGGCTATACGCCAGTTCATGAACGCCAAGGCCCTGCCCAACACCGAGGAAGCCGTGGCCCTTTCAAAGGGGCTCGACGTGGATCGGCTGGACGACCTGTTCCAGACCATTCCCACGGTGGACCGGGACATCATGCATCCCGTGTACGCCCGTCTGGCCGCCCTGCGGCCGCTGCTTGGGACCCTCCAGAAACGTTTTCCCACGGAATTGCCCAAGGGTCCGGCCTCCTGGGTGCCAGCGGCCATAGCGGATGCCGTTTTCACCCAACTGGAAATGGTGGAGGCCGACATCCAGGTTCTGGAAAGGACCCTGGCCGCCCGTGAAGAGGCCATCCGCACCGGTGCCCTGTCCAACATCCCCCCCGATTAGGCTGAAGTCCGTCCGGATTGATGGACAGAGACTCTGGCTTGCTGACCTTCTGTTCTGGGACAGACTTACTTGTTCTGGCACAGCAGGTTGCGGAGCAGGGTGATGGTCTCGCCGCCTTCGTCCGCCGTGGCGATGTCCATGCAGCCATCGTTGTCCAGGTCATCCACCACGAGGATCAGGGGACTGTAACCGGTGGAGAACACGTAGGGGGCACTGTACTGCCGGTTGGCCAGGTTCAGGTAGACGGTCACCGTGGACGCTTGCTTGCTGAGAAGAAGGATGTCCGGGTAGCCGTCCAGGTTCATGTCCTTCACGGCCATTGCGCTGGGCGGATCACCGGTATGTCCGAGGTACTTGATGGGGTCGTAGGACAGTTCGATGGAGTCCTTCGAGTACATGATGGCTACGTCCGATTTCAGCAGCGTCACGATATCGGGCTTGGTGTCGGCGGGGTCTTCCATGAAAGCCGCCACAACCGCCTGGGGATCGGAGCCCACGGCGTAGGTTTCTTCCTCGGTGAAGGTCCCCAGGATCCCGGAGAAGTACACTGTGATGTCGTCGGTGAGGCTGTTGGCCATGACAACGTCGTAATTCTTCAATCCTCGCAGTTTGGCCGCGGTCACGGACGAAGGCCGCCTTTCGTCGGGGATCTGGTTCGCGGTGTCCAGTTTGGTGAAGGACCCGTTCCCGGCGCCTGAATAGACCTGGAACCGGATCTCTTTCTCGTCCGTGCTTTCGTTGTAGAACTGCGAGATCACGCCCAGATCCATGACATCCGGGTTCGAGTCGTCCCGCTTCAGGTCCTCTACCGTCAGCACCTCGGGCGAGTTCCCCGCGAAGAGTCCCGTGCCGGCCAGCGTACCCACCTGTTTGGGGCTGAAGTGGGATCCGCCATCCTCCAGGAAGATCAGGCCCACGGTGGGTTCGGGAGGGTCGACAGCCGGCGGGCTGGATGATCGGGTGGCGATCACCAGGTCGTCGTAGTCGTTCTTGTCCAGGTCTCTGGACACCATTCCCACCGGTTGTTTCACGTGGCCGTTCAGCGGATTGCCCAGCGATGCCGTTGGGAATTTCTGCTCCCGATCGGACACGAAGAAGAAGATCCTCGACTCCAGTGTCACTTCGGCGAGCACCGCCAGATCCTTGAAACCGGACAGCTGTTCGTCGGGGCGGGTGAAGGAGCCGGCTGCCATGGCCTTGGGCTTGACGCCCAGGCTCACAAGGAGAGGGCCCTGGAAACGGCGGAATCCGAGGGAATCGGGGTCGTCGTCGAAGGGGATGACCAACAGCTTGTTCCCGGCCAGGACCACCACGTCCAGGTATGGTTCCGCGTCGTTGACGCCCACCAGGTCCGCCAGGGTGAGGTCCGTGGCGGCGCTGCCGGTCATGAGAGACACCGGTCCCTTCTTGAAGGCCGGCGAGGCCCCTTCGGGCTGACCCCAGAAGAGCATGACCATGTGGGACCCGGGGCACAGCACCGCCAGGTCGTCACGGCCGTCGCGATCCATATCTCCCACCACGATCCTCTTTGGCGTCAGGCCCGTGGTATCGGGCTGGGTGTTGGCCACCTTGCCCAGGCCGCTGTCAGAGGGTTCGATCTCGATGAGATGGGCCGTGGTTTCGTCGGTAAAGACCGCCAGGATCGGGTCGTTCGGGGAACCCCAGGCCCCGGTCACCAGGGCCGACAGGGAATCGAAGGGCTCATCGGCGGCAATGCCGACCTGGCTGTTGACGCCTGCTGCCGGCGTCCCGGACTCGGCGTTCACCGGGAAGACCGTGACAAGGCCCGACCCCGGTTTAGCCACCAGGATATCGTTCTCCGGTGGAGACTCGCCCGTGAAGTCCCCGATGCCGATCAGGTGGGGGCGCTGAACGCCGCCGTACAGTTTGAAGGGATCCCAGTTCGGACCACCGCTTTCCTTGGAAAGGGCCAGCCCCATGGAGGCCGAGGTGGTTTCCAGGGCCAGTGCCAGGTCCAGGTAGGCATCCTCGTTCAGGTGGCCCAGGGTCATGTCGTTGGCGATGTTGTCCACGGTGGAATCCCACACGTTTTCGAATTCGGGGCCTTCAGCGCCACTGACCTGGAGATAGATCCGGACCGTGCTCTTGCCCTGTTCCTCGGCGCCCGCGGTCACGATGTCGTCAGTGCCGTCTCCGTCCACGTCGGCGACCCGGACCAGTGCCACGGGCTTGTCGGTGACCACGAGGGCATCTTCCAGGACTTCACCCGTCCCCAGGGTGTAGAGCCGGACACCCTGGAGCCCGCCGGCTACTACGGTCCACTGGCTACCGAGGATCAGGCCCCGGATGGTGCCCGGTGCGAAACCCTCGGGGAACGAGGCCGATAGGCCCGCCAGGAACTCCGGCGGGGCGGTGAAGGTGGCGTTGTACTCCAGCGGATTCGCCATCTTGTTGCCGATGGCGTCGGTCGCTTCCATCTGGACCGTGATCTTTCCGTTGGTCAACTCGAGCGAAGGGATTTCCACGGTATGGGGCTTGTCTTCCTGAACGGGGGCCGGGGGGCCCACCTTGGGGTTGCCGTTCACCCTGATGTCCACCGTGTCGGTCCCGACCCCGAGGCCGTCTGATACCAGGAATCGGATCACCAGGTTGCCCAGGAAGTTGCTGTCGGGCAGGGTGGATCCCCCCACCAGGGTGATGGTCGGGGGCTCGTTGTCCACGGTGACCGTCACGATCTGCGTTCCCGTGCGATCGTCCTCGGTTTCCACCTTGCATACGAACTGCCGTTTCCCGTCCGCCACGCCGGATGTATCGACGCTGGTGGTGATGGCATTGTCGGTGATCTGGGTTTCATCAAAGACCGTGACCGGGGTCCCGTCCACCAGGAACGCGAGCGCCACCCGAGAGATTTTCATGCCTTCGGGATCATCCACCGTGAACTTGACGATCTTGGAATCCGGCAGCATCTCCGACATGATCTTGTCTTCGTGAGGCGCACTGATCTTGCAGGTCGGTGATTCCAGGGTTCCTGAATCGTCAATGATGTCTTCCTGTGTCGGGTTTTCGAAGGGATTGCCGGGATCGGACGGTCCCTCCTCGGACCCGCTGCAGCCCGTGGCAACGGGGGGCAGAAACAATACCAGTGCCAGAAGGCAGGGGACAGAACCTCGGTACATTTTTCCGAGCCTCGCTTATGACCCAGATAAATGGTCCCGGAATTGACCCGAATCGTCAAGAAAACGGCACGGTAGCCCGGGTTTACGGGATCACGGGCTCTCATTGGTCGAGGTCCCGTCTATGACCTGGACCACGGCCGCATCCACCAGCACGTCCCGGTTGCCCGGATCCACGGCGTTTCGCGCGCCGCTGCCGAAGGACACGATGACCTCGTCGCCCACCCCGGCGTCGAGGCGGTCGGTCGCTACCACCACCCGGCCCGTGGTCCGGATCCCGGTCCCTTGCCTGTCGGGGACGATCTCGGCCACCAGGAGCCATTTGTCCGAAGCGAACCGCGGGGCCTTTCGCGTGGTCCACACTTCGCCTATGACCCTGGCTCGAATCAAGCGGGCCTCTCAATCAGGTCCACGGGTTCCCGACCCCTGGCGAACCGGAAGGCCGTCACGCTGCCCGGGTCCTGGTAGATTTCCACCTGGTCCACGATGGCCGCCACGGAGGCCTCCACCGGGAAGCGGACGTCGCCCAGTTCCCGGCGCGCGGGCATGCCCAGACAGACCACCACGTCCTGTCCCACCTCCGCTCCCACCGGGTCCACGGCCACCAGGTGATCGGTTTCATGGTCCGGTCGATGCCACGCCAGAGGCCTGACCAGCAACAGTTTCTGGCCTTCGAGACGGGGGTTCTTCCGGGTGGCCCAGACCTGGCCGATCACCCTGCCGAGGATCATGGGAACGACCTCCTGTCCTATTCCGTGTCCACACTGGCCTCGTCCACGATGGCAACAACGCAATGCTTTGTCGGCACGTCAGGACCGGCCACGAGGTCCCTCACTCGGCTGCCGATGGACACCAGCACGGTCTGGCCGGTGTCGGCCCCCAGCGGGTCCACGGCCAGCAGTGAACCGGGACCCAGCTGCTCGTCGTCGGGGTCGTTGCCCAGGCGGCTTCCGGGGCAGAGGCCCTTCAGCCTGACCGGCCGAACCTCCACCACCCGTCGTCCCGACAGGTTCCGGGACTGCTTCGCGCCCCACACGGTGCCGATGACCTTGCCCAGGATCATGACGTCAGGACTCCCTGGCGGTCTGGAGGAACTGCTCCAGTGCGTGCGCCTCGTCGTCGATAATGTCCTTGGCGTAGGAGTAGATGACCCGCTCGGCCACGGCCCCGAGGAGGAACACCTGGACCTTGAGTTCCCCCGTTACTTCCCGCACGCTGTGCGTGTCCGACAGGGTCCTCACGTGCATTTGACCCCGATTCTTGAGCAGTTTGGCCACGCCCGGCGTGGTGGGGACGTTCACGTAGGTGACCACGCCCCGGGCCAGGTCGGCCTCCGACTCCTCGATCCATTCCATCCACATGGGGTCGACCTTCTTGGGGCCCACGGACTTGATGGCCGGAACCGGCAGGTACCGCACCTTCCGGCGGATTACACCGTCCTTTTCCGACCACTCCAGGGTCTCGGCCTGCTCCACGCTGCTCATGGATGGCAACAGTTGTTCCGTTATGCCTTCCTGGAACATGGTCCTCAGGACTTCGTCACCGGGGCCGTGAAACTCGTTTTCGATTCGGTACTTCATGGGTTACCTCGTTCCGGGCTGTCCAGTTCGCTTGTCGGCCTTGCCCACGGGCGAACCGGATGATACCTTGCGGCACCGTCGTGGTGCAAACATCTCGACACGCCCCTTTGACCCGGCCGGGAAGGAAAAGAGACATGGGCACAATGAGGTTGCAGAGGTACCTCGCCGAGGCGGGTGTGGCCTCACGCCGCAAGGCGGAAAAAATCATCTCGGAAGGGCGCGTGGACGTGAACGGTTGCGTTGCCACCCTGGGCCAGAGCCTGGACCCCGAGCGCGATCGTGTCATGGTGGACGGCGTGGGCATCCGGCGGGCCAGGACCAAGGTGTATACGGCCATGAACAAGCCCCGCGGTGTCCTGTGCACGGCCGACGACCCCAAGGGAAGGCCCACGGTTTACGGGCTCCTGCCCAAGCTGCCGGCGCCGGTCCACTCCGTGGGGCGCCTGGACTTCAACAGCGAGGGACTGCTGCTCTTCACCAGTGACGGCGACCTGACCCGGGCCCTGACCCGCTCGTCCTCGGGTGTCCTCCGTATCTATGAAGTCAAGATCCAGGGCAAGATTCCCGACTGGGCCATGAAGAAACTGCTGCGCGGCGTCCCGCTGGGGAAGCGGCCGGCCCGGTTCAAGGAATGCCGCCATCTGCGAAGCACCGAAACCAACAACTGGCTGGAAGTGATTCTGGACGAGGGGCGGAACCGCGAGATCCGCAGGATGTTCGATGCCGTGGGGCTGAACGTGCTGAAGCTCAAGCGGGTGGCCTTCGGTCCGATCCGGTTGGGCAGGATGAAGCCGGGGTCGGTCAAAACCCTCTCCGAGGAGGAAGTGCAGGCTCTCAGAACGTGTACAGAAGGCCAAAATGGATGTTCCCCACCTCCTCCCTCAAAGCGCAGAGCCCGGTCTGGGGGTCCACCTCGGAGCAGCGCCGGTCGAGGATCACGCCGTAATCCAGCCTGATGGGCACCGCGCCCGCGATGAGGAAACGCACCCCCACTCCCACGGAATGCCGGAAGCTGGCTGACGTGAAATCCACCAGACGATCGGAGAGCGCGCCTAAGTCATAGAAGACGGCGCCGTTAAGTCCCAGTTTGCGGAAGATGGGGAAGCGGACTTCCACGCTGCCCGAGATCATGTTGTCGCCGCCATGGGGCTTGACCAGTCGTCCGTCCGCGGTCCTTTCCAGCTTCAGGCTGCCGTCGGCATTGTATTGAGCCACGCCGTCGTTGGCGAAGCCGCGTACCCCACGATTGCCGCCCAGGGTGAACCGTTCCTCGTCCGGGAGTCGGACTGAACCGCCAAAGGACCGGCTGGTCCCGAACCGGGCCATGAACCCGAAGGTCAGGAAGTCGCGGACGGTCCAGAAGAACTTGGTGGAAACCACGAACTTCAGGTAATTGTTGAAGTTTTCAGACGTGTAAGCGTTGATGTAGGACAGTGATGCCTGGAGGAGACCACCCCTCTTGGGATCGATGGGATGGTCCAGCCGATCGTAGGTCAGGGTGGGTCGCAGCTTGTTTTCCAGCCTGAAGACCGAGTATTCGGAAGTAATTCCCGGATCGCGACTGGTGACCCCGGCGATTTCGTAGGTGAGGGACCCGTACAGGTGCGGGAACAACTCCTTGGAAACGGCGAACTCCGCCCCCACCAGGAACAGGTCCAGCCGGGTGGTGGCCCGGTCATAGACAGCGAAGGGGGTGAAGCGGAACGTGAGGCTGCGGGCGAAGAAGCGGGGGTCGACATAGCTCGGTGCAAAGGATGCGTATCGGTCCCAGGCCGTGGAGGAGAGCCCGTATTTCAGGGGCAGGTAGAGGCGCTTCCCCCTTCCCAGGAAATTCAGGTCCGTGTAGCGGACCTCGGCCGTCAGCAGGATATCGGGGATCTTCAGGGCCACGTTGCGGCCGTAACCCGTGGACGAGCGATCCTCGATGGCCAGGGACGTGGAGATGACGGAGGTGGCCACCGAGGGAAATTCGCCGGAGCGGTTGAGATCCTCGAAACCAGCGGCAATGTCCACGAACCGGGTCCGGTCCTCGCTGCAGTGGACCACCAGGACCACTTCGGGCCGCGGGGGGGTCTCGCGCGCGCCCACGGCCTTGACCTGGACCGACGTGAAAATGCCCAGGTTCTTCAATTCCTTGACGGCGTCGGCAACGTCACCGATTCGATAGGGGTCCCCCTGGGCCGGGAAGTCCTTCAGGATGACCGTGTCCAACGTGCGTTCGTTTCCCTCCACGAAGACGGCCCGGACGCGGGTCTGGATCCCTTCGTCGATGTCCAGTTCGAGGTCGATCCGGCTGGATCCGAGGCCGTCCAGGGTGCATGCCTCACGGGGCACCTCGGGGTCGTGTCCGTGGCACGACACCGACACCTTGGCTCCCAGGTACCCTTCGTCGGAGTACCGGCGGGACAGACGGCCCACGGCATCGGTAACGTTCGACTTGGAAAACGGGCCTCCGGGTTCAAGGGCCAGCACCTTCCTTACTTCCTGCTCGGACAGGGCCCCCATGCCCCTGGTCTGCACCTCGCCGAGCACGTCCCTCGAACCCTCCTCCACACCGATTTCCAGGTAGATGCCTTCCGTGCCCCGGGGTGATCGCACCTGGAAGGCGCTCTCCCCGTCCTGGAACAGGAAAACGCGATCCGGACCTTCCTCGCTGATTGCCAGTTGCCGCGTGGGTTCGTCGGAGGTCCACTGGAACTTCATGCGCCTGAAACCGTTCTGGCGATACAACTGGCGTATGCGTTCGAGGTCGTACAGCACCTGTTCGGGAAGCAGGGCCCCCGCGTCACCGAAGAAATCGTAGGGTTTCGTCTTCATGGCATCCAGGATCAGTGTGTCGGGAAGGTGCTTGTTTCCCATGAGCCGGATGGCCCGGATCTCCCGGTGTCCGTTGGTGGTGACGAAGTACGTGATGACACCGGCCACCGAGGGACCGGGGACGATCCCGTGGCCGTCGGTGCCGGGGTGGGTCATCTGCTTTCGATCCCGGTAGTCCACTGCCACGTCCGCCAGGAGGAAGCCGCGGTTCAGGAAGAAGCGCCTGACCTCATCCATTCCGAAGGTCGCTTCCGTGAGATCGAACACACCTGAGTCACCGAACGGGAGCCTTTCCAGCAACTCCAGTTCCACCAGGGGGCGGTACCCGGTTCGGCCCGGTCTCTTCGCGTCCCGGACGAAGAAGCGCAGAAGATGGCAGGCTCCATAACTGGCCCGGATGGACAGCAGGCGCTCTTCTTCGTCGAACCGGGCGCTGACCTTGACGGCCGAGAAGCCGATGGTTCTGAGCGCCCTCTTCAGGTTCTGCATCGACGAGGTGACGGTCCGCTTGTTGAAGGGATTGCCAACGGCCACGCCCGCCCAGTTCCTCAGGTCGCGGGTCCGGATCACGGGGCAGGACCACTCCGGGTCTGACTCGCTGTCCGTTTCCAGGCCCGACGCGGGACTCAGGGTGGCGTCGATGGACGCGATCTTCAGCCTCTTCCCTTCCTCGACCTGGATTTCCAGTTCGACGAGGCCCTTGCCGGCGCCCAGCAAAGTGGTTGTCACCCGGGTCCCGTGGAACCCCTCTTCTTCGTAGGCCCCCCCGATCACTTCGCGAACCTGCCTGAGCACCTCCTGCGTCCGGGGCTGGCCACGGTCCAGGTAATCTCCGTGCCGGATGGCCAGCCGATCCACCAGGGCCGACAGGTAGAAGTGTTTGTGGCCCTTGATTCGGATCTCGGTGAGCTGGGTCCGGGGCTGCACCCGGACCACCACGTCCAGCCCACTTTCGTTGCCGGAGCAGATCACGTCCACGGTCCGGAAGAAACCAAGATTGACGAGACGCTGCCGGGCCGCTTCCAGGCCCGCCGGATCCAGCACGCGGCCCGCCGCCAGGTCGGCCAGGTCTAGCAGGATCTCCGGGAATCCGGGGGTCTGGCACCTGGGAACGTCGCATCCGTCCAGCCGTGAAGAGAGAATGGGCCCGGCGACGCAGTGTTTTTCCGGGATCAGAGAAAGGGCCTGACGGGGAACGATGGTCGGACCCGCCAGAACACACACCACCAGAAGGGTTCTGATGACAGGACTGACGTTCACCCGGGACTCCACGCTACCGCCCTAGTCGATGGGAATCCTGTACCGGAGCTTGGTTTCGTACCGTCGTCCCACCTCCGAGGGATCGATGGACTGTTCCACGGCCCTGAGGCGACCTTCCAGGTGGAACCGGTCGGTCAGTTTCATCTGGAAACCGGCACTGTACCGGGAGCCGCCCTGCTCCTGCATGATCTGCGTTTCGAACTTGATTCGGGATCCCATGTGGGCCATCACCTGGGCGTTGACGCCGCCGGACGCGTTCACTCCGAAACGTACCGCGTCCACGAAGGGCGACAACAGGAGGTTGGTCACCAGGTTGGTCAGGTCGTCGGTGAGGATCCCGATATCGATGAAACCCGCGGACTCGCCGCCGGTGGCGTCCAGGGATGTCTGACCGGTGAGCGCCAGGTACATGAGGTCGTTCTGGTCCAGGTCGCGGGTGTTGGAGGAGAGGCTCAGGTTGAGGTCGGGGTAGCGGCCCGAGATGTTCAGCAGGATTATCACGCCCTGGTCGTCGAAGCCGTCCGACGTCATGTCGGGCGAGAACCGTGACGAGGTCCGGGGTTCAGCGATGGAGGCCCCTCGATATTCCACGCGGGTCCGAGCCGTCACATCCACCTGTGGCCGATCCACGTCGCCGTCGAAGTCCAGGGTTCCACGCAGCACCTCGAATTCCCTGCGGACCACGTTGTAGATGAACTTGCCGCCGGGCTGCACCTCCATCCGGTTCCATATTTCGGGCTTCGAAACCGTCCCACGCACCGCAAGGTCGATAGCCATTTCGAGCTCGCTGGAGCCGAAGGGCAGCCGCGTTCGGACTCCAAAGGGCGAACCGGTCACGGTCACGTTCAGTTTTGCACCGGTGATCCACGGCGCCAGGGTGGCCAGGGGCGGCCCTTCCTCCTCGGCCACCCGCGTGCCCGTGACACCGGAAAAGGCCTTCTGGAGCATGTCGAAGTTACGGTGATAGGAGCCATCGGTCACCTGGATGTTGCCCGCGATTTCCACATGTTCACTGCCCGACTCGGTCATGTTGTCGAACCGCACCACGAGGTCCGGATTGCCCACGATGAAGTAGTTCCCCGCCGATGAATGGCGGATGTCGATACCCGACAGATGGAGTGTGCCTTCGTTGGGTACGTATCCTTTGACGAAGACCTTGCCGTGGAGGGCGAACCGGCCGTCTCCCACGGTTCCGCGCAGCTTGTTTTCCGGTTGGATGTCCAGGAGGACGCGACCATCGGGTGACGGGCTGAGGACAATCTTCGTCCCTTCCTGGACCTGGAAGGCCGGGGCGAAGTTCCGGATGCCGAAATTGACGGGGCCGGTGGTGATGTCGCCCACGAGTTCGGGCTGGAACACGGGCCACAGGGTCCCGCCAAGGGCCACGGAACCACTGCCTTCCACCATGTGACGTTGACAGCCCATGGGAGGGTGGATCCGGTCGCCGTCCGGCCCCCCGGTCAGCAGCACGTACCCGTCGGCCACGGAAAACACGTCCTTCAGCAGCCTCAGCCAGTACAGGCCCACCGGACCCCTGGCCAGCAACTTGGTCTTGCCGTCGGGATCGAGGACCACACCGCAGACTTCGAGGATGCCCGAACCGTCGTCCAGGGCCAGCCCCGACACTGTCATTTCCTGTGTCTCGTGAATCACTACTTCCAGCTTTTCGCGGTTCGTGACCATCAGTTCCTTGTCCATGAAGCCCACCACAAGGCCGTCTGGTGGTGAGATCAGCCTGGCCTGCAGGGTCCCGCCGGGGCCAAAACCCATGTGGATCCAGAGGCTGCCGGTGAACTGGGCCCAGAATGTCCTCTGACGAATGACCGGGTGGATGTCCTGGGGCGTGAGCCGGTCGAAATGGAACATCAGGTTCAAGGCCGAAAAGCTACCGTTCTCCCAGGCCAGGCCCGAGGCCGGATCGAGCAGGATCTTGGGGAGGAAGCGGTCCGACGAGAACAGCAGGGCGCCGCCGGGCTCACGTCGGGCCGACAGTGTCAGGTCGTCCAGGTGCACTTCGCCCACGGCCAGGTTGGTGGCCTCGACCCGTCCGGACAGGGCAGGATCGTGCAGACCTCCCCACGCGCGTGCCGTAACGTCGATGTTTCCCTTCAGGGAACCCGAGGCCCCCGTACCCGCCACGGCGGACAGGGGGATGGCGTCGCCCTGGACCTTCAGATCGAATTGCCGGGAAGGAAAGTCCACAAAGCCCGAGGCCCCGATTGTTCCCTTCCTGAACCGGGCGTCGAGCGCGGAAACCTCCAGCCGGCCCTTTTCTGCCGACAGGGACGCACTGACCCGGGAGAACCGTTTTCCCATGGCCCCCAGGAGAGGAAAGGCGATCTGGCCAGTCCCCGACAGGGTTTCGAGTGGTCGTCCGAGCCTCAGTTCCGCCTGCTGGACCTCCACCTTGCCCATGCCCTTGAAGCCCATGTACCGGAGTCCGGGGAAGCGCAGGACGTTCCATCTCTTGACGGAGAGGGCCTTTACCCGCAGGTCCATTCTTGCCGGCGCCGCCGTCAGGGGACCGAGGGTGGCCGATCCCAGGGTGGCCAGGCCGTAGGGTGTCTTCAGACCCACGTCGAAAACGGTGATGTCGTCCCGGTGGAGCCGGATTTTTGCATTGACCTGGTCCATGGCCCATTCACCGATCCGGAGGTCGGACCCGGACAGTTTCGCGGACAGTTCCGGCCGGTCCAGCCGTCCCGAGGCCCGGATGTTCCTCAGGCGGGCCACGCCCTGGCCCGTGGAACCGAAGGCTCCCATCAGGGAACCTAGTTCCTTTTCGACTTCACCGCTGGCCGTGAAGGTCAACGTGGACAGGTCCAGCCGACCCAGGCCCTTGATGCGGTCCCGTCCCGAGCGTAACGAGAGGTCGCGCACCCAGATGGCCGGTCCGCCGTCGCCAAAGCGAAACCCGGCCTTCAGGCTCACGGACACGTCCTTTCCGTCCATGAGGGAGCGGCTGTCCAGGGTGCCCGACAGGCGGGCCGACACGTCGAGGGAGGTGTCCGGGTCTTCTTCCGAACCGAGGGAAAGCAGGGCCCGGATCTTTCCGCCCAGGTGCCGGGGAACGGGAATCGACCGGTCAGGAGAGGGGATGCCCAGGGACTGGAGCACGCCGGCCAGGTCGATGCCTTTTCCCTCGATGTTCACTTCCCCCACGGGATGACCGTCGTTTTTTTTGCCGAAGGGATGCAGGGACAGTTGGCTGACACTCACCTCTCCGCCACCGGGTTGGGCCGTGAGCGACGAAGCAACGAAGGCATAGGCCCCGGAGGCGTCGCGTCCCCCTTCCAGGGCGGCGTCCACGGCCCCCAGTGGCAATCCCATGAATGTGAGGCCGGGCGATGTGACCCGGGCCTGGAAACGGGGGTCCATGTCGTCACCCTGGCCTTTCACCTGCAGGCGGAAAGGACCATGCACCGTGCCGATTGAGGCCGTGTTCACCGGGGGACTATCCCCATGGAAGCTGATGTCAGCGGTGGCGTTGTAGAGCAACGGTTCACCCCGGGGGAAGGCCAGCATTCCAGCGGTTTCGAGGTCCAGGCCCCCCAGGGCGATGTTTGCCTTTGCGATTCGGAACCAGTCCTTGTCGAAGAAGAACCCGCGGACCCGGCCGGCCCTTAGCTGCACCACCCTTGGCACCGCGGCCACCCCCGGGGCGGCGCGGATATGCCCCACGCCTCCCGTGAAGGTCAGGTCCGGGGTCCGGATCAGGACGCCTCCGCCGCTTTCCCTCACCATGAGCGCCGTTTCCAGGGAGATGCCCTGGATCTCCATGTCCCATTCCGGGAAGGACATGAAGAAGGTGCCTCGTTCCGCCAGGATCTGGGAGAACCGGAGGCGCACCTTGGGACCCGAGCCTTTACCGGGTGTGGCGGGATCGGGTTCGGGTTCAGGCGGCCACACGAAGGCGCGCAGAAACTTCAGTTCGCCTTCCTCGTCGAAGGTTATGGAACAGGAATAGTCTTCGAGACGGGCTGAACGGAAGGCCACTTCCAAAAGGTCCCCGGACTCCCCCATCACCCATCGCACCAGAGGTGCTAGTTCCATGATCACATGGACCTTCCCGGCGGTGATCACTTCCTCGCCCTCCGGCGTGCTGATGTGTACGTCCAGGATGTCCACCTTCCAGGGAATGGGACTGATATGCAGGGTGGAGAACTCGATGGTGCCCGGAAGCACCGATTTCAACAGGTTCGTGAGCGTCCCGGGGAAGGGGCCGGAGTTGAGCACGAAATGGAGGCAGGTCACCAGGAGCACCGCGCCCACCGTGAGTCGGGTGATCGCCCAGTAGGCCCCTACCAGGAGAAACCGCACCACGGAACGAATCAGTGCCCCTTTCTTTCGTCGGACAGACACGCACAAGATTCTAGTCGACCCGGCCCGAAACCACTAGGTAGGGGTGTCCACCATCCACCGTCTTCCGCACACCGCGACAGTGGAAGTGGGCGTGGACGTGTGCGATCCCATGGGATGGCTGGACTTCCCTCAGGGCCTTGTGCGGGACCGTGCAAGGAATTCGCGAAGCTTGCTGAGAGCCCGTTCCTTCTTCTTGCGGACCGTGAACATCTTGAGGTGAAGTCGCAGTGATATTTCGCGCATGTCGTAGCCCTTGGACCACAGGGACAGGACCAGTAGAGAGCGTTGCGTCAGCAGATATATGGATCGCACGAACCGGCTGGTTTCCCGGCCCAGGACCTTTTTCTCCACGTCGGCCTGGAAGTCGTCCAGGCGTTCCAGGTCCCCGGGCGGCACGGAAATCACTCGTCAATCCCTCTATCAGTAAAGACGGCCGAGAAGGCATCTTTGTGATGGAGCATGTGGCAACCCAACGGTATCGTTGGACAAACAGCAGATATGCCCTTCCATTGGGCGGGAAGTTGGACATCCCCGGTCCCGGGGACCCTGTCCGTGTCCAACGGTGCATCGTAAGTCATTGACATCATGGTGTTCAATTCTGGCACGGGACTTGAAACCGGTTGTCTGTCAGGGTTTTCGGAGGGTCCCATGAACGTACGTGTCCTTTCAGCGGCGTTGCACGGCATCGACGGGACGCCCGTGGATGTGGAGGTCGACATGGTGCCTGGTGTGGGCCGGTTCGATATCGTGGGCCTGCCCGAAACAGCGGTGAAGGAAAGCAAGGTCCGCGTCCTGTCCACCCTGAGGACCCTGGGGTTCAGGGCCTCGTCCCGCTGGATCACCGTCAACCTGGCCCCTGCGGACATCAAAAAACACGGTTCCCTGTATGACCTGCCCATCGCCCTGGGGGTGCTCGCGTGCCTCGGGGCGTTCCCCGGGACGGCCCTGGAAGGCCGTATGTTCATGGGCGAACTGTCGCTGGATGGCCTGGTTCGACCCGTGCCCGGCGTACTGCCCATGGTGGCCGCTGCCCGGGATCGGGGCGTGCCGGAAGTGGTGGTGCCCGTTGCGAACGGGGCCGAGGCCGCCGTGGTGCAGGGGGTCCGGTGCTGCACGGCGGACACGCTTTCAGGGCTGGTGGGGGACCTCGCCGGCGAGGTCGAACTGAAATCCGTGGGGCTAGCCCCCCCTGGGGACCGTCTCCCATCCGCCTGTGACCTCGAGGATGTCTGCGGACAGGCCCATGCGAAGCGCGCCCTGGAGATCGCCGCCGCGGGACGGCACAATCTCCTGATGATCGGGCCGCCCGGCAGTGGGAAGACTATGCTGGCCCGACGGCTGTCCACCATCCTGCCCCCCATGGACTACGAAGAGAGCCTGGAGACCACCAAGGTTTACAGCGTGGCCGGGCTCCTCAGGCGCCGGTCGGGCCTCATGACCCAGCGACCGTTCAGGGCGCCCCATCACACGGGTTCGGCGGCCGCCGTGGCCGGAGGCGGCCCGGTGCCAAGGCCCGGGGAGGTCTCGCTCGCCCACAACGGACTGATCTTCGTGGACGAACTGCCCGAGTGGCCCAGGGGCGTCATCGAGGTCCTCAGGCAGCCCATGGAGGATCGTCAGATCACCATCAGCCGGGCGGCCGGTTCCATCACCTTTCCGGCGGACTTTCTTCTCGTTGCGGCCATGAATCCCTGCCCGTGCGGCTACTGGGGCGATCCCCGAAACCGGTGCTCCTGTTCGCCACTCGAGGTGAGCCGCTACCGGAACAGGGTGTCGGGCCCCCTGCTGGACCGTATCGACCTCCACGTGGAGGTGCCGGCCGTGCCTTTTCGTGACCTGACGGGCGGGGGATCCTCCGGCGAGCCGTCGGAGGTGGTCCTGGAGAGGGTGGGCGTGGCCGTGAAAAGGCAGACCGCCCGCTTTGACGGCGTGGCGACACGTTTCAACGGCCGCATGACCACGCGGCTCGTCAAGGCCCATTGCGAGGTGCCCCGGGAGGCTTCGTCTCTGCTGGAGGCGGCCATGGACAGGCTGGGCCTGTCCGCCCGGGCCCTGGATCGGATCCTGAAGGTGTCGCGGACCATCGCGGACCTGGAGGGATCCCGGTCCATCCGATCGGTGCATGTGTCGGAAGCGATCCAGTACAGGCTGCTGGATCGCGAGGTTTGACCATCGGGAACCGGCGTTTTGCCGGCCCGGAAAGGAGTTGTGGAAAATGGCGAAACAGGAACAGAGGGAAAAGGAACTGGAGCGGCTGATCACGGCCCTGGACAAGCAGTTCGGAAAGGGGACACTGATGCGTATCGGGGACGGGCCCATCGAGCAGACCCCGGTGTTTCCCACCGGGTCGCTGAACCTGGACCTGGCCCTGGGTATCGGGGGGATCCCGCGAGGGCGGGTGGTGGAGGTCTTCGGCCCGGAGTCATCGGGCAAGACCACGCTCTGTCTGGAGGTGGTGGCCCAGGCCCAGAAGGGCGGTGCGGTAGCGGCCTTCGTGGACGCCGAACACGCCTTGGACACGGCCTACGCCAAGCGTCTCGGCGTGGCCGTGGAGGACCTGCTCGTGTCCCAGCCGGACTGCGGCGAACAGGCCCTCGACGTGGTGGAGTCCCTGGTGCGAAGCGGGGCCATCGGCATCGTTGTGGTGGACTCCGTGGCCGCCCTGGTTCCCAGGGCCGAAATCGAGGGCGACATGGGCGACCACCACGTGGGCCTCCAGGCCCGTCTCATGAGTCAGGCCCTGCGCAAGCTGGTGGGTGTCTGCCACAAGTACGACTGCGCCGTGATGTTCGTGAACCAGCTCCGCATGAAGATCGGCGTGATGTTCGGCAGCCCGGAGACCACCACCGGCGGGAACGCCCTGCGCTTCTACTCGTCGGTGCGGCTGGACGTACGTCGCCGGGCTACCCAGAAGAACAACGGGGAAGCCACGGGCAACCGGGTACGGGTCAAGGTGGTGAAGAACAAGATGGCGCCGCCCTACATGGAGGCCCAGTTCGACATCGTGTTCGGCGAGGGCATCAACCGCGTGATGGACGTGTTCGAGGCGGCGGACCGCTTGGGCGTGGTGGAGCGGGCCGGCAGCTGGAGTTCATTCCGCGGGGAGCGGCTCGGCCACGGCCGGGAGCAGGTGGAACAGAAGCTGCGGGAAGAGCCCGAACTCCTGGCCGCTATCGAGGAGGAGGCCCGTGCCAGGATCCTGGGCAACGAGGGGACCGTGGCAGAGCAGGCGCCCCTGGAGGCCGCGGCGGCCTGACCGGACGGACGGGTTGTGATCAGCTCACCCGTGCCCGGGACCGGTCGCCCAGGATCAGGGACACCAGGGCGACGGCGCCTTTCTTGTCCATGGGCTGGTTGTCGTTGCCGCATCGCGGGGACAGGCAACAGGCCGGGCATCCGACCTCGCAGGGGCAGCTCGACAGCACGTCGTTGACGGTCTCCAGGATGGGGACAAGGTGGTCCATGACCCGGTCGGTCAGGCCGATGCCGCCTTCGTAGCCGTCGTAGATGTACATGGACGGCAGCCCCGAGTGGGGGGCCATGAGTGTGGAGAACCCGGCCAGGTCCGCGGGGTCGCAGGAAAGAACAAGGGGGGCGATGCCCACCAGGGTGTGCTCCAGGGCGTGGATGGCCCCCATGAAGTCCCGGGTGCCCTGCCCATGCTCCATTTCCATGTCGATCCACACGGCGACGGTCTCCAGCCGTCGTTCGGGCATCTCCAGGTCGCCTCCTCCCACCACGTGGTCGTACCGCTTGCGCAGGAATCCAGTAACCTGTTGCCGCACCCGGATCCGGCCCACGCTGGCCAGGGTCGGCCCCAGGGGCTCGGTCCGGAAGGTTTCGAGCACCTCGGCGGCCTTGTTCAGGTGGGCCTGGGTGTAGTAGTCCACCTTCTTGCGCCGCAGGGTGGCCTTGAACTCGTCCAGGTCCAGGTCCTCCACCAGCCAGCTGGTGGCCTGGTGAAGGTACACCGCGCCGGGGAAGGCCTCGCGCAGGGCGCGGTCGAAGTCGATGGTTTCGAGCAGATCCTCTGTGTCGGCATCAACCAGGTCCACGGTGGCGTCCCCGATGCGGTCCAGCTTCACCGCTTCCTGGGGCCGGGTGATGCCGGCATAGATGTAGCCGTGATCGGTCTCGTGGAGGAGGCCGCTCCCGGCCAGCCCCTTGACCACGCTCTGCTCCGGTTCCTGGCCTTTTGGCACGACCACGGGCAGTTCGCTGGCCGCGCACAGGAGGTGGCCAGCCAGGATGTGCTCGTTGTTGAGGTCCACGGTGGCGGTCTCGTACTCCCTGGACAGCAGCCTTTGGGGATTCTTGACCAGGTATTGATCGATGATACTGTCCAGGGCCACGTAGACGCCGAGGGACTCATCGCCGCGCCGTCCGCCCCGTCCGATCTGTTGCCAGAAAGTGCTGATGGCCCCCGGGTACCCAGACACCACCACGGCGTCCAGGTCCCCGATGTCGATGCCCAGTTCCAGGGCCGTGGTGGAGATGATCCCGCGCAGTCGTCCGTCCTTGAAGGACTGCTCCAGCCTGCGGCGTTCCGCGGGCAGGTAGCCGGCGCGGTAGGGGGCCACGGGCAGGGGCGGGTCGTCGGTCAGGGCCAGCGCGGCCACGAATTCCGCCGTCTTGCGGGACTGGGTGAAGCACAGGGTCTTGAGTCCTGACTGCAGGAGGTGACGGAACACGTCCCGGGTCTGCACGTGGGGAGACCCGGAATCGGATTTCGACGAATCGAAAAGGACCAGGTATCGCTGGCCGGCGGGCGAACCGTCCCGATCCACCACGGCGCAGGGGCGGGAGGTGAGGCGGGATGCATGCTCCCCGGGGTTGGCGATGGACGCGGACGTGCAGATGAATCCCGGGTTCGCGCCATAGGCCTCGGCCACCCGGAGAAGGCGACGGATCAGCTGGGCCACGTGGGACCCGAACACGCCGGTATAGCGGTGGGACTCGTCGATGACCACGTACCGCAGGTTGGCCATGAACCGGCGCCACAGGTGGTGGTAGGGGAGGGTTTCATGGAGTTCGAAGGGGTTGGACAGGACGATGCGGGACTCCTGGCGGATGCGGGGGCGCCGGGCTCTGGGCGTGTCCCCGTCGTACACGGCCGGGGCGAGATCGATTCCCGAATCGTCCTCGACGCCCTGCAGGATGGCCTGCTGGTCGTTGGTCAGAGCCTTCAGGGGATAGAGGAACAGGGCCGTGGCCTCCTCGTCCCGGGCCAGGGCGTCCAGCACGGGCAGCACGAAGGAAAAGGTCTTGCCCGAAGCCGTGGAAGTGGCGATCACCAGGTCCTGGCCGGCCGTTGCCATCTCGAAGGCCTCGGCCTGGTGCGCCCAGAGGCCCCCGATGCCCCGGGCGTGAAGGAGTTCGCGCACGGCCTGGTGGGCGTTCTGCGGGATCGGTGCGTTGATAACCTCCCTCGGGGGGATGGTGTGGACGGCCGTCACCTGGTTCCGGTACCACTTTGCGGTTTCCAGCGACCTGACCTTGTCGAAGAGCGATTTCAACCTTGTCACAGGCCTCCCTGGCATTCCTTCATGAGCCTTTCGAATAGAAGGACCATCTCCACCATGTCATCCAGGTTGTGGTTCACGATGCCGGCCAGGAGACCGTATCGTTCCTCGGGATCCTCCAGGTAGTCCTGGTAGAAACGGGGAACCAGGGCGCCGGAGACGTCCTCGTGACGTTTTAGGCCCAGCACCTCCCTCGCCAGGGTTCCGAGCCGGCAGTTCGACGTGCGTCCCTTCCAGACCCGGCGGGAATAGGGAAGGAGGTCGAAATGGACCGGATCGCAGGTCACCGGCCTGCCGTAGAAGGCGGCTCTCTGGCATATGTAGGGAAAATCAAAGGCCCGCCCGTTGAAGGTGACCAGGGCGGGGCTGGCCTCCAGGGCCTCCACGGTCTCGCGTACCAGCCCGTCTTCGCCCTCGGGAGTCCGTGCCACCAGCTGCCTGATCCTCAGGTCCGGTCCCTCAATCCACGCCAGGCCCACCTGGATCACGGGGCTGCCCCCGAAGAGCCCCATGGTTTCGATGTCCAGGAACAACAGCTGATCCGGGTCGTACAGGCCTGCCAGGGCCAGGGACAGGAGGTGGCCCCGCCCCCCGCGAAACCCGATGTGATCCATGAGACGTTCCGGTTTTCCCCTCTGGATCAACCGGAGCACCTTCCTGGCCGACGGACCGAACCGCGGGTGGTCTGTCAGCCCGGACAGGTCGCGAAACCCGTCCCGGTTCAGGAGTTTCATGGTGGCGTCCCGGATGCCTGGGAGCAGCCAGAGTGACGCCTCCAGGGCGGCCCGTGGACGTTCCCATGGACGGTCTTCCAGGACCCCGGTCCGAGTGGTGGTGACTTCCAGGAGGTCGGAGTACGGCGCCACGGCCCGGGCCTTCAGCATGGTCTCCAGGCTCCCTCCCACCTGGTCGGCAATCCAGCGCCCCCTCAGCTGCAGGGCCGCCCCGGGATCCCACCCGGGCTCCGGGGCCTTTGCGCGGTTTTCGGTCCTGGGACGGATCGCCACCTCGGCATCCCTTTTCCGCAACGCCTCGAGGCGTTGCCTGAGAAGGACGGCGATTTCGTCGTGGCGGTCCCTGGACATGACCCCATTCTACGCCAGATGGACGACCCGTAATCCACCCTTCCGATATATGGTAGTTTCCCCACCGATGCGGGGATGAGATTGAAACTGGCACCGACAACCACAATGGCGATGATCCTTGCGGCCACCCTGGCCGTGGCCGTGATCGCGCCATCGACGGCCAGCGCCCGATCGGCCTGGTCCATGGGTTTCGGGGTCCTGTTCGGCGTCAAGTCTGACATCCCGGATTGCCGATACGCCGGCGCCCTGACCGCCCAGTCCGAGTACCAGATCGAAGGCCCCATCTGGTTCGCCATGGGTGCGAGGTTCGCCTCCAACCACCGGTATTTCGGCTGGGCCATCCAGCCCGGTTTCCTGGTCAAGGTGGAAGCGGGTCACGGCCTGGAACCCACATTCAGGGCCCACATCCTGTTGGGTTCCCAGCACCAGTACAGCGATTTCACATCGTTCAACTATTTCCTTGGCGGCGTGTTCGGGCCGGGACTGCGTTTCCGCCTCGATAACCTCGCTCTTTTCGTTGACCTGGGTTTCGAGGTGGCCGGCGAACTGCCCGGGTACCGGACCGTATACTTCGGCCTGTTGCCCGTATTCGGACTGGAATTCTGAGAAAAAGGAGAACGCCAATGCTGGTGGCGATGACCGGGGCCACGGGCCATATCGGAGCCAACCTGACCCGCGCCCTGCTGGAAAGGGGTGACACCCTGCGGGTCCTGGTCCGGGAAGATACGCGCGCCATCGACGGGCTGGACCTGGAGCACGTCAAGGGGGACGTCCGGGACCCGGTGTCGCTGGCCTGCCTGTTCCAGGGGGCGGAGGTGGTCTATCACCTGGCGGGCCACATCACCGTGGAGAGGCGCGAAATCCCCCTGGTGAGGGAAGTGAACGTGGGCGGCACCCGCAACGTGGTGGCCGCCTGCCTGGCAAGCGATGTCCGGCGCCTGGTGCACTTCAGCTCCATCCATGCCTTTGCCGATCACCCACTGGACGAACCCATCGACGAGACGCGGCGACTGGTGGAGGACGGCGAGTACCTGCCCTACAACCGATCCAAGGCCGCCGGTTGGCGGGAGGTTCTCGCGGGGGTGGAAAAGGGCCTGGACGCCGTGGCCGTCAATCCCACGGGTGTGCTGGGTCCCCACGACTACAAGCCCTCGCTCATGGGTGAAACCGTGGAGCAACTGGCCACCGGTCGATTCCCCGCCCTCATCGGCGCGGGATACAATTTCGTTGACGTCCGCGACGTGATCCAGGGCGCCATGGCTGCCGAAACCAAGGGCCGCAAGGGCGAAACCTACCTGCTGCCGGGCAATCGGGTGGAGTTCCCTGACCTGGCCCGGGCGGTGCACGAAGTGACCTCAACGCCCCCGCCTCGGTTCGTGTCGCCCATGTGGATGGCCCGGATCGGCGCTCCCTTCGTCACCCTGTTCAGCCGGATCACCGGTGGCCGGCCCCGTTACACCAGCGGGTCCCTTGAGGTGCTGCGGGGGAACAAGGTCATCCTCCACGACAAGGCCACCCGGGAACTGGGCTACCAGCCCCGCCCCCTTCTGGACACCATTCGCGATACCGTGGACTGGTTGAGGGAGGTCGACCGGATCCCCTGATCCCGCGGGACGCTCAGCGTTCGGCCTTCAGGCATTCGCCACAGAGTCCGTAGATCTCGAGCCGGTGGCTCTTCATCAGGAAACCGTGCCGGCGGGTAACGTTTTCCTGGAGTTCCTCGATGGCATCTTCCCCGAATTCGATGATCTTGCCGCAATGGGTGCAGATGATGTGGTCGTGGTGCGCCTCGGGGTTCCGGGCCTCGTACCGAGCGAAACCGTCTCCGAACTCCCGCATGACGGCCAGGCCCGAGTCGCACAGGAGCCTCATGGTGCGATAGACCGTGGCATTCCCGATGCCCTTGTGACGCTTGTGGACCTCCGTGGCCAGTTCCTCGATGCCCGGGTGGCCGGCCATGCTGAAGAAGACCTCCGCCACCCGCATGCGCGGGGCCGTGACGTGGCCCCCGGCGGCGCGAATGTACTCGGTGAGCCGTCTTTTCCAGCGGGCCGTCGCCTTTACATCTGCCATGGCTGCCTCGTGCTCCGTCGTCTCAATTACTCCCCGGGTACGATGTTTGCGGGAATGGTGTCGAACCGGATGGCCACGGAGGCGGCGTCGGGCGTGCCGTCTCCGTCCGTGTCCAGGTCGTTCACGATGAGGGTGTCCAGCATGGTGATGACGATTTCCTTGTCCATGGGCAGGACATCGTCAGGCAGTTTTCCAATGGTGTCCAGGAGTTCCGCCTTGTCCACCGCGCCTCCCAGGAATCCCTGGACCGAGAAGATCTGCGATCCACCCTGGGTGAACTGGACCTTGGCCTCGATCTGGGCGTTGGCGATGGAAATGACCATGATGGCGCCCCCGATGAGGCTGGCCTGGAATCCGAAGGTGTAGTTGGTCCCGCCCGCCGTGAGCTTGGTACCGTCGAGGGTGGCGTTGTCGAAGGCCATGATGGCATTGCAGTCCACGTCCAGGGCGTCCTGGAAGACCACATAGGCGCATTCGGCGTACTGGAAGTCGCAGAACGGGTTGGTGTCCGACAGGTAGGATGCCACGAAGTTGAGGGAGAAAGGCGCCCCTTCCTTGTCGAAATCCACGAACTCGGTGATGTATGTGAGGTGTCCCTGGTCCACGGAATCGGCCAGGCCGCTGTTCACGAAGGGCGCCAGGATGCCCAGTTCGTTGTCGATTCCCCCGGAGCAGTCCGTGGAAGGCGCGCAGGTCAGGGGGTCGTCGTCCAGGTCCAGGCCCTGCCCCGGGTGGCCCGACGTCCCCATCTGGAGGACCGTGACCTTGTTGGCGTGGGTGTTGACCACTTCGCACACGTCGCAGTCACCGGTCTTCTTGCCCGTGCACTTGCCGCCGAGGCACACGTCGTCGATGGTGCAGGACTCGTTGTCGTCGCATTCGCCGGGCAGGTTGGCGTGGATGCAGCCCGCCAGGGGGCTGCAGAAGTCGTCGGTGCACTCGTTGTCGTTCGTGCAGTCGGGCACGCCGGCACCGGTTTCGCAGACCCCTGCCTGGCAGAAGTCGTCCAGGGTGCACAGGTCCCCGTCTTCGCAGGGGCCCTCCATCGGCTCATGGCCGCAGCCCGTCTGCGTATCGCAGGTCTCCAGGGTGCACTCGTTTTCGTCGTTGCACGCCACGGCCGCGTCCACGGTGTTCACGCACCCGGTGGCCGCTACGCAGGTGTCCACGCTGCAGGGATTGCCGTCGTCGCAGTCGGGCACCTCCCCTCCCGCCTCGCAGACGCCTTCCACGCAGGTGTCGGCCAGGGTACACAGGTCCCCGTCCTCGCAGGCGCCTTCCCTGTTTTCATGCACGCAGCCCAGCCCCTCATCGCAGGTGTCCTCCGTGCAGGGGTTCTTGTCGTCGCAGTCCTTGGTCTGTCCACCCACGCACTTCCCTTTATCGCAGTGGTCATCCAGGGTGCAGGCATCCCCGTCGGAGCACTCCGTCACCCCCGGGGCCGGTGACCACGCATCCTGATCCACGGCCGGGTCGCACAGGGCGCATCCATCGGAAGGATTGGCCGAGTCTTCGGCGAAACAGGCCCCGTCCACGAAACAGAAGAACGCCTGGACCTTGAGGACCACGCAACCGCCCTCCCCGTCGCAACTGCGGGTGATGCAGAAGGGCGACCCCGTGGTGCAGTCGTAAGGGGCCCCGGCGCACACCCCGTCGGCGTATTCGTCCCCCTGGGTACAGGGGTCCTCGTCGTCACAGGGCGTACCGTTCACGGGCCCGGTCTCGCTGGTGTCCACGGACGTGCTGTCCTGGACCGCGTCAGGGAAGGTGAGATCGCTTTCCCCGCCGTCGCCGCCGCCGCACGACACGGTCAATGCAAGGGCTCCGATCCACGTCATTGCCAGGCGAACACTCATGTCTCCTCCTCCCTTGTTTCATATCGGCGTGCATCGACCCTTTGAACCCGTAAAAGGCCCAGGGTCGCAAGAATCAGTGAAAAGACCCCGAACGGGTTCGCCGGGCTGCCGTGTGACTGAAACGAGCAGGTTCCTGACTCCGCATCGTCGCTGATCGGTGGTCCCGTGACGCATTTTCCGTAGGAGCTGATGAAACCGTCGGGACAGAGGTTCGGATTCTTTGCATCGAGGTTGATCTGACTTTTGTCCCCCACGGGTTTTCCCGGGTCCACTGGGAGTCCGGCATCCGGTTGGGCGCCGGGGTCGAAGAGGACGTCCGGCGCCACGGTCACGTCTTCGGCCTTGTCGGGCAACAGGGCCACGTCGTCTCCGGGGGAAACGCACTTGTAGAAGGCCGAACACACGGCGGGAGGCGTACACAGGCCACAGGTGCCCGAGCAGAGGTCGGGCCCGCATTCCTTGTTCGTGCAATCCGGCTGGCAGGGGGGCGACACGCACTTTTGTGCCTCGTTGCACATGAAGTCCCCGCCGCAGGTCCCGCAGTTCGCACCGCACCCGTCGGGGCCGCAGTCCTTTTCCTGGCACTGGGGCGTGCAGGCGACCGACCCGCAGGTGTAGGGGTGCTGGGCCGGTCCCTGTGCGGCCGTGGGTGAACAGCCATAGTACTGGTGAACCGGGTCCCACCCGCAGAA
>JADHTP010000237.1 GCA_016784945.1 Deltaproteobacteria bacterium | reverse complement strand
CGACAGGCTCCTAGAGCTCGGGGGCGTCATCGAACAGGGACCCGTGCTGCTGGATCAGGTCGCGGCAGGAGAAGTCGGACAGCACCCGCCGCATCCGCCAGGTGTTTCCAGTTTTCTTGGCCGTGATGGGGGCCAGGGTCAGCAACAAGGCGTCGGTGGCGTCCAGGGCCGTTTCTTCGATCTGGAATTCCAGCAAATCGCCCGCGACCCAAAGTTGATTCCCGGTCAGGGCGCCTGCCCCCATCGTCCACGTGGCCCGCCGCACCATGTAGCGGTCGCCCTGGACCGGGTTGAGCACTGTGACGGTCACGCCGGGGTGGCCGTCTGCGTCCTCGTCCCAGACGTTGGGGGATGCCTCGTCGTCGGGCAGGGGGTCCGTGGCGGAGTCATCCAGGCCCGTGATCCCCCAGAACCAGAGCAGTTCCGTTTTGGGCAGGCCCCCGTCCAGGGGATCGGTGAACGGGATGTACTGACTGATGTTGGCGTCCTTTAGGGCCTGGGACAGGACGGTTTCCGGCTTCATGGGGTGCTGGGCATCGGGGTTGTCGGGGTCGTCGAACCGGGTGTCCACCTCGTTGATCTGGTCGCAGAACAGCAGGTAGGCCCCGGACTGGTCAGACGGGATGTCCACGATGAGCAGGTCGGTCAGCGTGATGTCCCATTCTTCGTTGAGCGGTGCGAAAGTTCCTTCCTGAACCACCATCAAGGCCCATCTGCCCGCCAGGCTGTCCGAGCCCACGGTGGCCGCCAGGGAGTCTGGGGTCGTGGTGATGGCGTCTTCTGCGTTGCAGGACGTGGGGTAGGTGTCCCTCAGGTGGGATGGCCCGTCCGCGCCCCAGTCGCACGAACCCATGAACAGGGTCGCGCCCACGACCAACAGGATCCTGAACTTGCCTTGCCGTGTCCTCATGGAATCTCCTACCAGCTGACCTTGCCCTTCAGATAGACCACACTGCGACCCGCCGCCTTCTGTCCGAACTTGTACCGCCCGCCGTAGCTCTTGGAATCGCGGGGCTTGGTGTCACCCAGGTAGACCCACACCCCCAGGATCAACTCAACCGATGGAGCCGCCACCCAGGTCATCTGGGGGAACATGGCCGCCGACAGGTCGTCCACGTTCCAGGCCGCGGCGATCCGGAACTGGAGCACGTTGTCCAGGAACTTCATTTCCAGGGCCGGCACCACGTAGTTGTGGATACCGTAGGCGTCGTTGAATTCGTCCATGAACCCCCGGACGTACTGGACGTTGACGTAGAGCCATTTCGTGAAGGTGTAATCCAGGCCCACGGTGGCCTTGACGAAGGGCGTGGTGGGCACGTTCACCGAGGACATCTGCAGGTTGTCCAGGATGACGTCGTTTCGCAGCACGGCCAGGCCGAAGATCACTTCTTCCGGGAAGGTCACTGCCAGTTCGCCGAAGAGGCCCGGCACCTTGTCGGAAGCGGCCGAGAAGCTGAAGTCGAACCCCGCTACGTGCATGCGCGGGTACATGAGTTCCACATTGTACATCACGTCCAGGTTGCCCGGCCCCAGTGTGGCGCTGTCCATGAGGTCCGCGGCCGCCGTATAGGCGATGGGGAAGGAAAAACGGCCGTAGTAGTAGCTGAACGAAAAGTCCAGGTCCCCCACGTCGCCCAGCGCGAACCGGAACTGGGTCTTGATGGCCGCCTGGGAGTTGGCGATGGAGAACTCCGGGATGACCACCGCCATGTCCGGCGTCAGGAAGTTCAGGGAACAGGGGTCGTACTGGTTGAACACCGTTTCCAGGGTGTCGATGTCGTTGCGGGACAGGGGTGGTGTGGGCGCGTTCAGGAAGCAGCCGTCCCGGCTGGTTTCAACGGCGAAACCCAGGTACGTGGAGGGAGGCAGAAGCGACGGCTTGAACAGGGGGACCCAGACCGCCTTGATGGTCAGCCAGTCCGTGGGATAGAGGTCGAATTCCACCATCTGGTTGGGCACCTTGGCCATGTAATCCAGGGGGTCGGAAAAGTCGTAGGAGGACAGGTTGCTCGTGGGATTGAACATGTCCGCCGTGCCCCAGGTCTGGACCATCCGCCCCACCTTCAGGTCCCATATCTTGCCTCGCACGGCCAGGTAGGCCTCGTTCAACTGGAGATCGTGGGGGTCGATCTTATCCCTTCCCACCAGTTCCGTGAGCTGGGCGGCCTCGTTGAAACCGTAGAAGCGCAGCCGGCCGCTCACCACGGCCTGGACGCTGCGGTTCGGGATGATCTTGAGCTTCAGTTCCACGTCGTTGCGGTTCATTTCGAACTTGTAGCCGTCACCGGGCACGGCCCCGCGGTAGTCCTCGATCATGAACCGGATGTCGCTCTGGACGTGGCCGGAAAACTTGATCTTGTCGGTCCAGTCCGCGGCGTGGGCCGCCGCGCCGACGTGGGAAAGCCCCACCAGGAGGATGAGGGCGCAAAGATGACGCGCCCTCCCACCGTGTCCGCCCATGGTCGCCCCCGTCATTGTCCCCACTGCAGTTCCCGCACGGTGAACATGGAGTCCGGAAGGTCCTCGTTCACCCGGAAGTCCCGGATGTCGAGTTGCGTGGAGTGTCCGGTGCGGGCATCGGTCATGAGCACCTTCGAGTTCCGGGTCAGGCCGGCCGGGTACTTCTTCGGCTGACCGTTCTCCATGGTCTTGGCGAGTTTGCCGTCACCGGCATAGTACTCGATCCCGTCCTGGGCGAAGCCCTTCTTGTTCACTTTCATTACCACCCGCGAGTAGGTCGTTTTCTTGCCCTTTTTCGCCGTGCAGTTCAGATACCAGTGATTCTCGTCGTCTTTCAGCGGTTCGACATCGTACAGCGCCGGCCAGTCGAGCGAAGCCATGTCGTCCGTGGTGAAGTCCGATCCCGCGAAGCTCTGGTTCATGGCGTGTGAGGCGACACGTCGCACCTTGTTCATGCCGGGAAGGTACACGTGGACCCGGCTCCGGCTTTCCACCAGGGTGGCCATACCCTTCATCTCACCGGACGTGAACCGGATCAGCCTCTTGTTGGCGCCCTTCTGGGCGATGGTGAAGTCGTAGGACTTTTTCGACGCGTCCACGCCCTTGACGGTCATGGTGATGTCCATGGTCTGGTCCTTGAAACCGGAAATGGTCTCCTGCATTTTCCGGAGGATCTCCGTGGCGGTCAGGTCCTTTGCGGACAGGGCCGCGGGCAGGGCCACCAGGACGGCGAGAGCGACCGCCGGAACCGTTGTCTTCCATACGCTGTTTTTCATCTCGTCTACCTCCCCTGGTGCCGTCGATGGGCGTTTTTATTGCACTGATTCTGACGCATGGCAAGGAGGTTGATGCGTGCGAATCCGCACGGCCTCCACACCGGTCGAAATGAGTCGGGTGGCGTGCGATAACGCACGGTCACCAATCGCCGATAGCCAATCGCCCATCGCCTGTCTGTTGCGAATCCCGTCCCTTCCGGCTCGATAGGCGATAAACCGGAAATCGGGTCGCCGTCCGTCGCTTAAAGCACCTTTCCCGGATTCATGATGTTTTCGGGATCGAAGAGGGATTTGATGCTTCTCATGTAGTCGATTCCCACGGGATGTTCCGCGGGCAGTATGGCGCGGTTGCCCTGTCCGATGCCGTGCTCCCCGGAGATGGTGCCCCCGGCCTCCACCGCGGCCAGTCCCAGTCGTTCCTTCTCGGCCAGTGCATCGGGACGGCTCCAGGCCCCGTCACCAGCCAGTGGCATGAGGAAGTGCAGGACGCCCAGGCCTACATGACCGAATACATACAGGCCCCTGCCATCGGTCTTCGCCCGATCCTTGGTTTCCGACACGAAACCCGGAAGACGGAGCAGGGGCACGGCGCAATCGGTACGAACCACGCCGTGGGGCTGTGCGGACTCGCGGATAACGCCCGTCATGCGGTGGCGCAACTCCCAGGGGTCGGGAATATGGGTCGGCAGGGGGGTGCCGCCACGGGCACCGGCCACGTCGGTGGCGGCCTCGAACCCGGCTTCGCAGTCTTCGTCCCGTCCGTGGACCTCCACGAACAGGGCGTGGCCATCGGGCAGGGAACGGTAGGCGGGAAGGGCGCGCAGCAGGTCCATGGTGTCGCCGTCGGTCAACTCGAGGGCCGCCATTTCGGGGACGAAGGCCGCCATTTCCGACGAGGCGGCGCAGGCCTCGGCCAGGTCGGTGAACAGGAATCCCCCCTTGCGCGAAGCCGGCGGGACCGGGGCCAGGCGCAGGGTGATCTCAGTGATGAGACCCAGGCTGCCTTCGGCGCCCACGAAGAGATCCTTGAGGTCCAGCCCGGCTGTGGACTTGGGGACCAGGGCCCCCACCCGCATGAGGTCACCCCGTCCTGTCACCACTTCCAGGGCCGACACCCAGGGGCGCGTCCCGCCGTACCGGAGGGCATAGATGCCGCTGGCGTCGGTGGAGGCCATGCCCCCGATGGTGGCCACGTCGGCCGAACCGCCGGGGGAGGGGGGGAAGAAAAGGCCGTTGGGTCTCAAGAGATGGTTCAGTCGGTCGTACACCATGCCCGGTCCCACGGTGACCCGCCGTTCCTCGGGAACGGACTCCAGGACGCTGTCCATCCCGGCAAAATCCACCACCACGGCGCCGGTGGACGGGATGGAACTGCCTTCAAGGCTGGTCCCGGCGCCCCGGGCCGTGATGGGCACACCCAGGTCGCCGGCCGCTTTCACGATGGAAAGAACCTGTTCCGTGGTCCGTGGCCGACACAGGCAGACCGGCGTGACCGGCTCCATGTCCGACTCGTCATGGGAGGCGGCCGCCAGTTCTGCGGGCGTGGTGCGGACGATTTCCGTCCCCAGGTCCTTTTCCAGTCGTTCGATGATGGGGTGACGTTCCATGGGCCATATCGTCCACCGTCCATCGCTGACCGTCAACCGAAGGACGAAGATCGTCGATCGTGGATGGTTTATAGCGTCAAAATAGGTTGAGAAGTCGAATCCTGATCGATCGACGATCAACGATGAACGACCAACGGACCGAGCCGATTGACACAACAGCCTTTTCACGTCAGATTCCTTTCCATGGCTGTCGGCTTCATCAGGCAATGGATCAACCTGGCGGGCGTACTGGCCTGCCTGGTCCTGGCCCTGGCCTGCAGCGGTCTGAAACCCCGTTCCGATCCCTTCGTCAAGGACCTGGTCATCCTGGAGGCGCGGCAGGCACAGGGATATTACCGGGAGGCCCTGGCGCTGGCGGAAGGCCTCATGCCAATGGCCAGGACGCCGGAAGAACAGTGCAAGGTCACCCTGGTCCTGGCCCGATCCCGGGCCGGGCTCGGGATGCACCGAGGCGCT
>JADHTP010000236.1 GCA_016784945.1 Deltaproteobacteria bacterium | reverse complement strand
ACCTCGGACATGATCCGGCGCTCCTTCGGCTCGTGGATCCGCACCATCCGGCCCGGCCTGGCTCCCTCCGAACTGGTCACTGCCATTGCTCTCAGAAATTCGTTGCCTCAATTTCTCGCGGATGACGATGGGAACTCCATCCTGACGAAATTCCTGGGCGAAAGAATCGACCTTGCCGGAACCGAGGAGAATGCGCCTTGTCGCTCAACCCTCGAATTCGAAGAATGCGGTACTCTCAAGTTCCATAAGTCATAGTCGAAACCGCTAGATCCAAGGCTGAATCAAGTTGACAAAAGGCCCCCAGCGATACTATGGTGACCGCCCAGTAAGGGCTTTTGCCAGGGTATGCTCGGACATGGACGAAGCTAGAATCGACCGACCTTTCGATATGGACGAAACGCCCGGTGAAACGGAACCGGCAGCCGAGGCTGAAGAGAACGGAAACGGTGAAGACGAGGCTGCCGTCGATGAGGACACCCCGGACGCCATCGTCGATACCGGCGAGTTAGAGGTGGTAGAGAACCCGGAAAACGACCTGGAAAACCAGCTCAAGAACACGAACGAAAGACTCCTGCGGGTGGCCGCGGACTTCGAAAACTATCGCAAGCGCATAGAAAGGGAAAAGGGCAACTATCTGAAATACGCCAACGAGCGTTTGCTTCGGGATCTGCTGACCGTGACCGACAACCTGGACCGGGCCGTGGATTCGGCCCGTTCCGCCAACGACTCCAAGGCCATCACCGATGGCGTGGGCCTGGTCCTCAGCGACCTCATCAAGGTCCTCGCGAAGTACGGCGTCAAGCCCATGCTGGTAAAGGGCCGGCCCTTTGATCCCCTCTTCCACGAAGCCATCCAAACGGCTGAAACCGACGAGGTCGAACCCGGCACCATCCTCGAGGAAGTCCAGCGGGGATACACCATGAACGATCGGGTGCTGCGTGCGGCCCTGGTGGTGGTGTCCGCTTCGCCCGAAGAGACCTCCCCCGGCGTAGAGATCCCGGTGGAAGTGTCCCCTCTGCCCAAAAAGGAAGAGAACGAGTAGCCTGTTCATCGCCTATCGCCTATCGCCTATCGTATTCGTGGACGTGGAAGATCCCGTCGCAACCCTGGACTTGACACCCCCCGGAATCTTGACTATTCTGCAAATTGGTCGGGCCATCCGATAACCTGATGACCGGAGGTGTCAATGGAACTCGGCGCCGTGGAGCGAAAGGACCTGGCCTCCTCCATCGCAGAGAAACTCAGGCTGTCCATCATTTCGGGGGCCTTTCGTCCCGGCGATCGCCTCCCGTCCGAGCGGAAACTGGCCGGGGTTCTGGAGGTGACGAGGACCACCCTGCGCGAAGCCCTCAAGGTCCTGGAAACCCTCCGCTTCATCCGGATAAGACAGGGAGACGGCGTCCGGGTCCTGGACTACCTGCGGGGCGCCAACCTGGAAATCCTGGCGGACCTCCTGTTTCGCGACGGGGCACTGGACGGGGACCTGCTGGCGAATCTCCTGGAGGCGCGTGTGTTCTTTGGCCGCATCCTGGCTCGCCTGACCGCCCAGCGGGCATCCGCCGATCAGATCGAAGCCTACGCCAAGGGGGTGGAATCCCTGGCCCTGGCCGCGGGAGATCCGCCGAAGATGCAGAAGATCGACCTGGAATGTTTCGACCTGCTCGCCCGTGGCGGCGGAAACCTGGTCTTCGTCTTCGTGCTGAATTCCATCCGTTCCATCTACCTGAGGCATCGACAGGTTTTCGAGCGCATGTACCAGGATCCTGAACGGTTGGTGGAAGGGCACCGGCAGGTTCTGGCGGCCGTTCGCGCCGGGGATCCGGAAGGGGCGGAAACGGCCATAGACCGCATGCTCCAGGATACGGCCCGAACCCTGGGGACTGAACCATGAAGGAAGACAGGACTTCCCGATCGCTGGTCCTGGTAACCGGCGCCGCCGGTTCAGTGGGTCATTTCGCTGTCCTGCACCTGACCGAAGCGGGTTGTCGGGTCCGGGCCCTGGACCGCCCGGGGGTCGAGTTTCCCTTTGCAAAGTGCCCGGGCGTTCAGTTGATGGAGGCTGACCTCACCGGAGAAGGTGTGGTCGAGGAGGCCGTCAAGGGGGTGGACGCCGTGATCCACGCGGCGGCCATCGAAGATATCGGACGGAGCTGGGACGAACTGGCGCCCGTGAATTACCACGCCACCTTGCGCCTCTACGAAGCGGCCCGCACTCAGGGCGTGAGGCACTTTGTCTTCGTGTCCACCGCATCGGTCTATGCCGCCGGACCGCAGTACCAGAGCGAGAATGCCCCCACGGCGGTGGCCAACGACTACGTCAGGACCAAGCTGATGTCGGAGCAGATCCTGAAGGAACACGGAGGTCGACCGACCGTCAACATCGTCCGCCCGGGTCTCATCTATGGACCCCGGGCCCGGGTGTCGGCGGGGGCCCTGGCCACGGCACCTCCCATGCTCCGGCTCTTCACCGACCACATGGTCACGGTCACGGGCGGCCCCAGCAGCAACTGGGTGCATGCCCAGGACGTGGCCCGCGCCCTGGTGTTCCTGGTGGAGAATCCACAGCCCCATGGTCAGGCCTTCAACGTGGCCAACGACGATCCGGTCTCCGTGGGCGACATGTTCTCCGTGGCTCTGAAGGCCGGTGGCGTGAGGATGCACGACCCCAGGATCCCGTTCCCCACGGTGCTGGTCCGCGCCCTGAAGCCCCTCATCGCCCGGGACCTGGTGATGGGGCCGGTGAACCGCGTGGTGGGCGCACTGTACCGACTGGCTGTCAGGAAGGCCGGGCTGGACAGTCCGCTGAAGCCGTGCCTGGACAAGGAGGCGCTGGACTATGCCCTGGAGAACTGGTTGTTCGACAACCGGTTGCTCAAAAGCCTGGGTTTCAAGTACAAGTATCCCCGGTTCGAAGAGGGCTGGTTAGCCACCCAGGACTGGTACGAGCAGAACCACTGGGTCCCTGCCGGAGGATAAGCGCTTTCATCAAGGGAGGAACGAACCATGAAGATCCGGTTCGAAGAAAACATGTATGGCCATTTCCGCGAAGTGAAGACCACCGGTCGCAGCGGGGCCTTCGATTTCTCCTGCCGGGTGGAGGCCGACCTGTTCCAGTTCCTCCAGGACCGGAACACCCGGTTGACGGGGACCGTGTCCATGGAAGGGATTGCCCAGGAGGCGCCCATGGAAGGCACCCTCCGGATCGACCCTGTCTTCGGTCGGGAACTGGTCTACGACTTCACGTTTTCCAAGGGCCGGTCCCGCTATCGATTCCTGGGCAGGAAATCCGTGCGGTTCCTGGATCCGGTTTCGTCCATGACCACGTTGTCGGGCAAGATCGAGAGGGACGGCGTCACCCTGGGGGATGTGGATTCCCGCTTCAACCTGCTGGAGTTCCCGGGATTTCTGTTGAGTTTCCGGCTGGGGCTCTGACGCCCTAGATGCCCATTTCGCCCAGGGTTTTCCTGGCCTTGTCCACGTCGGTGACTTTCAGGTACAGGGTGCCGCTTTCGTCGTCGGCGCTGAGGCCGCCGTAGGCATATTCGATATTGACGCCACCCTCGGACAGAACCCGGCCCAGGGTGGCCATCTGCCCCATCTCGTTGAGCAGGGTGACCTTGATGATATCGGAATCGAGCACCAGCACGCCCGATTCCCCCAGTACGTGGATGGCCTTGGGGGCATCGTCCACAACCAGGCGCAGGACGGCGTGGTCCCTGGCATCGGACACGGCCAGTCCCTGGATACCGATATCGCGGTCGGACAGGTTGCCACAGATGGCGGCCAGGGTTCCCGGTTTATTGGCCACGAACACGGCCAACTGCTTCACGACTTCCATGGATGTTCTCCTTGGGCATGGTACAATAATGCCCATCGTAGCCCGGTGGCGGATCACGGTCAAGGAGAGCGCGTGGAAGGCTTCGACGCCAGGACGGACGAGTTGCTGGAGGTCCTCGGACGCTACGAGGGACAGCGCCTGTTCACGGCCATTCTGGGTTCGCCCGATCCCGACGGTCTGGCGTCGGCCTGGGCCCTCTCGTTCCTGGCCAAGCACGCCGGCGTCCGCATGGATCTCCTGACCTTCGAGGTGGTCAGCCGTCCGGACAACGGCGCCTTCGTTCGCCTCCTGGACATCCCCTTCAAGAGGGTGCGACTGAGGCTCCCCAGGATCAAGTACGCCGGGTTCGCCGTGGTGGACAGGCAGAACGCCCGTCTGCCCGTCCCGGTCAAGAAGGGTTTCAAACTGGTTGCCCACATCGACCATCACGTCAAGGTCAGGACGGGCGCCATGTTTTCACAGCAGGAACCGAAGGCCGGCAGTACGGCCAGCATCATGGCGCACCATTTTTCGAACCGGACGGACGTCCTGATCGAGGATCAGGAAGAGGCCTGCCGGGTCTGCACGGCGCTCATGTACGGAATCAGGACCGACACCGGTGATTTCCTGAACGCCGAACCCTTTGATTTCGAGGCGGCCGCGCTCATCGAGCCCTGGGTCTCGCCGGAACTGGTGAGGACCATCGTCCGGACACCCCTCGGGAACCACTTCCTGGACGCCCTGTCCAGCGCCCTGAAGACCGCTCGGACGGAGAACGGGTTCACCGTGGCCTTTACCGGAAAGGTGGGTCGACGCAATCGGGATGCCATCGGTCAGACCGCCGACTTCATGTCCCGGGGGGAAGACACGGACACCGTGGTGGTGTTCGGGAGTGTTGCGGGCACTCTCGTGGGCTCCCTGCGGACCGCTGATGCCGACCTGGACAGCTATCACCTGCTCGACTCGGCCCTGTCAGCGGTCTTCGGGGTCCCGGTGGACTGCGGGGGGCGGCGATTCGCCGGTGGTTTCCAGATTCCCCCTTCCCTGTTTCTCGACGCAGACGAATCGAAGGCCAACGAACTGGTGTTCGAGTCCCTCCTGTCAGCCTGGATGAACCGAAAGAAGCGCCGACGTCGGAGAAAAAGAACCCGGGTCAAAGCGCGCTAGGGATGCCCCACCCTGATCCACCGTCAAAAAAGTAGGCGCACCTCGTTATCCCCGTGATCACACGGGGTTATGATGCATTGTCGCTGAACGATGTATCACCAACGAGGTAAAGTACCTCATGTCACAAGGCATTCTACCTTTCCAGTACGAAATCGAGACAGGGCCAAGCGGACTGACCGCGAAAGCGGGATTACCGTTGTACTTGGAGCTTGCTGCGGTGTGTGGTCTGCGAAAGTCAATTGAGCGGCATGTGAGTGCGCGAAGTGGAGGTCAGGAATGTCTCGCACTTGCCGCCGCAGGTCAAGCAGGTGCGAGCACGCTCAGACACGGCA
>JADHTP010000235.1 GCA_016784945.1 Deltaproteobacteria bacterium | reverse complement strand
GTGGACAGGCGTTCCAATGCCGAGGAGAGCAGGAACAGGAGGGGCTCGGCATTGTCCAGATGGTAGTCGAGGGAGACGGACTCCTCGAACACCTCGGACGGACGCATGGGGTGCAGGGTGGACGTGTCCACGCCGTGGGCGAGCCGGTGCAGGTCCATGGCTTCGGGGCCCAGGCGGATCCCCAGGCCTTTCCCGTTGATGCTGGCGAAGCCCCCCACCGTCCGCACGCCGAGCCGCGACAAGGTCTCGCGCAGGGCGGGCGAAGGGGCCAGTGCCTGGACCGACAGGGGCGCCAGGGTGGCGGATTCCCTGCCACGAGGGAGCACCACCATGCCCTTGCCCGAACGGGCCGCGATCAGGGCGATGCGGGGACCGGAGGCCACGGCGACCCGGACCTTCATGTCGCCTTTGCGGCACGCGGCCTGGAGGGCGCACCCGAAGGCGGGCCGGGAATGGACCCTCCGGCGGGTGCCCGTGATGTCCAGCACCACCACCCCGGGCTGGATGGCCTGGACGCGGGGAGACCAGGCCAGGGCCACGTCCGTGAGGGCCCGGTGGGCCGCTTCCACCACACCGGGCGAGACGGTGCGGAGAACGAGTTCCGGCGCGATGGAACGGGCCTGGGATGGGGTCATGCCCGGTTGTGCGCCGGCTTCACGGGCAGCCAGTGAAACGTGGGTCAGCACGGCCCGGGTCCCGTGACCGTCCAGTATGGCCACGGGGCGGCCTGCGAGGTCGGGCTCGGACCGGACCAGGGCCTGGAGCGGCAGGGCCGGGGCCAGGATGCAGGCGAATTCGCGATCCTTACTTTTCCTTGTCTTCATTTTTCCTCCAAAGAGAAGTCAGTCCTCGTGACATCTGCATATTCGCCTACAATGCGGCACGAAACGTGCCGATTTGAAGCATTTCCATCGCGACTGTTTCCAGATCCACACCCGTCCCATCCATCTCCACACGCACCCCGGTCCCGAGGAGGAGCGAGGAAAGGCCCGGGGTCCCTGCCCATCGACTGCGTGAGGTGTCCACCTTCAGGGGTACGGAACCCGGGATCGCATCGGGGGTCCCGTCCGACAGGGCCAGAAGCACCGACCGGCCCCGCTCCACGGCCCGGGAGAGACGTATCCATGCCGCAGTCCTGGACTCGCCCCGGCGGCGACCCGGCTTGAAGGAGCGCCGACGGCCCGCCGTGCGGACCACGATGACCTCGAAGCCCCCGGCCCGCAGCACTTCCTCGGCGGCCGTCAGGGACTGCCCGAAGGACAGGGGCCCCCGGACCCAGAGGATTCGTTCCAGGTCCGCCCCGCCCGCCCGCAGGGACGCCGGGTCCAGGGAGGCGTTCCCGTCGATCCAGGCCGTCAGCAGACCCTGTCGGGAGGCGGCCGTCACCGTGTGGGCCGCCAGGCTCGTGCGTCCCGTGGAGAACAGGGCGTCCGTCCGGACGGAACAGATCCGACCCCGGGGCCAACCGCCTCCCAGGATGCCATCCAGCGCGGGCATCCCCGAAGAGAGCCGGGGTATTTCCTCCGTGGGGGCCGAAGCCCACCGGACCACGCCGGACGGCAGGTCAGTGATGACCTTGGCCAACTGTTCCCGAGCCGCCATAATCGTATATTAGTGAACATTTGTTCACTTTGCAAGGGACGGTCTGGAGACCGTCCCCTACAAACGATCAACGATCGAACGATTGACGATCAACGTCCTGCGATAAGCGATAGGCGATAGGCGATGGTGCTGGACGGCAAATCCTGGACGCCAAACGCCAAACGGTTTACCGTTCCCGGGTATTCATGGAGCATCCAATGACCATGTCGAACCCCGCCAATGGCGACCGCCCCATGGCGCCTCCCGCGTTGCGGTGGCTGATTCTCGTGGTGATCAGCCTGGCCATGTTCGGTAATTACTACGTCTATGACGCCGTCAGCCCCCTGGCGGATGTGCTGAAGGCCCAACTGGGCTTTTCGGACTCGAACATCGGGATGCTGAACGCCATCTACAGCATTCCCAACATCTTCATGGTTCTGATCGGCGGATTCATCATCGATCGGATCGGCACCCGGAAGTCCACTTTTCTCTTCGCGGCCCTTTGCATGGTGGGGGCCGTCCTCACCGCTGTTTCGGGCACCTTCTGGATGATGGCTGCCGGTCGGCTGGTCTTCGGACTGGGCGCCGAGTCCCTCATCGTGGCCGTGACCACCGCCGTGGCCAAGTGGTTCCGCGGCAAGGAACTGAGCCTGGCCTTCGGCCTGAACCTGACCCTGGCCCGACTGGGCTCCTTCGCGGCCCTGAATTCCCCCACCTGGGCCAAGGCGCTCTATGACGACTGGCAGGGACCGTTGCTGCTGGCCACGGTTTTCGGCGGCGTGTCCGTCATCGCGGCCGGGATCTACTGGATCATGGAATCGGGGTCCGAAAGGAAATATCAGCTCGGCGCGGCCGGTGAAACGGACAAGGTGGTCCTGTCGGACCTGTTGAAGTTCGGGAAGTCCTACTGGCTGGTGGTGGCTCTCTGCATCACGTTCTATTCCGCCACGTTCCCATTCCAGACCTTTGCCGTGAAGTTCTTCATGCATGCCCACGGGACCTCCCGGGAACTCGGCGGTTTCCTGTCCAGCATGCTCACGCTGTTTGCCATGTTCTGTACACCGGCATTCGGCTACCTGGTGGATCGCGTCGGGCACCGCTCGTTGTTCATGATGTTCGGTTCGCTCCTCTTGATGCCCGTCTACCTGATCATGGCCTACACCGATATTTCCCTGTACGTGCCCATGGCCCTCATGGGGATATCGTTTTCGCTGATTCCCGCCGTCATGTGGCCGTCGGTGGCCTACATCGTGGAACAGTCGAAACTGGGGACCGCCTACGGTCTGATGACCTTGATTCAGAACGTGGGCCTGGCCGGGTTCAACATGCTCATCGGCTGGGCAAACGACTATTCGGCGGCGGGTCCCGACAACCCGGACGGCTACGCCATGGGCATGTGGATGTTCTCCATCCTGGGATTCGTGGGATTCCTGTTCGCCTGGTGGTTGCGGCGCGTGGAAACCGGCCCCGACGCCCACGGCCTGGAGACCATCACCACCAGGGACCAGGGGCGTTGATGAACGGCGGTGGACCATGAAGACGTCCACCTTCATACTGGTCGCGATCCTCGGCCTTGCCGCGCCGCCGCCATTCGCTCGCTGTACGAAGCCCCGCCGGCGGGTGTCCGTGCGGCTCGACATGGGAGGAAACGTCCACGTGCTGAGCCACGAAGGAAACGAGGCGGAGGTCGATGCCAGCCTGAGGGCCGTGATCCTGGTGGCTGCCCTGGCGTTCGTGGGCATCCGTCTGACCTTCCGGGGGGCCGGTCCCGCGCGCGCCCTGTCGAGAGCCCTGAAGCACCTGGCCGAGGGACGCCTGGACCTGGCGGACCGGATCACGAAGCGCGCCCGGGAAAAGAAGGGGCGACTCAAGGCCCCAAATCCACCCGCAGGTTGAAGATGGTCGTCACAAGGCACTATACTTGGCACCCGATTCGGGGTACTGCGGGAGGACGTCTCATGAAATACATCACGATGGCCCTGGCGATTCTTGTGGCCTGTTCCAGCGGGAATGGCGGAAACAACGACGCCACCGTGGACACCACCCCACCCGCCAGGACGCTCACGGTAACCACGTACAACGCCGGTCTGGCCATGGGCTACGTGGATTACGGACCCGAACGCGAACCCCTGATCGGTCCAGCCGTAGCCTTGCTGGACGCGGACGTGATCTGTCTCCAGGAGGTCTGGAACCAGACCAGCATCGACCGAGTGATCGAGGGTGCCAAGACGGTCTTTCCCCACAACTACTACGAGATCACGGACGCCGGCGAGATCGGCGGGGAGCCGGCCTGCACGGAAGACGGCACCAAGGAGTTGAAGGCCTGCGTCCTGGACAAGTGCGCCGGTATCGAACCCTCCACGTTGGGCTCCTGCGCCCTGGACTTCTGTGCCGTGGAGTTCGGATCGGTGCAGCCCAAGGATTGCGTCAATTGCATTGCGTCCAACATCGGGCTGGCCGAGGCTGCCGCCACCGTGGACGATGCCATCGACGCCATCATCGGCGCCTGCCTGGAAGGGGCCGGCGGCGGATTCGCCTACGAGGGCAGGAACGGGTTGCTCATCCTGTCGCGTCATCCACTCGCCGGCAAGGAATTCCTGAGGTTCGAGTCGTCCCTCAACGTGCGGGTCTTGCTGCACGCCGTGGCCCAGGTGCCGAATTTCGGGGACGTGGACGTGTTCTGCACCCACCTCACGGCCTTCATGACCGGCATCCCCTACCTGGGCAACTTCGAATCATGGGAAAAGGAGCAGGCCCAGCAGATCGATGCCCTGCTGCCCTGGATCACCGAAAAGGAAGACGTGCTCACTCCGACCACACTGCTGGGCGACATGAACTGCGGCCCCCAGAAGGGCGACGACATCCTCCCCAGCTTCCCCGCCAATTTCGACAAGTTCATCGAGGGCGGCCTGACGGGTCCCTACGGGGATGACGCCGACGCCCCCTGCACCTGGTGCGCCAACGAAAACCCGCTGACCGGCGGTATCGATCGCATCATCGACCACGTGTTCTTCAAGAACGTGCCCAAGAGCAGCGCTTTCGAGTCGGTCCGCGTCATGGACGAACCCGTGACGCTCACGGTCGGGGGGGATGACATCGACAGCCGCTACTCCGACCACTACGGCGCCCAGGTGACCCTGACGTTACCCTAGCGAGGGTCGAACGATCTGCGGGTTGCGATAGGCGACAGGCGATAGGCAATTCGCCCTACTGTTCGTGGGATCGTGTGCTAGGATGTGCCCGCTTAACACCTGTTGGGAGGATGGTCCATGCAAAGGTTCTGGCAGAGGATCTTGCGCAATGTGCTGCTTGCGATGGTGGCCCTGGGCCTGACATGGCAGGCCGCCGAGGCACGGGCCGGGGGCGTGGCGAGCCTGTTCGGACCCACGGGGATCCACTCCGGGTTCGCCGTGGACGAAGAAAAGGACTTCACCACCCTGTGGCGGGTGGACCTGTCCGGGGGCGTGTTCAACACCGAACTGAAGATCGACGGACAGGCCTTCGATACCATACAGTACGGCATCATGGCCCTGGCGGAGGTGTACCCGGTCCAGCGACTGGGCATTCATTTCGGGATCGGCGCCCTGGTGGCCGGGAGCCTTGCCGATGGCGACACGGGCTTTGACATGGATCCGGGCGTGGTGGGCGCCTTCGGCCTGACCGTGGCGGCCCTTCGCGAAACGGACGACCGCCCCTTCATCCTGTTCGGCGGGGATTTTACAGTCGCCTGGGCCCGGACGAAGGCTGACGCTCCCGGT
>JADHTP010000234.1 GCA_016784945.1 Deltaproteobacteria bacterium | reverse complement strand
CCCCGACCCCCAGGAGATCTGCGGGGCCTACTGGAGCGACGCGGTGAACGGACACATCCACTTCTGCAAGGGACTGGCCACCATGAAGATGGCCCAGAACCACGCCTGGTCCGACGTGGATCACGACGGGGACCTGGACCTCCTGGTGGGAGGACGGGACACGGGCGGCGGGCGACCCAATTTCCTGTTCGCCAACCACATCGGCGCCGAAAACCGTTGGCTGGCGGTCCGGTTGACGGGCGATGGTCAGAAGGTGAACCGGGACGCCATCGGGGCGCGGGTAACCCTGGCATTCTCCGACCGCCAGCTGGTGAGGGAAGTGCGCAGCAGTCGCGGCATGTACAATTCGGCTGACACCCGAGTCCTGCACTTCGGCCTGGGCGATCTGGGTTGTGATTACCAGTTGCTGGTGCGCTGGCCCGACGGCACGCAGGCCATGTTTCAACCTGGGGACTTCCCGCAGGAGCAGTACATCGACATTGCCTACCCCGGAAACCTCGTGCCGCGGATGGACCTGCTGCCTTGACAGGACGGGTCGTGGGGGTTAGGGGTTTTCGTCCCGCGGGCAAGGAGCCTTTCGTGATGCTTCCGTACTTCGCGTCGTCTCTCCTGGCATTCATCCTGGTCTTTGGCGCCATCCCGGGCCCCGACGCCGTTGGGAAACCGGATGACGACGAGAAGGGCCTGAAGGTGATGCTGCTGGGCTCGTCAACCTTCAACGGCTCCCTGGGCCACATCATTGAAAAGGACCTGGAGGACCGCGGTCACGACGTGCAGCGGCTGGTCCAGTCCGCCACGGGTTTCTCGCGGCCGGATTCCTTCGACTGGATGAAGAAAATCAAGAGGGTCAAGGCCATCCTGGACATGGACGTGGTGGTGGTCTATCTCGGCGGGAACGACGCCCAGTGCTTTCCCCTGCAGAAGGGTGAAAGGGACGACCTGAAGAAAAAGAAGAAAAGGAAAAGGAAGAAGAAAAAGGCCACCTGGCTCTGCATGAACCATGACCAGTACGGCGCCGTGTACAAGGCCCGTGTCACCCGTTTCCTCGAGAAGGTCTGCGACATGGGCGTCATGAAGGTGGTGCTGCTGCCCCCCATGGACGTGGTCTCCAAGCGCTTCCAGAGACGCCTCGGAAAGATCCGCACCTACCAGCTGGAGGCCGCCGCCAAGGTGAAGTGTGCCACCGGCATCAAGACCGGCGGTGACCATTGGCGTTTCGTGCGCCACCCCGAGACCCGCCGCAAGCTGCGGGCCAAGGACGGGGTCCATTCCACGCGCAAGGGCTCAAAGGTGGTCTGGGACCGCATCCGCCCGAAACTGCTCAAGGTCCTGGGTTCCGTCAAACGGTAAAGCGGGAATCGAAGGCTGAATCCCCGTTGGAAAAGCGCAAGCAAGCTTGCGCACTCCATACGGGCACGATCGGCCCGGGCGAAGACTACCAGGACGGGGTCGGAGTACTATGAGGCCGACGGAAAGATGGTCAAGCGGCTGGAAAACACCAAGCCGGTCACCTTTCCGGGGGGCAACCTCCGCAACTCGAACATATTGATGACCGATGTCCGCACGGGCCACGCCACGTCCATGGTCATCAAGGCCTTCCGGGCCAACGAGGGTCTGCCCGACTCCACGTTCACGGTGCGGGAACTGCAGTGGGGCCTCTGATCGGGCCCTTCCCTGCCATGCCTCATGACCCTGTCGTCACAATAACGTAGAATCCGGGGCACCCACGAACGCGAGGTTGTCATGGGTTCCGTCATTCGATTCTGGTTACTGGCCCTGGTGGCGCTGGTGATCGGCGGCCCGGCTTCGGGCTGTGGAAGTGGATCCGGGGACACCGATGTGTCGACGCCTGCCGATGTACCGGACAGCGGGCCCATGGACACACCGGACACCGAGGTGTCGACGCCTGCCGATGTACCGGACAGCGGGCCCATGGACACACCGGACACCGAGGAGCCGCCTGATCCGGAAAAGGACACCGACCGGGACGGTGTCCCGGACCTGCAGGAGATCGCGGAAGGAACGGACCCCCTGGACCCTTCATCCGCGTCGGCCTGGCAACCCGAAATCGTGGACCATCCCCGGTTGTTCTTCGGTCCCGAACACGTGGCTGAAATGGCAGCCAGGGCCAATGCCACACAGGGCCCCTGGGCCACGATCCTGACCGCCGTAGAAAACAACGCGGCCCAAACACCCAAAGCATACCCACCCGGCGACTACGATGGAACCGTCACCCAGCAATGGGGCCGCATCGCTGAATCCGCCGCTCTCCTGGGCCTCATCCGTCAGGACCCGGTCCTCACGCAGAAGGCCCTGGACGTGCTGTCCGCCTCCTTTCCGGACGCCACCAATGTCCCGGCACTGTCCAACTACAACCTCCACGAAGGGGAAGGCCTGCAGGGCCTGTGTACCGCATGGGACACCCTGGCCGGCAATCCGCTGGCCGATCCCGGTTCCCTGGACGCGGCCCGCGAGCGGCTGACCATGAGGGTCCGTGAGTATCATCGTGTCTGCCACGAGGGAGAGCCTTACTGGCTGCTGGTCCTGGCCCGGAACAACCACACGATGAAGACCCTCGGCACCTTGGGTCTGTGCGCCCTGGCCCTGAACCACCGGCCGGATGCCCCGCTCCACCTATCCGAGGCCATGACCGGACTGGACTTCCTGATGAATCATTTCCAGTCAACGGCGGATGGCGGCTACGCCGAGGGCTGGAACTACCTGACCTACGGGGCCAAGAGCTTCCTGCCCTTCATGGCGGCCTACCACCGGTACGCACAAGGCGAGACTCTGCCCTACTTCGGGGTCCCGGACCTCCAGATGGGAAGTCCCCATGCCAACCTCGTGGTGCCCATCAAGGACTTTGCCGTCAATGAAAGGACCCGGACGGTCTTCCTGCGGGCGCTGGGATCGGTACAACCCGACGGCCTCATGCCCCCCACGGATGACGCCAATCCAACGGCCCTTCACGGCCCGCTGCTGCATTACCTTCTGGACGAAGACGATTTCCTTTGGCAGTGGTTCCTTCCTGCTGCAAATCACTTCTTTTCGGGTACCGAAACAGCCAGTTTCGCCCTGTACGACGGATCCCTTCCGCCGCCAGGGCCGGACCAGCCCCTGGAAGGCGCCTGGCACGACGCCGGCTTTGCCGTCTTCCGTGACGGCTGGGGATCGGACGCCACGTACCTGGTTCTGCAAGGGGAACACGGGACCGCGCGGATCAACGGTTTGGCCCACGAACACGCGGACGAGTTGAGCTTCCTGCTGTGGGCCCACGGTCGTCCCCTGGTCATCGATCCCGGTTACATCGACTGGAAACAGCATGACCTGGTGAAGTACTCCACGGACCACAACACCATCCTGGTGGACGGCAAGGGCGCCCCGGCCGAGGCGTTGCTGGAGGCCGTGATGGGTGTGGATGCGTTCCTGGGCCCCCTCGAGCACCAGGGCTCCTTTTCGTGGGTTGCCGTGGATACGGTTTACGAAGAAACGGCCTTCAAGCGGCGCATGATAAGGACACCCGGATCGGTCTTCGTGGTGGAAGACCGGATCGAAGGTGACGGGCAACCCCGAACCTACTCCTGGCTCCTGAACGGCCTGGGCGGAGGCGACGTGCCGGCCTCCGAATTTTCGACCCTGGACGACGGCGCGCGCTGGGTGAACGGCGGGGTTACCCTGGACGTCCGGGTGGTCCCCCTGGAAGGCACGGCGCTGGTGGAAAACGACCTCCAGGAACACGCCACGAGTCACGGCAAGTGGGGCTATCACGAACGGCTCCAGGTTCACGCGACCATGGAATCCCAGGCGGGCTTCCTGTCGGTTCTCGTGCCCTCGGCCGAAGCGAATCAGCCCCCGGCCATCCAGACGGCCCACGACCAGGAGGGACTGTCCGCCATCCGGATTGGGGAAACACAGGGACTGGTGGCGGTCCTGAATCGGACCGGGTCACTGGCCGAACCGGGCCTCGCCGGGGCTGGAGGTCCAGCCGCAACCGGCCTGACCCTTCGCATACTGGACGCGCAGGGAACCATCACCGATGAACTCGTCCTACCCTGAAAATCGGTTACGGTTCGAACAAGGGGCATGGTTGGTGCAGGCGCGTTATTTCGCTTTCTTGGCCTTGCACTTGTCGCACTTGCAGTCGGGACCGCAGGCCTTCTTGGCCTTGTCGCAGCCGCAGCCGCCCTTCTTGGCCTTGTCGCAGCCGCAGCCGCCCTTCTTGGCCTTGTCGCACTTGCAGTCGGCCCCACAGTCCTTCTTGGCCTTGTCGCAGCCGCCCTTCTTGGCCTTGTCGCACTTGCAGTCGGCCCCACAGTCCTTCTTGTCACAACCGCAGGCCGGCGCCTTGTCCTGACAACCGCAGGAGGCGCTAGCATAGGCGTCGGCGGGGACCATGGTCAGCGCCACGGTTCCCATTGCAAAGACGGATGCAAAGAGCAGCACCAGTAAACGTCGGGTCATGGTTTCCTCCAGATAGACAATGCCCATCGCGAACAGCCCATGCCGTTGCGAACGCCTATTATAGCCGATCAACCAGTGAGATTATTCCCTAACTTGATATCTGCCCGGATCCAACGCCGATTCCCGGGCAGCGGCGTCATCACGATCCCTTATCCAGGGCTTTGCGAGCGAAATGCGGCAGCTGGAACGCGGCGGTCTGGAGGTCCGCCGTGTAATACCGCAATCCGTCCAACCGGTCCGCCCGAACGGGATCGAAACGGGTCGTGGGCGTCAGGTCGTCGGAAGCGAAGGCGAAGGTCCAGTAACCGCTTGGATACATGGGAACGGCGGCCCCATAGCAGTGAACCTGACCGAAGACCGTGCCGATCTCGGCAAAGATGCGTTTCCAGGGTTCGAACTGGAAGAACGGGGATTCGGCCTGCTGGACCATGATACCGCCGGGTTTCAGCGAAGCATCGACGTCCCGGTAGAATGAGGCCCTGAAAAGCCCCTCGGCCATGCCCACAGGGTCCGTGGAGTCCACGATGACCACGTCGAACTCCCCACGGTTGCCCCGGATGAACGCCAGGCCGTCACCGACGTGGACCCGGGACTTCGGATGGTCCAGGCCCACCGCCGTTCCGGGGAGATGCTTCCTGGACTGGACCAACACGGTCTCGTCGATTTCGCAGAGAACGGCCTCCTCCACCTCGGGATGCTTGACCACCTCCCGCAGGGTGCCCCCGTCGCCGCCCCCCACCACCAGGACCCGCCGAGGTGCGGGGTGGGCCAGCAGGCCGGGATGGACCAGCATCTCGTGATAGATGAATTCGTCCCGCTCGGTCAGCATCACGGCGCCATCCAGAACGAGAACCCGTCCCAGGGTCCGGTTTTCGAATATCTCGAGT
>JADHTP010000233.1 GCA_016784945.1 Deltaproteobacteria bacterium | reverse complement strand
CCGGCGCCAGTGGCGTGGAATCGCCCGTCGTCCGCACCTTCACGAACCAGTGTGAGACGGTCTGGCGGCATAGACTTTCCGACATCCGCGCTTCGTAATAGGCGGTCTTTTCGGTGACCGAGAACGTCACGGGCAACCCGGACTGGTCCAGCGGGGCGTCCTTCCCGTCGGCGAGGTAGAACAGGGGACCACCGGCGTCCCAGATGGTCAGGCGATGGTCATCATCGGGATGGAACTCCAGTGCGATCACGCGGCCCTCGGTGAAATCGGGCAGACCGTCGTGCCATGTCCTGGCGTTCAGAACCACGACCCGATCATCACCCACGATTTCCAGCTTGAACCCGTAACCGGGGGCGGGCCCGACAATGACGCGGGAGACCATTCCCTCCATGGCGAGTTCCTGGTTCCAGACCGTGTCCAGGCCCTCGGGCGAGGTCACCGTGACGGTGATTTCGGGACGGGGCAGGGCCGAAGGGGGCGGGGCGCCGCGCAGGTAGGCCATGGTGGAACCGCAGGCCGTGGCCAGGAACAGCAGCCCGGGAAGCAGGTGCGTCAGGATCCGGCCTGGATCATCTTTAACCCGGAACCAGCCGGTTTTCAAAGGAAAAACCAAGATTGACACCCGGTGTGGGTGCCACTACTATACCAGAGTGTCTCGCATTTGAGAGCGTGCCATGAGGCTGTGCCGTAGTATTTGCGTGGTGCTTTCCCTGGTATCCATGGGCCTGTTCCAGGTTTCGGGGATCATGGCCCAGGAAACCCCTGGGAAGGTGAAGTTGCTTCCCTTGAGGGTGTCCAGCAGCCGGTTGGGACCCGATGACCTGGTCAAGCTGAACCGGGTTGTGACCCTCAAGCTGGCGAAATACCCGGCCTACGAGGTGCTGCCCGTACCCGACGCCGACCCCATGGACCTGATGGTCGATGCGGGTTGCCTGGACTTCGACGCGGAGTGCCTGGCGGGGATCGGGGCCGACGCCGGCGTGGCCAAGGTCCTCTTCACGGAGGTCAACGAGGAGGGGGGGCGATTCCTGGTCCAGATCAGCCTCGTGGACGTGGCGAACCGCGAATCCATGACGCCGGAGGGCGGCACGGGGGCCCGGGAGGACCTGGACGGCTTCGTGTCCCTGGCGCTGGAAAAGGTGCTGGGGCCCGAGCCTGTTCCCGAAACCGTGCTCGCCAAGGTGGACATCTCTACCGAGCCCGCCGGCGCCGAGGTCTATCTCGACAAGGACTTCGTCGGGGTGTCGCCCGTGACCCTTCGCCTGAAGAAGGGGGACTATGTTCTCCGGATGAACCGCGTGGGCTACAAGGAGACGACCCGTCCCATGACCGTGGCCGCTGGAAAGGCGATCGCACTGACCGTCACGCTGGGCAAGGTCGAGGTGGCGGTCCCGGTGGGGCCGGTGCCGGTGAAGGAAAGGGAAATCGAAAAGAAGCACTTCTACAAGACGTGGTGGTTCTGGACCACCATCGGTGCGGTGGTGGTGGCCGGCGGTGTGACCGCGGGCGTGCTGGCCACCCGGGGCGGCGGTGGTTCGGACGGTTCCGCCCGATTCACGGTGGACCCGAGCTATGCCCCCTTGGATGTCACCCTGTTCCCCACGAACTGAGGAGCGATCATGAGGCTGCGTTCGATAACCGGAGCCCTGCTGTTGGCCCTTGTTCCCGCTTTCGGATGCGGGGGCGTTGGCGGTGATGGACAGGTGATCCACGGTCCGGACCCGGAAGCCGGCGGCGCGATCAACCTGGCCCTGGCATCGGTGGAAGGGGCCCTGTCCAGCCAGGATCGGGGGCGCGTGATGGGTTTCAGGGTCCGCATTTTCCGCGACGTGCCCGACGCTTTCGATGATTCCGCCTACTTCCATTCCGACTGCAGCGCCGTGAGTGCCGCCTTCAAGGTGGACCACCTTGCCACGGGCACCGGTTTCGTGCTGGTGTACGAAGGGTATGCCGGACAGTGGTCCGACTGTACCGCGACGGCGCCCTGCCAGGGACCGGACGACCTCAATCCCTGGGGCCAGCGTTCGGACGGGACTGGAGGATGGTTCGGCTGCGATTCCTGCAGTCGTTGCACGGGTCCCGAAGCCGACCACCCCAACGGCATGACCGTGGAGGCCTGCGGCTGCGGGCCCGAATCCCTGGTGGAACTGGGCGTGCGGGGCGGTATCACCATTTCCGCAGACGGTACGGGCGAAGCCTTCTACTACATCCAGGTGAACCGCTACGGCGACTTCACGGGTTTCCCGGTGCCAGGCACCGAACTTTCGGGCGGGACCGTGTGCGTCGAGGATGCGGATTGCCAGAAGAAGATCGACTGTGCCCCCGAAGAAGGGTGCGCCGACGGGACGAAGTACCTCATCCATCCCAAGGCCGTTTGCGACGGCGGGGTGTGCAGCGTTCATGACCTGTTTCCCCTGAACACCCGGGCGCCCAGGACGTTTCACGCCGCCGCGGCCACTGGCCGGGGAGAGGTCGTGCTCATGGGCGGATTCAACGTGCGTAACGCCACCCAGATGGCCGTGAACGAGCCCGACGTCGAGTCCTTCGATGCCAGCACGTCCCTGTTCGGCGAACCGCCCATCGGCGGGTTTGATGACCCGAATGGACTGCCCACCACGGTGAATCTCGGTGCGGGACGGATCGCGCTTCTTGGTGGCGCCACCACCCTGAAGGGATTCCCCTGGGTCCTGGTGCCCGGTTCCGCGGAGTGTGAAGGGACGAGCGCCTGCTCCATGAACCTGTCGTCCCAGGCCGACATGGTGGACATGCTCAATGGCGATTCCGAACGATTCACCCTCCCCGTGCATTTCATCGGCGGAAGGGCGGCCCTGGTCGGCGTCCCCGGTGGTCAGCGCTACGTGTACCTGCGCCCGGGTGTGGTGCAGGAGGCCGAGACGGGTTTCGATGTGGGAAACGAGGCTTTCCTGTTCACGGTGGGTGATGACGGCAGCCTGGGATGTGCCGTGGCCAAAGACGGCGTCGACCCGACCGACACATCGAAGTGCCTGCCCCTGACGGTCACCGGCGGGCTGGAACCCAGGGCCTGGGCCGTGAGCGCCTGCCTGAACGAAACCGACGGTGTCTGCAGCGAGTTCGTGGTCCTGGGCGGTAACTTGAAGAACCCGACAAAGGACGCTTTCGGGGAGGTGTACCTGGCGGAACAGGGTACGGTCCAGTCTCTCAAGGGAAAGGCCGGCCTGCCGCCAACCCTCGTGGCTGCCGAGGCTGTGGTGCTGGACGGGCGGATCTGGACCATCGGCGGGATCACCGGAAACGGTCGTCCGGACGTCGGCCCCATGGTGTTCGAAGTGGACAAAGCGGGCTCGGTTCAGGCGCGGCAGGTCATCGTCACCCCGGAGGATCTGGCGGACCTGCAGAGGATCTTCCACCAGGTCACGGTCCTGGCCGACTCGAAGACGATCCTCGTCACGGGCGGCTACGGACCCAATGACGAGGTGCTGGACACGTGGGCCCTGCTGGAAGTGACCGGTGACAAGATCGTGGTCACGGGCCGCGGGACCCTGTCGTCCCCCCGCCTGGGCCACGAGGCGACGCTGATCGAGGGCGGACTGATGGCCGGTTCGGTGCTGGTTACGGGCGGAATGGCCTCCCTGGCGCCCGGGGCGTCTCCACTGGCCACGTCCGAGTTGTACCTGTCGCAGGATTGATGTCCTTAGACCACTATTCCCGTCCACCTGCGTTCCTGTGGTCACCCTTGGTGTGGGTCTTCCAGTGAGACCGTTTTCCGCACTTTCTCCCCGGGTTCTCCTGACACTGCTGGCGGTGCCGTTCGCCCTGCTGATCGCCGGGTTCTTCGCACCCGCGGAAACCGTGGCGCTCCTGTCCGTCGTTGCGGTGGCGACACTGGTGGGCGGGGGGGTGGTGGCGCTGCAGTCCCGGTACGCCGGGGAGGGCGCGACGGCCCGTTCCCCGGGGACTGGACGCCTGGCGCACGCCGCCCTGACGGTCTTTGCGGCGGGTTCGTGCCTCCTGGTTCTGATGGCCGCCCCGGGCCTCTATTTCAAGGACGCAGGGGAACTGGCCGCTTCGGCCCACGTGCTGGGCGTGGCCCATCCCACGGGTTTTCCCCTGTTCTGTCTCGCCGGCAAGGGCTTCGACCTGGTTCCTCTGGGAAACGCCTTCTTTCGCCTGAACCTCCTGTCGGCCGTGATGATGTCCGCAGCGGCAGCCACGGCTTTTTTCCTGGTGGGCCGGATCTGGCACGCCGGTCGTTCCGAAACCCGGATGCCTTCGTGGGTCTTGCTGGCGGCGCCCGCTTCCTTTCTGGCAAGCCACGCGGTCTGGCTGCACGGGACCACCACCGAGGTCTATGCTCTGTCCACCGCCGGTCTGGCGGGGACCGTGTGCGTGTTTGTGGCGGCCACGCTGGTAAAGGATGGGCGATTGCTGTTGCTCGGCTGGTTCCTGGTGGGACTGGGCGCCGGCGGGCACGTGACGTGGCCCCTGTACGGGGGTCTCACGGGCCTGGCCGTGTCACTCTGGCCGGCGCGGGGGATCGCGGGAGGCTCTAAAGGCTGGATCGCCGTTCCCCTGGTCGTTCTTGTGGGAGCGCTGGCGGTCCTCTACCTGCCCGTGGCGGCGTCACGGGGACCGGTGATGAACTGGGGTGATCCCGCTGATCCGGCGGGTCTGTGGGCGCACCTGTCCGGGGAGAGGATCCGGAACTCCTTCACGGACCAGGTGGTGAGGTTGAACGGCGCCGCGCTCCTTGCCCGCGCCAGTATGGCGGGATCCATCCTGTGGCAGGGCACCGGTCCCATCTGGCCGCTGGCCCTGGTCGGACTCTTCTGGTGTGGTCGGTGTTTCCGCTGGCTGGGGATCGTCCTCGGGGCCATTTTGCTGGCCGACCTGGTGTTCGCCGCCTGGGTCAATCCCATGGGCACCTGGGATCTGCAGACCCTGGTGTCCGGGACCTGGGTCCTGTCGGTGCTGGCGGCCCTGGGTTTGGGGTGGCTGTGGCGCATGGCCCGGGGCCGGAAGGGACGACTGTCCGTGGCGGGCCTGGCCGTCCTGGCCCTGACGGCCCAGGTGTGGATGTCCGGGGCGGACCGGGACATGACACCGTTCGAGGGGGCCCGCGAGACGAGTTCACGGGCCTTGACAGCCGGGAATACGGGCGCGTCCCTGTTGGCCACGTCCGACACGTTGTCCGCCGGCCTGGCGGCCCTGCAGGCCGTGGAGAACGCCCGACCCGACGCGCTGGTGCTGGTCAAGGCCCACCTGGCCGATACCCCTTACGTCACGCGGCAGGTCCAGGCTCACCGGACCTTCGACGCGGACGACCGGCTTCTGCGGACCCTGGAGTCGCGGCCCTTCGAGTCCCGGGGTGAAGGCCCT
>JADHTP010000232.1 GCA_016784945.1 Deltaproteobacteria bacterium | reverse complement strand
TCGACAGGCAAGGCGCAGGGGCCCCGAAACGCCGCAGGCGTAGTCCTGCCCTACGTCGAGGACGTTTCGGGGAAGGCAACGCAGTCTGTCGAAATGCAGCCGGAATCGCAGCAGGACGCTTTGGCCGACAGGCTCCTAGAACATGATGCCTACACGGGCGCGCAGCGCCGTGGACCAACTGGCGCTGGCGGCCGGGGCCGTGTCCGGTGCACCACCATGGCCAGGTACCAGGTTGAAGCCGGCCAGGGGCCAGAGCACCGCCCATTCGAGACCGGCATAGATCAGGCCTTTTTCTTCGTAGAAAATCTTGAGGTCCAGTTCGACACCGAGGTTCGGGTCGTTCCCCGGCGTGGCGTTGGCCTCCAGGGCCCGGCCATAGACGATGTCAAGGCGGGCGGCCAGCGAGTCGTTTTCGGATTCGAACAGGTCGTACTGGAACCAGGGACGGATGTACCAGGCGTTGGTCACGGTCCCGATGACCTTGCGGAAGAGGAGGTTGTCAACGAAGTAGTCCGGGTGGAAATAGAAGGCCGCCAGCTTGGGGTTGTTGCCCTGGTCGATGATGGACTGGTCCAGGTACCCGAAGGCCTCGTTGGTCTTGTCACCCGTCGCGATGCCCGCGTCGAAGCCGAAGGAGATGTTCCCCATCTGGTATTCGAACTCCAGGGCGGCACCGAAGGATCGGATGTCCATGCTGGAATCGGCCACGGCGGGATTGACGCTCCCGATATGGCCCACGACGCCCGCCACCTCCAGTTCCAGCCGGAATTTCTGGTTGATGGCCGGCACCCATTCCAGGCGCAGCCACAGGTCCGGCGTGACGGTCCAGGCGTCCCGGGAAAGAAGCTGGAGGTTGTCGATGCCGTCGCCGGGGGACCAGACGTCGTACCCGATCACGTCCCCCGTATGGAGGTCCGTTCTTTCGATGAACGAGTCGAGCTTCTGACGACGGTACACCGCGTAGGCGCCCCAGTCGAAGGAGACCTTGTTGTGGACGTTCAGGTGCTTGAACCGTTCCTTGCGCTCGGCCTGGGTCATGGGCTTGGAGAAGATGGCCAGGGTGACCTCGGTCACGTCGTCGCTGTTGGTCAGGTCGATGGGCTCGCCAAAGGAAAGGGCTGGATTCTGGGCCGTGGGGCCGGAAGCGACCCAGCCGTAACCGGCTTCGAAGTAGATGCCGCCCAGGCGGGCCAGCAGGGTGATGCGGTCCACGTAGGTGCCATAGTTGGCATCCAGGTCCTCGCCGTCGTTTTCCACGATGCCTAGCCCCCAGTGGCGCGCCATGCGGCCGGCGGACAATGCCAGGAGGGGGGCGCCCAGTTCCGTGGGTGTCATGATGTTCCAGTTGAACCAGGCCTGCTTTACCCGGATGGAGTCCTTGACGCTGTTCATGCCCGCGGAAGGCGGAGCCTGGGTCGAGGCGAAAATGGACAGGGGGGCGTCGGATCGCGCCGGGTCATAGTCCGGCGTGCTCCCGAGGATCATGTTATCCAGAACGTCGAACTCGGCGTTGATGGACAGGTTATCGGAAACGTGCAGGGTGGGGCGGTACCGGAATCGCAGGTTGGCGCCGGCCAGCCAGTCTTCCCCCTGGGGGCCCACCTGGTCGGAATTGGGAGAGTTGGTGTTGGGGATGTTTTCGGTCAGGGGCGGCAGAAAGCCCGACGTGGATCGGGTGATCTGGTACAGGCTTCCATCGGCGGCCTGGACCTTGGTGGTGTAGTGGGTGCCCAGGTGACCGCGGTAGTAGCCATCGACCCGGAGGCGGAAATAGCCGTGGTGCTCGAACCAGGGGTACTCGGGCTCGCTGGAAGCGCCCGGGCCCTCCCACTGGGATGCCACGTCGAGCGCCTTGTCCTTGAGCACCTCGTCCAGGGACGGGATTTCCTCGGCGGCAGGCGCCTTGGTCCCCGTGGCCTTATCGATGTTGGTTGCCTCTTCCGTCGAGGTCACGGCCTCCGCTGCCGGCGTCGTCGGACCGGCCGGGTCGGCGGGCTCGGTCTGGGCCGCCGCGGTTGCGCAGACGAAGGTGAACAGAAAGGCGACTGGAAACGTCCTCGTCATCAGGAATCCTCGCTCCCAAACGGGCCGCCGTACTGTATCCATTGCATGGCGGGGTGTCAACGAGATGACGATCAACGGCGGACACAGGGCAAACGCACGACCACGAATTAGATGCGTTTGCCATGCCCCTCCAATTGACCCTCGCATCCAGGTGTGTTTTGATTTCGACTCGAACCGACCCTCAATGGATGACTCATGTTGCCGCACGAACTGCAGTCCGAAATCGTGAGGGAGGCCGGGGCTCTTTCGGGGGAGACGGCCGCCTTCCTGTCCGACATCATTCGCATCCGATCCCTGTCCGGTGACGAAGGCGCGGTGGTGAAACGCGTCGCCGGGGAACTGACCGCCGCGGGATTCAACGACGTGGAGGTGGACGGTTTCGGCAACGTCAGGGGGATCCTCGGCGACACGGGGCCCCTGGTGGCCTTCGACGCCCACCTGGACACGGTGGACGTGGGAAATCCGGGGAACTGGGACGGCGATCCCTTCTCCGGCGAAATCAGGGATGGCTGGATCCGGGGCCGGGGAACGGCGGATCAGAAGGCGGGAATGGCTTCCATCGTGACCGCCGGAAAGATCCTGCGCAAGCTGGGTCGGGACCTCCCGTTCCGGTTCCTGGCCGTGGGCAGTGTCCAGGAAGAGGACTGTGACGGGCTCTGCTGGCAGTACCTGGTCCGTAACGAGGGGATTCGCCCCGATTGCGTGGTTCTGACGGAACCCACCCTGTTGAATGTGTACCGGGGCCATCGCGGCCGGATGGAAATCGCCGTGACCGTGTCCGGGGTGTCGGCCCACGGATCGGCGCCGGAGCGGGGGATCAACGCCATCTATGGAATGGCGGACGTCCTGAAGGAACTGGAGTCACTGAACGGGGATCTGGCGGACCATCCTTTCCTGGGCAAGGGGTCCCTGACCGTGTCGGAGATCCGGTCCACGTCGCCCTCCTTGTGCGCCGTGGCGGACTGGGCCCGGATCCACGTGGACCGTAGGCTGACCGTGGGGGAGACCCGACAGAGCGCGGTGGACGAAATCCGGGCGCTGTCCTCCGTGGGACGATGGAAGGCCGAGGTGGAGGTCCTGCGATACGAAGAGCCCACCCACACGGGTTTCGTGCTTCCAACCGACAAGTATTATCCGAGCTGGTTGCTGGACGAAGACGCGCCCGCCCTGACGGCGGCATGCCGGGCACTGGAGGGCCTCACCGGGGAAGCCGGCCGGCCGGGACGCTGGACCTTTTCCACCAACGGCGTGGCAACGGCCGGGATGTACGGCATCCCCACCCTGGGATTCGGTCCGGGGGACGAGCGATACGCCCACGCGCCCAACGAGAAATGCGACGTGACCCAACTGGAGCAAGCCGCCGCGTTTTACGCCCTGTTCGGGTTCGAACTGGCGCTGGGAACCGACGGGAGCTCACCATGAACGGCGAGGATGGAAAAACCCTGGTGGACAACGGGCCACAGGTTCAATCCCTGTTTTCGGGCCAGGAGGTCCGGAACTGCCGGATCCGCCGACAGGACCTGTCCGACCTGTCACTGGGAGGGACGCACTTCCACGAAACGGATTTCCAGGAGGTGGGCCTTGCCGGTGCCGTCATGGGCAACTGCCGATTGTCGGGCTGCAGCCTGGCCGGTGCGGCGATGCGTGGCGCGAAACTGTCCGGGGCCTGGTTGGAACACGTGGAATTCCGTTCCTGCGATGCCGTCGAGGCCAACGTCGGCCAAGGCACACTGGTGGATGTGACCTTCATCGAAACGCCTTTGGGGAACGCCATCTTCCAGGGGGCCGAACTGGTGGACTGTCTCTTCGACGCTTCCGACCTCTATGCCGCCAGGTTTCAGGACTCGGTGGTGGTCCGCACGCGGTTCGAGAACCGCAGGCTGGGCAACTCGGTGCTGTCACGGGCGGATTTCAGTGGTGCCGTCATCCTGGAGGCCGACTTCCGCAACGCCGACCTGGCGGACGTGAGCTTTCGGGGTGCCCTGGTGGTGCGGACCAGTTTCAAGGACGCCAACCTGACCGGCGCGGACTTCACGGACGCGGTGCTGGTCTCTTCCGACTTCACCGGTGTCAACGCCGACGACGAGACCCGGGCCGCCCTGATGAGGGGGTCCGTTCGACCGGGCGATGCCGGCACGCGGGTCCTGGATTGCCTGAAGGGCAGGGACCAGGGGCTGGTTCCCGTTGTGCACGCCCTCCTGACTGGATACGTTCTGGTCGATGCCGCGGCGCCCGTCGCCGTGGATCGCGATCCGGAGCCCGAACCGTCGGCGCCCGATGAACCGCCCGCCTCGCAGCCGGCATTGGAGACATCCGACACTCATGAAGAGGCGCCCGAAGCGGCTGCAGCGGACAACGGGGGGAAATCAAAGGTAGCCAGAGAGTCGAAGGAAGTGTATGAAAGATTCAAGAAGATAGAATTGGATTGAGACCGAAGATGCATGGAAAACGGTAAATCAAGAAAGAAGCTGTTTGTCGTTCTGGTCCTGCTTTTCCTGGGATCGGTGGTGACTGTCTACCTGGCTCACGACCCGGAAGTGGACGAGATCCGGCGGATGGCACAGGGTTACATGGGCGACCTCCAGAACAAGCAGGTTCAGAGTGCCAGCCGGCGCGTGCTGCCCGACGACCTGCTGGCGCTCAAGGCGTCGGGCATGGAGCACGCCGCCTTGTCCATCGAATTCAGGGCAGACGCTGAAACCTTCTTCAAGACCCGTGACGTGGCCGTGATGGAAGCCCAATCCAAGGAGCGATTCTTCCGGTCCCTGGTCTGGAGGACCTTCGAACTGCACCCCCTGATACACGAGGCCCTCCGTCGCGGGAAGAACGCCGGTGTGTCCACGAGCCGCAGCGATGAGAAGGGAAAGGTCGATGTGGCCCTCTCGCTAGCCACTGAGGAAGATGATCGCCGGTTCGTGATGCGACTCGAACTGTCACGGTTGGACGACCAGTGGTGGGTCCGTATCTGACGGGTCGTTTCGACCCCGTCCACAACGAGGCAAAAGGATGTGCGGGATCGTAGGATACGTGGGGCCGCGGGATTGTGCAGGAATTCTCCTTAAAGGCCTGAAAAGTCTGGAATACCGGGGCTACGACAGCGCGGGTCTGGCGGTCCTGCAGGACGATGACATAGCCGTACGCCGGGCTTCCGGGAAGCTCATGAACCTGGAAGCCACGCTCGCAGAAAGCCCGGTGGCTGGCAAGGTGGGCATCGGCCATACCCGCTGGGCCACCCACGGCCGGCCGAGCGAAGAGAACGCCCATCCGCACCGCGCCGGAAACGTGGTGGTGGTCCACAAC
>JADHTP010000231.1 GCA_016784945.1 Deltaproteobacteria bacterium | reverse complement strand
CGTTGGGCACGATATTGCCCCCCACCAGCATCTTGAAACCCGAATCCGGGAAGGTCCCCAGGTCCGTGCTGTGGTTGCAGGCCCCGCCACCGAACTGCTCCTCGAAGCCGGACTGGCACTCACAACCATCGGTGAAGTCCTCGTTGTTGTCGTGCCAGCCCGGGACATAGGCGCCTTCGGGAGTGGTGTAGGACGGATCGCAGCCCAGGATGGTGCATTTTCCGTCACACCCCACGGTGCCGTGGAGTTCCAGCCCGCCCATGGGCGGGCACAGGACCGTGGGATCACCCTCGTCGGTCTGGCCGTTGCAGTTCTGGTCCTTGCCGTCGCAGATCTCCGAGGACAGGGGGTGGATGGTGGGACTGGCGTCGTCGCAATCACCGGACTTCTTGGTGTTGTACTTGCCCTGGGGCTCGCACAGGCACTTGAACTTCACCGACGACCCGAACCCGTCCTCGTCACCGTCGTAGTACCAGGGCTCGCAGCCCTTGGCATTCTCCGGGTCGGTGATCCCGTCGCAGTCGTTGTCCAGCAGGTCGCACAGTTCGGGGGCCTCGGGGTATATCGCCTTGTTGGCATCGTCACAGTCCGTCTGCTGGCCGATGATCACGCCCGTGTAGGGGGGCAGGGGCCCGCACAGGCACTTGGTGTCACCAAGGACCCCCCAGCCGTCGCCGTCCCCGTCCAGCGAATAGTTGAGGCAGCCCGGGGAGTTCTCTTCGTCGGTGATGTCGTCGCAGTTGTCGTCCATGCCGTTGCAGATCTCTTTCGAATCGGGGTTCACGCCGTCGTTCACGTCGTTGCAGTCCCCGGCCACGGTGGAGAACCCTTCGCCCGGGTCCTCGCACAGGCAGTGCCCCACGCCCAGGCCGTACCCGTCGAGGTCCACGTCCTGGAAATAGTCCACGCAGCCGTCCGATCCCTCGTTGTCCGTTTCGGCATCGCAGTCGTCGTCCACGCCGTTGCAGACCTCCCGAGCCGGCACCTTGGCGCTGCAGTCGGTCAGCCCCGTGATCAGGCATTCGCGCTTTCCGAAGCAGGTCCCCCACTCGTTGTTGACGAAGCAGTCGGTGATGGCGTTCAGTTCCACAGCCAGTTCGGAACACTCGCAGGAACCGTCGTCGGGTACGCACTGGTCAGACGATTCACCGCCCATCACGGACACGTTCTGGCAGATGTAATCCTGTGGACATTCCATGTCGCCTGCACTGCCGCATTTCGTGCCGCAGAAACTGCCGCTGGCCCCGTAGGACACGCAACGGTCCGCCGAGACCACCAGGTCCGACGAGCAGTCCACGTTCTCCTGGCAGGGCTTGCACAAGGTGACGCCCCCGGGGATGCAGATGAAGATGGGATCACCCAGGGCGTTCTTCACCTCGCGGCATTCCCACCCGTCCTCGCAGTCCGTGGATTCGATGCAATCGCAGGCGCAGGTCTTGCCCTCGGCGGAACTGATGCAGAAACCCACCTGGCACTGTTCGTTCTTTTCGCAGGGGCACCCGCACCAGCCCAGGCAGGGGACGTAGTCTTCCGTCTTGATGTCCTCGCCCATGGGACCCTCGTCCTCGGGCCCCGGGTCCGGTTCAGCCTCGGGAATGTCCACCACCTGGCCGGGATCCACCTCCGCCGGGGCATCCACGCCTACCTCGGGCTGGGTGTCATCCTTCCCCTGGGTATCCCCTGAGCCGCCGCAACCGGCCCACGCCGCCGCGGCAATCACCGCCACGACAAACGTGAAAGACCGAACGGGAGATGAACACTGCATTGGACCCTCCGCCAGTGGTCGGAAGTATTATGGGGAAAAATCCCCCAAACATCAATACTTGAGCCACCGGGAAAACTGAACGATAACGATGTCTTTCTAACAGGTTACGGCCGACCGTCCCGGTAGCCTAGCTTTCCGCCTGAACCAGAACCACGGTGATGTTGTCCCGGCCGCCGTGCTCGTTCGCCTTCTCGATCAGGGTGGCGGTGGCCTTGTCCAGGTCCCCGTCCGCTTCCAGCACGATCCGGAGCATCTCGTCGCTTTCCAGTTCACCGGACAGGCCGTCACAGCATAGCAAGTAGATGTCCCCATCCCGTACCTCGTCGATCCGGGTGTCCACCACCACCGAAGGCTTCATCCCCAGGGCCCGGGTGATGATGTTCTTGTGGGGAAAGTTCTTGATCTCGTCGGGGGTCAGCTGGGCCAGCTTCTTGTAGTCGTTCAACAGGGAGTGATCCTCGGTGACCTGCTCGATGGCCCCGTCGCGGATGCGGTAGCCGCGGGAGTCCCCAACGTGGGCCACGGCGCACTCACCGTTGCTGAACAGGGCAGACACGCAGGTGGTCCCCATGCCCTTGAACTTGATGGACGTCGTGGCCTTTTCGAAGACCGACAGGTTGGCCCACTTCACGCCCACGGCGATCCGGTTTTCGGTCTCGGTCAGCCGCCTGTCCCCCTTGTAGGGCCAGGTCACGTCGTCGTCGTCGCGGGTCAGGCTGAAGAATTCCGATATCTTGTCGCAGGCAATCTGGGATGCGACCTCGCCGCTGGCGTGCCCTCCCATGCCGTCGCAGACCACGAACAGCCGATCCTCCGACTGCACGAGGAAGTTGTCCTCATTGTGGTCGCGTTTCCGGCCCACGTCGGTCATGCCGGAGTGTCGAAGATTCATGAGTCGGCCTCCCAGACCTGTCGCGAACAAAAAAAGGGTATCACCGGATGCGCGAAAATCGCAACCCGACGGCTTCAGCAATTCGCAAGGCAGCGACTCTCGACCCCCGAACCGGGGATTGATCGTTCATCGTTGATCGTCGGACAAGGTGGATGACCCATCGGACCTTGGGCGATGAACGATTGACGAACAACGTTCAACGGTTGACGCACAAGCTATAATCCCGTCGGTCCAACGGGGCGACCAGGGAGCAGGCGGCATGGGCGAAAAGGAATCCATCGAGATACACGGGGCCCGGGAGCACAACCTCAAGGGCGGGCGGGTGTCCATCCCCAAGTTCCGGTTGGTGGTGTTTTCGGGGGTCAGCGGTTCGGGCAAGTCATCCCTGGCCTTCGACACCCTTTTCGCCGAGGGGCAGCGCCGGTACGTGGAGTCGCTCTCCGCCTATGCCCGGCAGTTTCTCGGTCAGCTGGACAAACCCCGCTACGACAGCATCCACGGCCTGACCCCAACCATCGCCATCGAGCAGAAGAGCGCCTCGTCCAACCCCCGGTCCACCGTGGGCACCATCACCGAGATCCACGACTACCTGCGGGTGCTGTACGCACGCGCCGGTGAGCAGTTCTGCCATTCGTGCGGACGGCCCGTGGCCCGCCAGGAGCCCGCCCAGATCGTGCGGGAGATCCTGGCCCTGGGCCGGGACAAGGTCCCGTCGGGTAAGCTGCGAGTGGTCCTCATGGCCCCCCTGGCCCGGAGCCGGAAGGGCGAGTACCGGGAGCTGTTAGAGTCCCTGCGGGCCGACGGCTTCGTCCGGGTCCGGGTGGACGGCGAGGTCATGGAACTGGCGGATGTCCAACCCCTTGACCGGAACCGGAAGCACGACATCGACGTGGTGGTGGACCGCATCGTTCTCAAGGACGGTATCGAGGCCCGGCTCACGGATTCGGTGGAAACCGCGTTGAAGACCGGCAACGGACGGGTCGTGGTGGCTTCCGATTCCCTGGGTGAAAGGACGTTTTCCGAGCACCTGGCCTGCGACGTGTGCAACCTGTCCTTCCCGGAGGCCTCCCCCCAGCTCTTCTCGTTCAACAACCCCGTGGGGGCCTGTCCCGACTGCAACGGGCTGGGGACCGCCCAGGTCATCGACCCCGACAAGCTGGTCCCGGACCCCTCCCTGTCCATTCGGCAGGGGGCCGTGGAGCCCTGGGCCAAGGTCTTCGAGAACGGCAGCCTGACCCAGGAAATCGTCAGAGGCCTGTCCAAGACTCACGGCATCGACCTCGACGCCCCTTTCGGCCGGCTGCCGCCGGAACACGTGGAACTCATCCTGCACGGTGATGGGCAGCGCGTGCCCATCGACTGGAACTCGCGGAACTTCAAGGGCTCGGTAAATATCCGGTTCGAGGGTATCGCCAACACCCTGTTGCGACGCTACAGGGAAACCCGCTCGCCGGAGATGCGCACGTATTACCAGAGATTCCTGACCGATCGCCCCTGCCCTCTGTGCTCGGGCCGGCGGCTGAGGCCCGAGGCCCTGGCCGTGAAGGTGGGGGACCGGGGGATCGCCGAACTGTCGAACATGACCATATCGCGGCTGTTGAACGTGCTGTCCCGGCTGGATTTCTGCGAGGCAAAGGCCGTGATCACCGAGGAACTGCTCAAGGAAATCCGGGGCCGCCTGGAACTCCTGGTCAACCTCGGGATCGGATACCTGTCCCTGTCCAGGGCCGGGGCCAGCCTGTCGGGGGGCGAGGCCCAGCGGATCCGGCTGGCCAGTCAACTGGGCAGCGAACTCACGGGCGTGACCTACGTCCTGGACGAACCGTCCGTCGGGCTTCATCCCCGGGACAACGGACGGCTCATCGAGACCTTGAAGCACCTCAGGGACCTGGGCAACACAGTGGTGGTGGTGGAACACGATCGGGACGCCATCCTGTCCGCGGACCACGTGATCGAATTCGGGCCCGGGGCCGGCAGGAACGGCGGCGAAGTGGTATTCACGGGCTCGCCGAAAAAGATGCTCCGGTCGCGCAGGTCCCTCACCGGGGCCTACCTGTCGGGCCGCAAGTCCATCCCGATCCCGTCGAAACGTCGGAAGAGCCGGAAGAAGCTCGTGCTGGCCGGCGCCGGCGGTCACAACCTCAAGGACCTGGACGTGGCCTTCCCCGTGGGCACCTTTACCGTGGTGACCGGCGTCTCCGGCGCGGGCAAGAGTTCCCTGGTGACCCAGACCCTGTGCCCCGCCCTGTCCCGGCACCTGAACGGCAACCGCGCCAATCCACTCCCCTTCGGTGAACTGCGGGGCCTGGACCACATGGACAAGGTCATCGTGGTCAACCAGGAACCCATCGGCCGGACACCCCGTTCCAACCCCGCCACCTATACCAAGGTGTTCGACCACATCCGTTCCCTGTTCGCGTCCACGAAGGAAGCCCGCATGTACGGGTTCAAGCCCGGCCGGTTTTCCTTCAACGTGCGGGGAGGACGGTGCGAAAAGTGCCAGGGCGCCGGGGTCATCCGGGTGGAGATGCACTTCCTGGCCGACGTGTTCGTGACCTGCGAGGAGTGCGGCGGGCGCCGTTTCAACGAGGCCATCCGAACGTCCAGCTTCCTCGTCCGCGCCACGCTTGAGTGTATGGGATACATTGTACTCCGTACCAGGCGGTGTTTGGCGCCAGATGGGCGATGAAACTATCCTACCCACTGACG
>JADHTP010000230.1 GCA_016784945.1 Deltaproteobacteria bacterium | reverse complement strand
AACCGCCGCTGACCACCATCGAAGCGGCGCTCCTGAACGAACTGCCCATCCTCAGCAAGAACACGCTCCTCCTGTCGCCCTTCAACAACGAGTTCGGCGGCGATGACGAGACCCAGTTCATCGGGAACATCGCCAGCAAGATGGTTTGCCCCACCTACAGCCTGAAGGGACCGTACAACACCGCAGCCGCGAACCTGAGCCGTTTCAGGAAGATGAGTGACAATGGCATCGTGGCCGTGGCCACCCACGGCGAAGTCTATTTCAAGGGCCTGTCATACACGGCCAAGGAACGTCTGAACTGGGCCCACGGCGGCGGACAGGAGGTCCTCTGGACCGGCGAGGCCGTGGACTGTGGAAAGCTGACCCAGACCACCAAGTCCTGCAGTTCCAGTTCCCAGTGCCCGGCGGGTACCGAGTGCCTGATCACCCAGGCGATCTACACGGGCGGATCCGCGGCGGTGTCCGGTATCTGCTATGACGCCACCCAGGTGGACCTGATGACCGGCCGTGCCGTGCTGGGCGACAAGACCTACGGCGTCACGCCGTCCTTCGTGCTCAATTACGGGTCGGCCAAGCCCTTCCCCCAGAGCGTGGTCTACCTGGGGGCCTGCCGGACCCTGTACAACGGGAGCCTGGCCGCGTCCTTCTTTTCCGGCGGCGCCCGCACTGTGACGGGTTTTTCGAACTCCGTTTCCAGCCAGTTCGCCAGCCAGATGGGCAGCCAGTTCTTCGCCCGGATGATCGAACAGAAGATGAAGGCGGGCGAGGCCTACGGCGTGGGGGCGGAGGACCCGGGCAACAAAGGTTCGTTCTTCCGGCTCTTCGGGGCGCGCAACCTGGACGCATCACAGTCCGTGATCCTGAACCCCAGTTTCGAAACCGGCGATCTCACGGCCTGGGACAAGGACGGTGACGGCCGGGTCATTGCCAAGCTGGGTCCGGCGGGCCCGGTTTCCGGCAAGTTCATGTCCATCATCTCCACGGGCCTGGGTTTCACGGAACAGACCGGTTCCATCGAGCAGACCTTCTGCATCCCCCAGGACGTGACCCAGTTCTCGTTCTTCTGGAAGTACTACTCGGAGGAGTTCCACGAGTGGTGCGGCTCCCAGTACCAGGACACCTTCAAGGCCGACCTGGTGGCCCCCAACGGCAAGGAATACCATGTGGTGGATCTGTCAGTTGACGATCTGTGCTGCCCGTCGGACTGCTTCGACTGCGGCGCCTACTGGTCCGGTTCCTGCGGACTCACCCCGGCGGACGAATTCGATCAGGGCGACAACCACAAGACCGACTGGAAGATGTCGTCATTCAATGTGAGCAGCCTGGCTGGCGGACCCGTGACCCTGCGATTCTTCTGCACGGACAAGGGCGATTCCATCTACGACACCGCCGTGTTGGTGGACCACGTCAAATTTGAGTAACCCTGAATTTCCGGTCCTCGGGTAAGAAATCTCTTTGCCCTACAGAAACGATCCTGTTGATGACCAGAACCCGTCTGGTCACTCCAGGTGCCCGGCGGCCATGGTGAAGCCTTCCAGCCGTTCCAGGTACTCGATGAAGAACTTCAGTTCCACGCCCACGGGCAGGTCCGGCATCAGCGTGGCCAGGTCGATGGTGGGGATGGGGAAGGCCGCCAGTTCCGTGCCGATGAAGTCCTCCAGCAGGGGCGGCAGCAGCAGGTCCTTGAGCAGGGCCACCAGGCCGTCCTCGGCGCCGACGAAGTTTTCACTGACGCTCACGATCTCCATTTCGAACACCGCGAGGTCCAGGATGGTGATGGACACGCTGTTGCCGCCTTCCTCGTTGGGCACGGTCTTCAGTTCGGCCGATGCGGCAGCCTGCACGAAGGCGCCCAGGCTCAGTGGAATCCCGTTGAACATCAGGTCGGCGTCAATGTAGATGTCGCCCACCTGCACCTGCAGGTTCTGGTCCTCGGTGCAGTCCGTGAGGATCGGCGGGAGGTAGAAGTCCAGTTTCAGGTCCAGGTCGCTGACCCCGTACTCCGACAGGTCCACGTCCGCCAGGTCCTCTGCCGTGATGCTGGCGTTCAGGGTTCCGGCCCACCAGATGGAGTAGAGCCCCTGGTTCATCAGGTCGTCGAAGATCCCGAACTCGATCTCCGACTGGTAGGGCAGGTCGAAGGTCGGAGGCGTCATGGACAGGCAGTTGGCCCGCGAAATGGACCCCAGCACGTCGTGGTTCACGCCCTGGGGTGCGTAAAGCGTACCCTCCATGCCGAGCCGGACCCCGTCGGACTTTACGGTGAGGTCCTGGGGCCTGGTCAGGATACTGATGCTCGTGGAGTTGTTGCCCAGCAGCGGCGGGATCTCGAAGGTTTCGTGCAGTTCGAACTTGGCGAACAGTTCTTCCACGGTCTCGTTCACCAGGTCGCCTATCTGCTGTTCGAAAGCCTTCACGATGGTGTCCGCGAACTGGTCTACGATGATGTCGATGAGCCAACCGAAAAGCCAGCCGATGATCCCGCTGATGTTGACATCGATGTTGTTCATGCCGACCTGGACGTTTTCCATGTGGGCGTGGACCTTCTGGTCCGATCCGGTCCACAGCTTGATGTCCGCCTGGACGTCGATGAGGTCCACGCTCACGTCACCCGAAAAGTCGGGACAGAAATCGATGAACAGGAACTTGCAGCTGCCCTTCAGCTTCACGTCCAGACTCAGGTTGGGAATGGCCACGCTGAAGGCCATGCCCCCGTCGAAAAGGGGGATGCTGACCACCGGCTTGCCGAAGTGGACGTTCTGGATGTAGACCTTGTACGGGCCGGACGAGGCCACGGGATTGGAGATCAGGGTGTTGATGTTGAGCTTGGCTACGAAGGTTTCCAGAATGGTGGCCAGGTCGTCGGGGTGGTTCGGGTCGTGGTCGCCGTCGTCGAAGAACTCCTCGGCCACGAACACCCGCAGGCTGTTGTGCACCATGCCCTTGTGGGGATCCAGGGCGTCCACCTCGTAATAGACGAACGAGAAATAGTAGGACTGGATGGTCCAGTCCTTCATCCCGGCGCCGTTTTCCACCTCCGCGTGGATGAGGTTCAGGCCCTGCACCGGGTTCACCAGGTGGGTGAAGGACCCGTCGGGCTTGATGCCCGTCACCGGCTGACCGTTGATGGTGAACGAGTTGATGCCAGTGATGTCGTCGTTCACCACGCCCATGATGGTCACCGACGGCTTGCCGGCGATGGTGGCGCCGCGGTCGGGATAGATGATGGTCATGAGGGGCCCGCTGCCCTCCACCCGGACGGTGATGGCCGCCGAGATCTGCGGGAACGACAGCAGGCGGAAGGTCATCACGTAGGTGCCCTCCTCCTTCAGCAGGAACTGCTTCGTTGGGTTGGCCTCCACGGGCTGAATACCCACGAGGGGATCGATTTCAGGGACGCCCACCAACGCGGGCACCAGGTTGTCGAATTCGTCCACCGCAGTGGACTTCACCTCGATCTTCGCTCCTTTGCCGTAGAACTCCTTCTCCGGCACCACCTCCAGGAACAGGGCGATGGGATCGGCGGGCGTGACGGTCACGTTGACGCCGTACAACTGGAAGTACTTCCAGTCGATGTTCTGCGGGACGCACTTCACCGGGTACATGCCCGAGATGTGGGTGGTGATCTCCTTGCCCGATATGGACATCTTGGGCGGCAGGTAGATGGACATGGGCAGGCCCGACACGGGGTTGTCATAGTAGTCCGTGACCGAGCAGTCCACTTCCGCGCTTTCGCCGGCCTTGAATGTGTCAGGCGTCACGAAGGTGTGGATTTTCTTGGGGACGTTGGCCTTGACCTGCACCACCTCGGGGGTGGAGTCCATCACCGAAGTGCCCGACACGGCGCAGGCAATGTCGTGGGGGATGGCCACGGTCAGGCGCACCGACAGGCCGGAAATCTTGGTCCCTTCCACCGGGGTCACCACGGGCAGAACGGGCTGCTCCACGGCGTTGCCGTAGGCGTCCCAGGCCTGGCAAGTCACGTCCACCCAGTCACCGGCGGTGACCTCGTGGGCGGACACTGCAGTTTCCACGTTCAGGGGGTTGCCCGGGATCACCAGGACCTGGGCGGGGGTTTCGTCTTCGAGTCCGGCCTCGGCCGCCACGCAGGCCACGGCGTAGGATCCGACAACGGTGAATTTCAGGATGTTCCCGCTCAGGGTCGCCCCTTCGGGGAGTTCGCCGGTCCAACTGCCCGTGTCCACGGGTTCCTCGTAGGCATCGGGAGTGGCGATCCCTTCGGCGCTTTCCGCCGGCGCGGGGGGCTTGACCACTTCCCACACCTGGATTTCCACGTCACCGGGATCGTAGCCGTGTCCGTTGCAGCCGACCTTCACGGTGTCGCCGGCCTTGACCTCGTCCTTGGTCAGGGTGGTGTCGATGAAAGGAGGGCCCAGGTCGGTCTGGACTGGGACATCCGGCGCCACGTCTTCCATGACCTCCCCCGGGCCCTTGGTGGAACCGCCCCCACAGGCCATGCACACGAACCCCACCAGTGCGACGGGAAGGTAGAAAACTCGCATGGAGCAACCTCCGGGGAATTCGAGCAAACTTGTACGCCGGACCTTCGGACCCTACAATGTTACGTAACACGTGTAAGGGATGCAAGAAATGCCGGGAAGTCCCTGTTCGGTGCGAAGCATCACCCTGGTCTGCGTGATGTGGCTGCCCCTGGTGGCTGGATGCGGAGGCTCCGAGGGTGGCGATCAACCCGATCACGGGGTGATCATCGACGGAGTGGAGCCGGTGGACCTGTGGGAACCGGGCGAAGACCAGGCGATGGACCCGGGATCCCCCGATGACCCCGGTGCGCCCGTGGACCCCGGTTTCGAGCAGGCCCCGGACCCCGGGACCGATGTTTCGAAGGACGAAGGAGCCGACGACGCCTGTGTTCCCGAGTGCAACGAGATGGAGTGCGGAGACGACGGCTGCGGCGACGTCTGCGGCGGGGATTGAGGTCAGTGCGAAGGCATCGAGGTCTGCTCCAGCGGCGGGCACTGGCGTGCCGCCCTGCGCTTGGCGCTTCTCTTACTCAAGGGGGGCGCAGCCCCCCTATGACCCCCCTTGTAGGGGCGACTCCGCCGTCACTCCCCACTGCAGACGAACCATGGACTATTGACTATCGACTATGGACTTCCCTGCGATTTGCGCAACTCTTACTCAAGGGGGGCGCAGCCCCCCTATGACCCCCCTTGTAGGGGCGACTCACCTGATTCGCCCTCTGGCTCGTGGGATGGACAGGTGCCCCCTGTGTCAGGGTAGTTGTCGCATGGAGCAGTGAGGGGACGAAGTCCCCGGGAGAGTCCTCAATCGCCTTAGCGATTGATGGTCCGAATGGGCCCGGAGGGCCGCCCCCGAGGGGGCGAGTTCCAATGGATCACGA
>JADHTP010000229.1 GCA_016784945.1 Deltaproteobacteria bacterium | reverse complement strand
ACGGGACCCTGAAAGGTATTCAGGAAAGGCGGGCCGGTGAACTGGCCGCCATCCGGGGACTGGGGGTCGCCAAGGCCTGCCGGGTCGTGGCAGCCGCCGAACTGGGACGGCGCGCCATGCGGCAGAGGGACCGGACCGAGGTACTGCAGACGGCGGCCGACGTGGGGAAGCGATGCGCTTACCTGTCCCACGAAAAGGACGAAGTGTTCCTGGCCATTGCTTTGAACGGCAGGAACCGGGTGATCGGTGAATGGGAGGTGGCCAGGGGTTGGGAAAGCGGCGTGAACCTGACCCCGCGACAGGTCTATACCCTGCTGATAAAGGAAGGGGCCACCCGCGTGGTGTTCGTCCACAACCACCCGTCGGGCGACCCCACGCCCAGCCAGGAGGACGTGCGGTTCACGGCCCGTCTCCTGGAGGCCGCGCAGAGCCTGGGAATCCGTGTCCTGGACCACGTGATCGTGGCAATCGACGGATTTGTCAGCCTGCGGGAGAGAGGCGGCAACGGACTGGAATTTGGTCGGGGCTGATCGGGTCTATGGATTAAACGAGGTCTGATTGGGTAGACTGTCCGTGCTCGGATTCATCGGGAGGACAGATTCGTGAAGACACACGGACGACTGGTTGCGTTGCTGGTTCCGATCACGGTTCCCCTGGCCATCGCGTGCGGCGGGGACGGGACGGGCGCCACGGACGAGGGCATCGCCGACGCGGTGACGACGGACAAGGGACTGGACCTGGCGGCGGATCCCGGTACGGGGATCGACGTGCCGAATCCCCAGGACGCCGGACAGGAGATGACCCCGGCGGACGTCCCGGGCGACGCCGAGTTGCCGCACACCGATGAAGGGGGCGGTGACGTTCCCGTGGAAACGGGCCCCTGCACCCCGAAACAGCCCTTGTCCGAGTGGACGGACTTCACCGTGTCGGGCCTGGAAACCATCGACCAGGAGGACACATCGATCACGGGCGTCTTCGAAGAGGCCGTGGTCACGGCCATCCGGTACACGGCGCCCAGCGGCGCGAAGAACCAGGACGTCACCTTCACCCTGAAGGGAAGGGCGGGCACCGTGGTGGTCAACTCCGCCCTGCCTGACAACTACGAAATCCCCGTGGCCGTGGGCCAGACGGTGTTCCTTTTCGGGCGACACGAACAGGGATTCGAGCACAGGAACCTGGTGTTCGTGGTGTGGGAGGCGATCGTGGGTGGCGGGACGGGCAACCCCCTGTTCTTCCTGCACGACGCGGCCCGGACCGGGGACCCGCCCTGGCACGAGTGCGAAAAGTTGAACCCCTGTCCCTCGGCCGTCCAGGTGTACACGGAATGTCCGCCGGCGCCCGTGGAGTGCGGGGCCGCCACCTATCCGCCGGTGGAATTGAGGATGCACGGCGGGATGTCCAGCGGCGAGGCCGTCAAGCCCCTGGACCAGGGGACCACGGTGGTGGGTTTCGATGGCCACCGGTACATGAACATCCGGACCTGTCACTTCACCGACATCTTCTGCATGGACATGCCGGGCGACTGGACCTCCGCCGTCATTGGCAAGAGCGAATATGCGTCCCAGTGCGAATGCCATGATTCGGCCGACTGCGCGGTACACGAGGTCTGCGAACCGGGGGCCCGCCGGTGCGTCCCGGACCTGTGCCGACCGGAGGCCCTGGAAGCCGCGGGCAAGAACTGTAAGGAAGGCTACATCTGCGATCCCTTCAAGGGGACCTGCAAACAGCCCATACCCCCGCCGGACCCCTGCGGTGCCGTGGGCGACTGCGGGCTCGATCACGTGTGCAATCCCGAGATGCGCTTCTGCCAGGACAAGAATTCCTGCGGGCAGGTCATGGGCGGGTGCGTGCCCAATCCCTGCGTGGTCATGGACTGCTTGGACGGGTGCAACGCTCTCCTGGGTACCTGCACGCAGTGCCTGGCGGACTGCGAGTGTGCCCACATGCTGAAGGGCGATTTCTGCGACGAAACCTACACCTGCCAGCCCTGCGACGTCCAGAAGATCGGGTTCGGGCAGCAGAATCCGGCCATGTTCGAGCTGTACCACCTCTGCGTATGGCAGAACGGTGTGGACCCGGAGATCCAGCTCCAGGAAATCGACCCCTCAATCAACTGCGTGGATGGTGGTGGTGGCCCCGCCGGTTGTGACGGGGCCTCGGAACGCAGCTGTTCGGGCACGCTGGAATACATCCCGGGCACCAAGTGGATCACCGATGACAAGTGGGGAAGACTCTGCGCCCTTTCCCAGCAGGCCTGGGTGCCCAAGGTTGCCGGTGGACACTACCTGTAGAGTCTTGAAATCCACCCTGCGTCGGGCTAGGATGCGCCCGTCACTTAAAGGTGGCCAATGAGCGGCATCCTCTACATCGTCAGCGCGCCTTCGGGCGTGGGCAAGACCACCCTCATCAACCGGCTCACGGAAATCGACAATGACTGTGCCTTCGCCGTGTCCCACACCACGAGGGAACCGCGCAAGGGCGAGGTGGACGGCGAGCACTACTACTTCGTGACGGGTGACCGGTTCCGTGAGATGGCTGAAGACGGCGAATTCGCGGAGTGGGCCGAGGTCTACGAGGGGCGTTTCTACGGAACCAGCCGCGCCGAGATCGAAAGGCTCCGGACCTCGGGAAAGGATGTCGTCTTCGACGTGGACTACCACGGCGGAAGGTCCCTCATGAGGCTGTATCCCGACGCCACCAGCGTCTTCGTGTTGCCCCCGAGCCTGGCCGTGGCCCGCGAAAGGCTTTCGGGCCGTGGGACCGACCTGCCGGCCGACCTGGCCGAACGCATCCGGAACGCCCGGGTCGAGATCTCCGTGGCCCACGAATACGGCCATATCGTGGTCAACGACGAACTGGACCGCGCCGTCCGGGACCTGATGATCATCGTGAAGTCCGCGCGCCTGGGACACGAACACAGTGCCGGGCTGGTCAGGGACCTGGTGGCCGAGGATGTCTGACCCGGCCCGATCCATCCAAAAGGAAATGGAATGACTGACAAGAAGCCGGTGAGAGTGCGGATCGCACCGAGCCCCACGGGAGACCCCCACGTGGGGACAGCCTACGTGGGCCTGATCAACTTTGCCTTTGCCCGCAAGAACGGGGGACGATTCGTCCTGCGAATCGAGGACACCGACCGGGAACGGTCCACGCCCGAAAGCGAGGCGGCCATCCTCGACTCCCTGAGATGGGTGGGTCTGGAATGGGACGAGGGTCCGGACAAGGGTGGTGACTACGGGCCCTATCGGCAGTCCGAGAGATCGGACCTGTACCGCGAGCATATTCGCACGTTGCTGGACAACGGGTCCGCCTATCCCTGCTTCTGCACCCCGGAGGAGCTTGGCTCCATAAGGAAGCGTCAGCGCGAACAGAAGAAGAACAAGGGCTATGACGGGACCTGCCGTCGAATCGAGCCCGATGAGGCGCGGCGACGGATGGATGCCGGGGAGCCTCACACCATCCGGCTGGCCATGCCCCTGGAGGGTGAAACGGGATTCACCGACCGTCTCCGGGGCGAGGTCTCCTACGCCAACGATCAGATCGACGACCAGATCCTGATGAAGTCCGACGGATTCCCCACCTATCACCTGGCCAACGTGGTGGACGACCACCTGATGGAAATCACCCACGTGATCCGGGCCGAAGAATGGATCAACTCGACGCCCAAGCACGTGGTGCTCTACCAGGCTTTCGGCTGGGAACCGCCGGTGTTCGTGCACCTGCCCCTGCTGCGCAACAAGGACAAGTCGAAGATCAGCAAGCGCAAGAACCCGGTGGCGCTGAACTACTATCGCCAGATCGGCATCCTGCCCGAGTCCATGCTGAACTTCCTGGGGATGCTGGGGCACAGCCTGGGGGACGATCGCGAGGTGTTCGACCTGGAAGAGTTCATCCAGGAATTCTCCTTCGATCGGGTGAGCCTGGGCGGCCCCGTATTCGACGTGGACAAGCTGCTGTGGCTCAATGGCGTCCGGATCCGCGACATGGCCGTACCGGAACTGGCTTCACGGTTGCGGGAGTCCCTGTTTTCCCAGGAGGCCGTGGAACGACTGGTGCCCCTCATCCGCGAGCGCATCGACAGCCTGGGCGAGTTTCCGGACAAGGTCACCTACTTCACGTTGCACAAACTTCCCATACCCATGGAACTCATGGTGAAGGGCCTCAAGACCCGCACACCGGCGGAAATGGCAACCCTTCTGAAGAAATGCGTCAAGGAAATGGACGGCGTGGAATTCGCCGCGGAGCCACTGGAAGAATTCCTCAAGGGTTACTGCGAAGAGAAAGACATCAAGATCGGCGAACTGTTCATGGCGGTGCGCATCGCCGTGACCGGCCGAAAGGCGACCCCCCCCCTGTTCGAGACCATGGAGGCCCTGGGACGTGCGGCCGTCACCCAGCGCCTGCTGGCCGCAGTGGAACTGCTCAAGCAGGTGCGATTGTAGGGCGCGCGAACCAACGCGCGCCTATAGCCGGCCTGGGTAGGCCAGCTCTACAAAGCTCACTCCCTACGTGTTTCCGATGACAGCCCGAAGTGACCGTATCCGGTCCCGGATCTCGGCAGCCTTTTCGAATTCCAGGCGGCCGGCCGCCTCTTTCATCTCCTTGCGCAACCGGCCGATAAGCTTGCCCGTCTCGTAGGGGTCCCGCACCGCCTCACGCAGTTCCGACGGGTTTTTCAGACCCGCCTTCCGTGCAGCCTCCTCGGCTTCCTCGACCCAGTAGATCCGGCGTTCCACGGATTTCGGCTCGATGCCGTTTTCCCGGTTGAACTCCAACTGCTTGGCGCGTCTGCGGCTGGTCTCGTCCATGGCGCCCTTCATGGACTTCGTCACCTTGTCCGCGTACAGGATGACCGTGCCGGCCACGTTCCTGGATGCCCTGCCGAATGTCTGAATCAGGGAACGTTCGCTGCGGAGGTAGCCTTCCTTGTCCGCGTCCAGGATGGCCACCAGGGACACCTCGGGCAGGTCCAGCCCTTCGCGCAGCAGGTTGATGCCCACCAGCACGTCGAAGACACCCATGCGCAGGTCCCGGATGATCTCGATACGCTCCAGGGTGTCGATATCGGAGTGAAGGTACCTGACCCGCACACCCGCCTCCGCAAGGTACTCCGTCAGGTGTTCGGCCATGCGCTTGGTCAGCGTGGTGACCAGGACCCTGTTTCCCCTGTCCACGTGCAGGCGGGCCTCGTCCAGCAGGTCGTCCACCTGGTGGGTCGCGGGCCGAACCATGATCTCGGGATCCACCAGGCCCGTTGGCCGGACGATCATCTCGGCCACGCCCCCGTCCCCCGCGAGTGCCAGTTCGTGTTCGCCCGGAGTGGCCGACACGTACACCGTGAGGCCCCGACGCTGGTCGAATTCCTGGAATGACAGGGGTCGGT
>JADHTP010000228.1 GCA_016784945.1 Deltaproteobacteria bacterium | reverse complement strand
CCCGCCCCCACAGCGACGCCTGTCGAAGAATCCCCGAAACCCAAGGAACAGAAAACCGACAGGGAGATGCTGGACCTGTTCAAACAGTTGCCCGTGGTGGACAAGGCCCTTGGAACCTTCGGTGGCGATGTGGTGGAAATCAAGAAAGAGGAGTAGGCCCATCCCATGTCGCGTCCCCTGCCCGAACCCGTCATCAATCTCATCAATGAATTGAGAAAACTCTCGGGTGTGGGCGAAAAGACCGCCATGCGGTACGTCCTGAACCTGATGAAACGATCTCCGGAGGGCGTACGGGCATTGGGGGAAACCCTGTATCGGCTGGCCGAGGACGTGAAGCCCTGTTCAGTGTGCGGATTCGTGTCGGATGGGGACCTGTGCGACTTCTGCAGTGATCCTGCGCGGGACGGTCATCAGATCTGCGTGGTGGAAGGCGTGGCGGTCGTGCTGGCGCTGGAAAAGGTCGGGGACTTCCAGGGCCTCTATCATGTGCTGGGCGGCGCCATATCCGCCCTGCGCGGCATCACTCCGAAAAAACTGAGGATAGGGGAGATCGTCCAGCGGGTCTCGGACGGGGACGTCCGGGAGGTCATCCTCGCCACGGGTGCCGACGCGGAAGGCGAGACCACGGCGCTCTACGTTAGAAAGATGCTGGAGGGACTGCCTGTGAAGGTCACACGCCCTGCTACGGGGATTCCCATGGGCAGCAGCATCGAGTTCCTGGACGCAGTCACCCTCATGCGGGCCCTGCGCGGCAGGAAAGAGCTGTAGGGACAGTCAATGGTCCATGGGTAATGGTCCGTGGTTGATGGTTGGGGATCTCGGACAGGGATCTGATACCTATGATCGACCATAGACCATCGATGCCGCTACTTGTTGTTCCTCTTGCGGTAGTCCGGCCCTTTCACCGAGGTGAACTGGCACATCTCCACCAGACGCGAAAAGACCCTTTCGCCCACCCGTTCGGACAGTGCGGTGCGGGAATTACCCCGGTCGCCGGGCCCCGAGGGCGCGGATTCCATCTCGTAGTTGGTCGTGGCGAGCACCGTGCGGCCCGTGTTGTATCGGCGGCTCACCAACTGGTCCACCACCGATACCTCCCAGTCCGTGGCCCGGCCCTTGCCCAGTTCGTCGATGGCCAGGACCTCCACTTCCACCAGCGGGCCGAGGATCTCCTCTTCGGAACAACTTTCCGAGTACGACGAACGAAGGATGGACAGCAGGTGGAAGAAGTCGATGAAACGGGCCGCGATGCCCATTTCCAGGGTGAAATGACGCAAAAGGGCGCAAATGAGGTGGGTCTTGCCCGTGCCGGGGGGACCGCTCAGGAGGAGGCCCTTGACGGCCGGGGCGCTGTAGGATGTGCGGTACCGTTTCAGGTGAACGTGAACGTCGTTCAGGTTTCCCGGTGCGTTCCTCGGGACCTTGAAAGACTCGAGTGTCCGGTCGTGCATGGCGGCCGGGAGTCCGGCGGCGTTGAAAAGTGCGATACGCCGGCGAAGAACGCGGCATTCACAGGGCGACATGGTGGCCGCCTCGTCATCGCTGTCTTTCAGCACATAGCCGCTGTCACCACAAACGGGACAGGGCGTCATGCAGTCGCAGGGACGGGCACAGGCCTTTTCCGTCCCCGCAAAGGTCACGTAACCGGTCTTGTTGCAGGACTTACAGGCCATGGTCTCATTTAACATCTACGCCGCCGTGTCTACAAGCGTCTTTACAAGGCCCAGGTAGCCGAATTCCTCGGCCACGGATTCGAGCACCGCGGATCTTTCCACGTCGTCCATGGCGGTGCGCCCGAGCCCCCTGGAAACGGCATCCTGCAGGCCCTGCTCGATGCGCCGACGGATTCGGTCCGCGGTGGGGCCGGGCGCGGTTTCGATGAGGGCCTGGGCAATGAACTCGTCAAGGGATTCCAGCAGAGCCAGCGTGCTTTCGTCCTCGTCGGCGGAGCCTAATCGGGCAAGGGCGCCTTCAAAGACCGCTTTCCGGGTGGCGATCGCCTCGTCGGCCGTCCATTTCTGCAGCAGGTCCTTCGCCCGGTCCAGGAGGTCAGGGACGGCAGCGGCATCCATGGAAGTGCCGAAGATCAGTCCCCTCTCCACGGCCCGTTGGTGGACCTCGTATTCCGATTCGACACGGGTTCGGTAGTACTTGAGAGTCGCGGGAATGGGCTCATTGGGATCGGACGAAAGGAGGAACTCCCTCACACCTGCGATGATGCCCCGGCGTACGACTTCCAGGGGCACCTGGCGGGCCTGCCAGTCGCGGATGACCTCCACGTCGGCGGCCCGAAGCATGAGTCCCTTGCGGATGGTGGACACGAAGAACGCTTCCACCTGCTCGACGTAGGGTTGGTCTTGCGCGGGCAATCCCATATCCGAATGGTCGGTTCCAAAACGTCAGACGTCGAGGTTCCGGACCGAGAGAGCATTGCTGGTGATGAACTCACGCCGGGGTTCAACGAGGTCGCCCATGAGGAGGGTGAAGGTCTCGCCAGCATTGACGAGATCCTCCACGTTGACCTTCAGCAAGGACCTTGTTTCGACGTTCATGGTGGTATCCCACAATTGGTCGGGATTCATTTCACCAAGACCCTTGTACCGCTGGATGGATAGTCCCTTCTGACCGCGGGTAAGGACCAGATCCAACAGCTCGGCGGGCAGCTTGATGGTGCGCTCCTCGTCGTCCACGGTGAGCTGGTAGGGCCAGGAACCCAGGCGACGAAGTTCCGCGTAGATCCGTCGCAGTTCCTTGACGTCCGGGCGAATGAGGCTCCTGTAACCCACGTTGGTCCGCACCGGGAGTCCGTTCCGGCGGCTGACGACTACCAGCCGGCGGGCGTCGTATTCCTCGTCCAGCTCGGAAGACATTTCAAGGGGCACGGAATCGGGGTGGAACTCTTCCATGTAGGACTTGATGCGCTTCTGCAGGGCCTTGAGACCCTTGGCGGACTGCATCTGCTCGAATTCCAGGTCGTCCTCGTAGAAACAGGCCTGGAAGACACGGGAATCCACGCGCCGATCAATGCTTTCGCAGAGCCGGTCCGAAGACTGGACCTTCAGGAGGTAGGCCTTCATGTCACGGGCCGTCCAGGGCACCAGGTCGCCGGCGGGCTGCAGGCTGAGACCGGAAGCCCCGTTGCTGATGACGAAGTCCATCAAGGCCTTTTCGTCCTTCTGATAGACTTCCTTGCGGCCCCGTTTCACCTTGAACAGCGGGGGCTGGGCAATGTACAGGTAGCCTCGCTGGATGACCTCGGGCATCTGCCGGAAGAAGAACGTCAGAAGAAGCGTCCGGATGTGGAGCCCGTCCACGTCGGCATCGGTCATGATGACGATCTTGTGATAGCGAAGCTTGTCGATGTCGAAGGAATCCGGTCCTATGCCGGTGCCCAGAGCCGTAATAAGGGTCACGATCTCCTGGCTTTCCAGCATCTTGTCGAAGCGGGATTTCTCCACGTTGAGGATCTTGCCTCTCAGGGGAAGGATGGCCTGGGTGGCCCGATCCCGGCCCTGCTTGGCGGAACCGCCGGCTGAATCACCCTCGACGATGAAGATTTCGGCCTTGGCCGGATCTCTTTCCTGGCAGTCCGCCAGCTTGCCGGGCAGGGATGCCCCGTCCAGGACACCCTTGCGTCGCACCATCTCGCGGGCGCGGCGGGCCGCATCCCGGGCACGGGCGGCATCCAGGGTCTTGCCCACGATGGATCGGGCGATCTGCGGATTCCGTTCGAAGAAATCGGCCAGTCCCTCGCCCACGGCGCTTTCCACGGCGCCGCGCACCTCGGAGGACACCAGTTTGTCCTTGGTCTGGGACGAGAACTTGGGGTCGTGACACTTCACCGACAGGACCACGGTGAGACCTTCACGCACGTCGTCCCCCGCCAGGGTGCCCTTGTAGTTCTTGTACAGGCTTTCGGATTCGGCATAGTTGTTGATGGTGCGGGTCAACGCCGCGCGGAAGCCGGCAACATGGGTCCCGCCGTCCCGGTTATGGATGGTGTTGGTGAAGCAGAACATGGTTTCCTGGAACCCGTCGTTCCACTGGAGGGCAGCCTCCACGTCCGCCTCGGGACGTGACGCCTTGATGAAAACAGGCTGGGGGTGGATGATGGTCTTGTGCCGGTTCAGGTGCTCCACGAAGGAGACGATGCCGCCCTCGAAGTGGAAACTGTGCTTGCGCCCCTCGTCCCGCTCGTCTTCGATAATGATGGACAGACCAGGATTGAGGTAGCTCAGTTCGCGAAGACGTTGCGACAGGATGTCGAAAGAAAAGATGGTCTTGGCAAAGACATCGGGATCGGGCTTGAAGGTGACCAGGGTCCCCGTGCGACCGGACTTGCCGACCTTGCGCATGGGCGCCTTCGGGATGCCCTTGTCGTATTCCTGGACCCAGACGCCCCCGTCCCGGCGGACCTCCAGGCGGAGCGATTCGGACAGGGCGTTGACCACGGACACGCCCACGCCGTGCAGGCCACCCGACACCTTGTAGCTGTCGTGGTCGAACTTGCCGCCCGCGTGAAGCTCGGTCATGACGACTTCGGCGGCGGAACGGCCCGTCTCCGAGTGCATGCCCACGGGAATGCCCCGTCCGTCATCCTCTATGGTCACCGTCTGGTCGTTGTGGATGGCGATGGTCACCTTGGTGCAGGCTCCGGCAAGGGCCTCGTCGATGGAATTGTCCACCACCTCGAACACCATGTGGTGCAGACCGGAGCCGTCGTCCGTATCACCGATATACATGCCTGGGCGGGTCCGAACGGCCTCAAGACCCTTCAGAAGCTTGATGCGATCGGCGTCGTAGCTGCCGGAACCGTTGAGGTCCGCAAGGGGTAGAATCGTGCCCTGCTCGTCCGTGGTCATCTTATCTGCCTCTACGAAAAAAGGTACCGTGAAAAGCCGGACGAAACTTACCATGAAAATGGCTGCCAGTAAAGCGATTGTGGGGTATTTTGACGGTTCCCTTCGAGGGCCCTTGCAAAGCCCCTTTAAACGGTCTCCTGCTGGACGGGCGGGTGGGGTCCTTCGGGGGGGGGCAATGGAACGTTGACATCCCGGGACGGGTTCTGATAGGCAGGGCCGAAAGACCGGTACGAATCGAGAGGCGGAGATCCATGCTGGAGATGTTGTCCGAAGACCGTGCGACGTTGAGGTCGCAAACCCTTCGACGGGTGCTCCAGGATTGCGACGATCGATTTGCCGACGGCGTGCACGAGGTCATCGGCGACGTCCTGTACCACGAGCGCCGGCGGATGGAAGGGGCTCCGTCGACGTCAGAACAGGAGGCGGATTTCTTCAGGCAGGTGGCGCGTCGGGCCGCGGGGGCGTCCCCGGCGGTTCAGAAACGGGTCCTGGAGACGCTGATCCACCACTACCTGGACGGTA
>JADHTP010000227.1 GCA_016784945.1 Deltaproteobacteria bacterium | reverse complement strand
CGACACGCACTCCTTCTTCCCGGCGTAGGGGCAGTCTTCCAGGCACCCCTTGCCACAGGTCCCGTCCAGGCAGGTCAGGCCGTCCAGGCAGGCGCCCGCCTGGCAGCAGGGCTGGTTCTCCGCCCCGCATTCCAGGCACAGCCCGTCCCCCTGGCAGACCTGGGACGTGCCGCAGGGTTTCACGGACCACTGGAGGCAGCCCCCATCCTCTTCCGAGGCCACGCACTCCTTGAAATGAAGGTCGTCCGTGCAATCGCGCGCGCCCTTGATCTCGCAGGGACTGCTGCAGGGTGAGCATGACAGGAAGTCCACGTCGTGTTCGACCAGCGCCCGTTCCAGGGGAGACACCGTGACCGTCATTCCCAGCAGGCGATCCAGCGCCACACCGGCCTTGCCCACCTTCTGGACCAGTTTCACCTTATCCAGCAGGTTCCCCAGGACAAAGCCAGCCACGGCCATCACGCCCTTGTTGGCCTGCTTCTTCACCAGGGATTCCACCACGCACCACTGCACGTCCCAGACCAGGCCCATCATGTCGTCAAGGGTCAGACCCGCCGACAGTTCCATGCCCCCGCCCATGGACTTCAGGGCGCATCCCGAGATGGTCTTGTAGACGTCCGACGGTTCCACGATCCCGAAATCCATGAAAAGGCCCAGGGTCTCCGTCGACAGGGCCACCAGGTTCCCCGCCCTGGCCAGGTTGTGGAATGACACGGCGCCCGGCTCGGCCCCGATGAAGGCCCAGTCGGCGTCCCTTTCGTCTGCTCCGCCGCCGAAGGATCCGCTGAAACACTGGACGTCGTAGACCGCATACGGGGAAAGCACGTGCTCCGGCGGCGCCTCTCCAGGCTCGGGGAGGATCAGCTTCCAGAACGCGCCCAGGGCCTTGGAGATCAGCATCAGGTTCTTGAAGTAACTGTTGGCCGGGACCCAGATGCGCCACTGCTCGGTCCCGTCCAGGTGGACGAACCGGTCGGCGCCGTTGAACGCCGCCTCGGAACCCAGATTGCAGGGATCGACCTCGGACACCCGGCACAGGAAATCAACGGGGTTGCCGGGAACACCCGACAGGCCCAGGTTGCCGCCAGGCACCTCGATGTCCACGTGGGACACGTCCATGCCGTGGACCAGCGCGGCCTCCAGTCCCGACTGGGCCAGCACGTCCGCCACCACCCGTGGAAGGGCCTCGGCCATGGCGCCTTCGTCGGCCCCCGCCACGGCGGAAACCAACCCGTCCAGGTACGGTGATCCGTCCACCATATCCAGGAGGAAACGGGCCCTCTCGGGACTGGTGGTCAGAAGGTGGGGCGACAGGAACGTCATGGACACGGCCATGGAGCGGTTGTCGGCAATCACCAGGTTCGCGGCATCGAGGTTGGGTGTCCACAGCGGAATGCCGCCCTTGAAGGCCAGGGGAATGACCGGGGCCGTCAGGGGCGTTTCCGAGGCCGCCTGGCACAGCACCACCTGGGAGTCCCAACCCTGGGCGCCGGCGTCGAGATCCAGGAGGCAGCGCCCCCCGTAGTCGGCACAGTCGAAGACCCGCCCGCCGCAAAGGACCTGTCCCGTCCCCTCGGGAAAGACGAGGCCAAGTCCCGACACGGTGACGTCCGGATCCCCGTCACCCGAACTCCCGCATCCGGCCATCGTCAGAACACCACCCACCACGAGGACTGCCAATCCAGGACGTACGAAACCCATGTCCACACCACCCCTTCACTTATCACGGGCAATACTCTATCGCAGCCTGCCGTCCCAGGTCCAGCGCTCCTCAGGGCTACCCAGGGCAAACGCATCAAAATGTTGAAACAGAAGCTACGCACGACCGATAGACAACGTGAACGTGATCGTGAACGTGGACGAAAGGTGCTGACATATTGGCTTACGGATCGTCTCGATGTTGACAAAGGTTGGCCAAAGCGTCCACGGCCACGATCACGACCACAGATCAGATGCGTTTGCCCCGGGTGGGTCGCCCCCCTGCCTTGACTCCCGATCATACAAATGATAGGAACGCGCGGCTACAACGGGAGGACGCGATGAAGATCTTGAGAAATATCGTTATTCTGGCGGCTTTCGCCGCGCTGGCGGCCTGTGGCGGCGACGGCTCCGGTGGTTCCGACGCCTATACCGACACGGGTTCTCTCTGCACCGACGGCGAGCAGCAGGACTGCACGACCACGGAAAACGACCAGGGCACGATGGTGTGCCAGAACGGGGCCTGGTCGACCTGCGCGGCGCTGTGCGGCGACGGGGACCAGGCGCCCTGCACAACGGTCTGCGACAGCAAGGGAACCATGACCTGCACCAACGGGAACTGGGGCACCTGCCAGCCTCCCGCAGAAGAGTGCAACGGGAAGGACGACGACTGCGACGGCCAGATCGACGAGGAACTGGGCGACAACACCTGCGGCGAGGGCGAATGCGCCCACAACAGCCCCAAGTGCGAAAACGGCGTGCTCATGCCCTGCAATCCCTTCGAGGGGGCCTCGGCGGAAACCTGTGACGGCAAGGACAACACCTGCGACGGGCAGACCGACGAAGGCCTGATCCAGGAGTGCAATACCGCCTGTGGACAGGGCATCGAAAAGTGCGTGGGCGGCCAGTGGAAGGACTGTTCGGCCCCCGCCGTCCAGGACGAAGTCTGCGACGGCAAGGACAACGACTGCAACGGGCAGGCCGATGACGGCATTTCGTGCAGTTGTACGGTTCCCGACGCCAAGGCTTGTGGTACCGACGAAGGCGAGTGCATGCCCGGCGTCCAGAACTGCGAAGCCGGCACCTGGGGCCCTTGCGGCGGCGCCGGATACGTGGGCCCGGCGAACGAAATGTGCAACAACCAGGACGACAACTGTGACGGTCAGACCGACGAGGGACTGACCCAGGACTGCCAGACCGCATGCGGGACCGGCAAGGAAGTCTGTGAAGGCGGCGACTGGGTCAACTGCACGGCGCCCGTGCCCTCGGACGAGGTCTGCGACGGGTTCGACAACGACTGCAACGACCTCGTGGATGACGGTCTGGACGCCGACGACTGGGAGAACAACGAGACCTGCGCACTGGCCCGGGACCTGGGCGAGGCCAAGGAAAACGCCGGTGTCCTGGAATTCCAGGGGACCATCTACACGGGCTCGGACGTGGACTGGTACAGCATCGACGCCTTGGAGATCTCCGACATCATTCCGCCCTGCTGGGAGCCCGGCTTGTCCGATCCCTGCTACATCGCCCAGATCACGCTGACCGGAATCCCCCAGGGCGTGGATTACGACCTGACGGTCCTGACCGGGGACTGCGACGGAGTCAACGGCATTTTCGAAAGCGTGGAAGCAGGCCAGAATCCCGAGTTCGTGGGCATCGGATGGCCCGGAATGCTGGGTTTCGACGACAGTGAAAAACTGTACATCCAGGTGATGGCGAAGCAGTCCGAAATGGAGTCCTGCTTCCCGTACACCCTGACCGTGGATTTCTACGGCGTGTGCCCTGACACGACGACCGGTCTCTGTCCCTGGGAATCCGCCTCCGAGTAGGACGGCCTCCCGAACGCCCCCCCCCGTACAGCCCAACGGACTGACCCGTGAAATTCGGCAGCCGTCACATCCCGTCCACGTGGTCGCCACTGTTGGCAATCCTTCTCTTTGCCTGCAGACCGACCGCGCCCGATCCCGTTTCCGTGACCGAGGGTCCTCCTCCCCATGCGCCCTGCCCTCTCCTCACCGCCGTCGATGATTCCTGGGCGACCCACGCGCGGGTGGCCGCCGTGGCTCTGGACCTCGGGATGGGGGACCGGGAAGTGCGCGATCGCCTGGCGGGACTCCGGACGGCCAACGCGTCGGTCGCCCTGTTCACCGGACTCTTCGAAAGGTTTCTTCAGCCCGACGGCTTCACCCGTGCAGCCCGTTTCCTGAACCGGGCCGTCTGCACGGCACACGGACTGGGACTCCGGGTGGCCGTCCGCTTTCCTACGCTGGAAGTGGTGGGGCCCCTGCATCCCCCCCTTTCCGGCGTGCAGACGGGCATGAACGGCCGGCCCAACGTGAATCGGGGCGAGGACCGCGACTCCCTGGTCGCCTGGATGTGCCCCAACGGCCCCTATCGCCACGTGGTCCGATCGAGAGCCATCCGGCTGGCCGACACGGGAGTCGACGCCCTATGGCTGGATCCTCCTCTCTTCCTGGGGGACGGCGCCCCCTGGCCGTGCACCTGCCGTCACTGTTCCGAGGCCTTTTCAAGATGGTCGCGCCAACGGGGGATCAGTGGTCCCGACTTAACGGTCAGTCCGAGGGAGGCGGACATCAACAGCCCCGTGTTCCGATCGTGGGTCCACTGGCGCCACGTGACCCTGGCGGATTTCGTGAGCGACCTGGTCCGTGGACTCCACGCGGTCCATCCGGACACCTGGGTCTGGCTTCAGGACCCCGTGATGGACCACCTCGACGCCACCGAACACGGCCTGGACGGAACGTTCATCGTTCCCGCGGACCGTTTCGGGCGCGTGTGGGAAACGGACAGCGTATCGAGCACCCACGGCATGCGGTGGGCCAGTCCCGAGGACTTCACCAGCCGTATCGCCACCCTCAAGTTCGGCAGGGCTTCCGACGGGCCCAATCCATCGCTGGCCTTTGTAAACGGCTTTCACCCACCCGAAGGCGACCTGGGAATGGGGGCCATCCTGGCTACCGGAATGTCGCCTTTCGACGGGCGCACCACGTCCCTCACCGAGGGTGCCGGCGGTGAATTCAGGCGCCGCTGGTTCCTGGCCGGAGCGGCCCGTCCGGACCTGTTGCCCGGGGGACGACGTCTGGCCCGGGTCGGTCTGTTGCACAGTTCGCCCACGCGAGACTACGTGGACTACGCTGAGGCCCTTGGCCGACGCGGCGCCTTCGTGACGGCCGAGCCGCCGGTGGAGGATCCGACCTGGTGGACCGGGGACCCGTCGGACAGTTGCGCGCTCGTACCGCACCTCGGGGAATGGCGGGGGGCGGCCCACACCCTTGTGCAACTCGGCATTCCCTTCCGGCCCGTGCTGACTTCCACGGTCTCGGAGAGCGATCTGTCCGGCCTGGACGTGGTCTGGCTCCCGGGTGTCAGGGCCCTGTCGGACAACCACATCCGCGGGCTGATCCGATACGTGGAGGACGGGGGCGTTCTCCTGGCCACGGGCGATTTCCCGGGCGATCTGGACGAGGTGGGCGGTCACCGGGACATCAACCCCATGGGGAGCCTTTTCGGCGTGGAGGACGGGGAAGAGACCCCGGGAGATCGGATCCGGCACAGCGGCCGGGGTCTGGCGATCTACCGGAGCGAATCGCTGGGTCGCCACACCTACGAAAGCCTTTCCGAGGCGGACGTGTCGAACGCCGCCTGGAAGGCCATCGAGCGCATCCTCAGGGTCCATGTCCACGAGGACTGGTTCATCAAGGGTCCGAGATG